>JABFSN010000205.1 GCA_013140575.1 Phycisphaerales bacterium | reverse complement strand
GGATTCCCGCGAAGAGTGGGTGCGAGAAGGGATTCTCGCACCAGCGGGATGGAGGATGGCATCAAACCGGGGGCGGGGTTGGGGGAATTCGCGGGACGGGATTCCCGCGAAGAGTGGGTGCGAGAAAGGATTCTTGCACCAGCGAATTCTCGCACCAGCGAAAACGACACCAGTATCGCTCTTCCGTCTCGTCGACTACTGCCCGCGGGCGATCCATTCGAGTTGGGCGGAGTCGAGGAACCAACGGAGGGATGCGTCGGGCGGATCGGACTTCAGTTCCAGGTGGATGCAGGCGATCGAGCCGGTGTGGAAGATCAAGCGGGGCAGATCGTCGCCGCCGAGGACGCGGGCGGCCATGCCGGACAGATCGGGTTCGTGACCGACGAGGGCGATGGCCGACAATTCGCTGTTGCGGCGCAGTTCCTTCACCAGCGTGTCCCAATTGGCCCCGGGGGCCATTTCCGGGCAGGCGCGGCAGGCGGGATGACCTTCGAAGCGTTCGACCAGCGCGCCGACGGTCTGTTCGGCGCGAGGCAACGGGCTGAACAGAATGGCGTCGAGATGGACCCCGAGGCGGGTCAGGGCTTCGCCGGCGGCCGTGCTCTTGCGCTTGCCGATGTTGGACAGAACGCGGTCGTAATCGGAGGCGATGCCGTCGCGACCGACGGGCAACGCCTCGCCGTGGCGGATGAGGAGCAGATCCATTCAGGAGCCCGCGGCAGATTCGAAGTCCTCGACGCGGACGTCCATCGGAGACACCGCGTCGCCGGTCAACAGGAAGACGTCGGTCGAACCCTCGAGCACGGCGCAGTGTCCCGTGGGTTGAGTCGCGACGCAAGCGGCCGCGGAAACGCGGAGGGTCATGGTTGTGCCGTCGCCGGTGCGCAGGGTGACAGTGTGCCGCGGGCGGTCCAGGCGGAACGCGGCCAGTTCCGCGGCGTGGTAGGCGACCACCCGTTCGAGCTTGAGGTCGTGAAGCGTCTGGACGAGGGCGTCGACCTTCGGACCGTCGATGGGCAGGTCCGCCTCGGGCGTGTACGTCCATTGGTTGCCGGTCTTGTCGAATCGTACGGTGCGGTCGTCGGTGGTGATTGTGAGGCCTGCGACGTCGGCGATTTCGAACGACCAAACGTCCTTGGTGCGGAAGTCGGCGATCAACGCGTCGTAGGACGCTTGCGGCAACTGGTAGATGGTCGGGCGGTCGGAGCGTTTGGCGTAGACATTGTTGGAGTGCGTCGCGATTTCGAGCATGACGTTTAACGATTCGGGCGCCGGGGGCTGGGCGTCGGCGGAATCAGTTTCGCCGGCGTTGACCGTTGCGGGGCCTTGATAAGTGATCGCCACATGCACGGCCGGTTTGTCGAGACCGAATTCGGACGGGGCGCCGTCGCGCGACGCGACGGACTGGGCGCGGAGCGCGGCGAGAGCGGAGGTCAACGCCGTGGCGGCGACGGGGTCGGTGCCGGCCGCGGTGGGCATGATTATTTTCCACGTGGCATCGGTCTCGCGTTGCAAAGTTAACGCCTCGGTCTCGCCGGTGACGGCGTTGGGGCGGGCGATGTCGATCGTGCGCAGGTCGCCGGGGGCGACGACGAAGACGTCGTGATTCTCGAAGGCCAGCGACGGCCGCTGGAGCACGCCGGCTTCGGCAGCGCGGACCTTGGCGACAGATCGCGATTCGTTGATTCGCACATAGAAGAGACGCTTGCTTTCCGCGTCGGTGGGGTTTCCGACCTGGATGCGCAGGGGCTGGTCGTCACCGGGAAGCGAGAACACAAGCTCCGTCTGCGGCGATTGGAAGCCGAGCGCGGGGTCGGCGGGGTCGGCGTCGTCCACGAACGCGGCGGCCTTCATCGCGTCGATGCCGTGCAGCAGCCCGGTGACGGCGGCGGATTCGGCCGCGACGCCGGAATCGGCGTACGACCATTTCCCGTCCTCGCCCTTGATGAGATCGGTGGATTCACCGGCGGCGCGGTTGATTTTGATGCGGTCGGCGGCAACCACGGACTGCCGCAGCAGCTTCATGTTCCGCCATTTTTCGACGTCGGGAGTGAACTTGTCGGCGGTGGCCTTGATGAGCGTGGCCACGCCGCCGCGGTCGCCGGCGCGGATGTAGCGTTGATTGTCCTTGCCGAGGGGGCCGCGGTCGGAGACGGCGAGCTGAAACCGATCGGTCTTGATTTCCTTCACGGGTTCGGGTTTTGGTTTTTCGGCATCGGCATTGGCATCGGCATCGGCGTCGGATTCGGCATCGGCGGCGTCGTCGGTTTTTGTTGCGTCGGCATCGGTTTGAACAACGAGCTCTTTTTCGGTTGTGATTTCGCAGGTGAGCATGGGCGCGGTCAGCCCGAACCGGCCCAGGTCTTCAGCCGCGCCGGCGGCGGCCCAGTCGTTGGCGCGGAGGCGCGAGAGCGCCCGCAGTGCGTCTTCTATGGCCTTGTCGTCGGCGTCGGCGTTGAACGGCTCGGTGAAGACCCATTTGTCGGGGTCGCGTTTTTCGAGGCGATAGGTGACGAGTTCGCCGCCTTCCGGTCGGTGGCCGATGGTTACGGTCTTGACATCGCCGAGGTCGAACTTGATCAGTTCTTTGTCGAGATACTCCTCGACGCGCTCGCGGATCAGGCTGTCGAGCGACGCGTTGACCACGTAGATGTCGCCGTCGCCGAGGCGAACGTAGGTCTTGTCGGCGGAGACGGCCTTGCCGATCTTGACGACGATATCGCCGCCATCGCCGGTGACCGTGACCGTGACCCGTGGCGATTCGAGACCGGCGTCGGCCGGCGTAACCGCGTCGGCCGCGCCGGGGGCGAACCGGATGTTGTACTTGAGGTTCTTAAGCTGGTTGACGATGCCATCGACCATGTAGGCGGAGACGCTGCCCAGAACCGGCTTAACGAGCGTCCACGCGGCGGCGGCCTGGCCCTCCTTTTTTTCGGATTCGAAACGCCATTCGGCGCCGTCGGGGCGGACGCAGACGACCTGTTTCACGTCTTCGATCGGCTTGTCGAACAGCGACTTCTCGAAGCCGGGGGCCGTGGTTGCGTCATCCGGTCCGGACTTGACCGTCCGCTGGGGCTTGCGTCCCTGGACCAGCAGCAGTCCCAACATGGACACGACCAGGAGAAAAGTAAGCGCGATGCTGGTTTTGAAATTCATAACCCGTTACCTCCGCCGAATCCGCCAGGCGACCAGCCCGCAGCCGACCACCAGCAGGGGCCAGATGCCGGCGGCGAACACTTTAATGAACGTCAGCGTCGGTCCCTGGGCGATTTCAATCGAGCCGGTGTTTGCCGGACGCCCGAGTTCCATCCACTCGACCTTGTCGTTGAGCCAGTGCAGTCCGTTCAGCAGCAGCGAGACGTTGCCGGGGTTCTGCTGGCGCAGAATATACCCGCGCGAGGTGCGGACCAGAGCGGGGGCGAGGGCCACGTCGTCGGTCATGCAGTTGGGGGAACTGATCACCAGGATTTTGGATTCGCCCTTCTGCGCGGCGGCGGCCAGATTGAACGGGCCGAGTTCGTCTTCCGCGGTTTTTTCGAAATCCTCGCCGGCGCGGGCTTTCTGCACGTAATCCGAGGGATTGTGGACGCCCCACAGAGTTTCCGATCGCGGAGCCCACAGCAGCGGCTCGACGGTCACGCCGTCGGGTTTCTTTTCCATGATTTCAACGGGGGCGACCAGCGGGAACGAGGCCGTTTGTCCGGTGATATTTCGCACCAGCACGTGGTCGGCCTGGTTAAATTCGCGGACCTGTCCGCTGGCCTGGGTCAGTTGGAATTTTCCGGGTCCGACGCCGGCGACTTTCAGAACCAGCACATTGGAGTCGATGTTGATGCCCCATTGGTCGTTCAGATAGGGGGCGTATTCATAGGGGGCGGGGATCATGCCGAAGGCGCTGGGCGCCCAGCCGGCCAGGAACACGGCCCGGGCCTTGTCGCCCATGGTGTTGACCACCGACTGCATGTGGGTGTCGTTGAACGGCTGCTGCTGCGACTGGGCGAACGGTCCGCCCGGTGGCGGCGACGGCCGCAAGACCACGTAGATGGAACGCGTCGGCGGCGGGTCGATTTCCGGGGCGCTTGCGGCCGTCGAAACGTCCCACTCGTGGACCGTGAAATTGGCGTCTTCCAGCAGGGATTTCAGTTGGGCGTACGGCGCCCGGGCGAATTGCTGACCGGGCATGCCCGCGAAAAACAGCGGCTCGCCGCCATAGCGGACGAATACGACGGCCGCGGTTTCTTTCTGCGTCAGGTTCAGGATCGCCGCGGTCAGTTTCTGCTCGCCGCGGAATATGCGGTGCTCGATGCCGGGGTTGGGGAGATTGGGGTCGGCCGCGTCCCACACATCACTGAAAGCGACGACCTTGGCGCTGTCGTCGGTGGTGACGACCAGCGCGTTGGTCGTGTCGCCCAATTGCTGCAGGACGTTTTCCAGTTCAAGGGGTTTAAGTTCGCGGATTTTGGCGGCCTCGGCCTCCAGCTCGGTGATGAGACCGGCGTACTTCGTCTGGGCGTCCGTCAGGAACGACCGCGCCGGAGTGGACAGGCCGGGGCGCTGCTCGAGGAGCTTGCCGGCGTAGTCGGCGATGGCCTTCAGATTGCCGCCCAGTTCGCCGTACATGGCGCCCAGTTTGGACGTCGCGGCGCCGTACATGGGCTGCGGGGCGTGGGTCGCGTCGTCGATGGCCTGGGACAGGTCGGCGATTTCGCGGGGCCATTGTTCGAGCACGCCGTGAATCTGGAGCAGATCGTTGCGTTCGGCCTCGGCGGCGCCCTCGCCGACCAGCGGCGTGACGGCGTCGAGCGATTCCTGGAGCGTGTCGGTGATGCGTTTGGACAAGGTGTCCTGCATGTAGTCGATAACAGCCTGATGCGGTTTCATTTCGTCCTGGAAGCGTTTCAGGCCGCTGATGCGTTCGACGAGCTTCTTGCGTTTGGCGAGGTCTTTCAGGGGGTTGATCTGCTCGATTTCGATCTGACTGCGGTTGGCGGATTGATAAAGCGCCAAAAGGTCGTCGATGCGCGAGCGGTATTTGGACTGGTCGCCCTCCTCGAGATCGGTCTGGAAATAGAACGAGGTCAGGTGGACCTTTTGGTCGAGGTCGTGGAGAAGTTTTTCGGTGCCGAGCGACAGGCTGTTGACGCCGGACGTGGTCACGTCGAGCTGCCCGCCGACGAGATAGGCCAGCCACTGCACGACGACGGCAATGGCGATCACCACGCCGACCGTGAAGACGACGTTCCCGCCAATGGCCAGATGCCGCCCCTTGAAATCGGAACGGGCGCCCGGGGGGGTTCCGCCCGGGTTTGGTTTCGATGCTACCGCCATCGCCGGAACTCCAGTGCCTTGACGGCCAGGAACAGGAAGACGGCCGTCGTGGTGATGAAGAAGGTTACATGGGTGAAGTCGATCATGCCGCGCATGAAGCTTTCGTAATGTTCGGCCACCGACAGGTGTTGCAGCGTCACCCGGAGCGTGCCCTCCTGCATCTGGCCGATGAAGTTGGTCAGGAAGGTGAAAACGGCCAGAACGACGAACGCGGCCAGCCCGGCGACGATCTGGTTCTGGGTGCAGGCGCTGAAGAACAGTCCGACGGCGATGTAGAGCGCGCCGGTGAGCAGCAGTCCCAGGTAACACGCGAACGTCAATCCGGAATCGAGTCCGCCGTATTTCGAGACGAGGACGGGATAGATCAGTGTGCCGAGGAGCATGACGGCGTAGAAAACGAGGGCGCCGAGGTACTTGCCGCCGATGACCTCGGCGTCGGTGACTGGGGCGGTCATCAACGTTTCAATCGTGCCGTTGCGGTATTCTTCGCTGAGCAGACGCATGGTCAGCATGGCCAGCATGAAGGCGAGAATGAGCAGCATCCACGGGCCGAAGACGCCGCGGATGGACGCCTCCGCCCCCGGTTCAAACGTGAGCAGGTCGAACATGATGCCCGCGAGCACCAGAAAAAGGGTGATGACCCCGTAGGCCATCGGGGAATAGAACCAGGCGGCTAATTCCCGCCGGGTGATGGTCATGACATTTCGCATGTCGAGTCGACTCCTTTTGCGACGCCGGTTGGTCGCCGCAGGCGATTTTTCAGGGTCATTTAGCCCGGGCGGCGCGCTGCTCGGCGGTGATCTTGATGAAGAAGTCCTCGAGACTGGCCACTTCGCGGCGCATCTCGCGCAGCGTCCAGCCGCGGGCCGCGGTCACGCGGAAAACCTCCTCGCGGACGTCGCCGCTGCCGTTGGCCTCGATGGTCAGCCGATTCCACGGACCGACCGGTTCGATCTCGACGCGGCTGACCTCGGCGATGCCCGAAATGGCCCCGCGCACTTCGTCGGATTTGCCCTTGATTTCCGCGATCAGCCGCGACCCGGCGCCGATGCGGTCGCGCAATTCGGTGGGCGACCCGGAAGCGAGCACGCGGCCGTTGGCGATGACGATGGTGTGGGTGCAGGTGGCCTCGACCTCGGGAAGAATATGCGAACTCAAAAAGATAACGTGCCGTTGACCGAGGTCGCGGATAAGCTGGCGCGTCTCGCGAATCTGGGTAGGATCAAGTCCGATGGTCGGTTCATCGAGGAACAGCACCTTGGGATCGTGCAATAAAGCGTCAGCCAAACCGACCCGCTGGCGCATGCCCTTGGAAAGCTGACCGATGGGGCGGTCGATGAATTCGCCCAGCCAGCAGCGTTCGGTGACGCGGCGGATGGCGGATTCGCGGTCGTGGCGGGTCATGCCGTGCAGCTTGCCGCGGAAATTCAGATATTCGCGGGCCCGCATTTCGGGGTACAGCGGGGCGCTTTCCGGTAGATATCCGATGTTCCGCCGAACGTGCAACGATTGGGTGAACACGTCGTAACCGGCGACCGAAGCCGATCCGCTGGTGGCGGGCAAATAGCAGGTCAGGATACGGATGGTGGTGCTTTTTCCTGCCCCGTTTGGACCCAGGAAACCGATGATATTGCCGGTGGACGCGGTTTCGACGCTGAACGAGACGTCGTCGACGGCGGGTATCGGCCCGTAACGTTTGGTGAGATTCCTAACTTCGATCATTTCTACGCACAGCCTTCAAGAATGCCCGGCCGACTGGCGGGTCATGTCATGTACGAAGCGGCGGTCACCGCGGTTCGCCGGATACGGGTCGCAGAGCGCGTTTTCTACCGATGGCGAGGGTGGGGTGTCAAGACGGACCGTGCTTGGCGACAAGGGCGTACAACCTAAATCCGGCGCGATCGGGCACCTAGCGGTTGCGGGCTGCGGGAGCGTCAGCGGCTTTTGTTAACGCCGGGCATGGGATTGTGCAGTTGCAACTTGTCTGGGCAGCAGGGGGTGGTAGCATGACGAATTCCCAATTGATCGAGGAACGGACGGTTCGAGGCCCGTTTATCAAGGATGACGACGTGCCGCAGCGTAGCGTGATGGGATTGGAACAACACGGGCTGGTGGGAACCGGCGACGTTTTCTGGAACCTGAGCGCCGACGAGTTGATCGACCGGGCCGTCGCGGATGGCGACGGTCGGCTGACCGAGACCGGGGCGCTGGCGGTGACGACGGGCAAATGCACAGGCCGGCGGCCGCGGGACCGGTTCATCGTCGAAACGCCGGACACGAACGACGTCGATTGGGGCGCGGTGAACATTCCGCTGGCCGAGGAACATTTCCGGCGGCTGCATCAAAAGGTTCTCGCGTATTTCAAGGGTCGGCCGGTGTTCGCGCGGGATGGTTACGCGGGGGCGGACCCCGCGTCGCGCTTGAAGGTGCGCGTGATCAACGAGCGGGCGTGGCACAATCTTTTCTCGGCGTGCATGTTCATTCAACCCGACGCGCACGATCTGCAGGGCTTCCGGCCGGATTTCACGATCCTGAATGCGCCGTGGTGTCCGGCGGACCCGAAGACCGACGGAACGCCGTCGGAAGTATTCGTGGTGATCAACTTCAAGGAACGGCTGGTGCTGATCGGCGGCACGCAGTACGCGGGCGAGATCAAGAAGAGCGTATTCTCGATCATGAACTATCTGCTGCCCAAGCGGGGCGTTTTCAGCATGCACTGCTCGGGCAACGTGGGGGCGGCGGGCGACGTGGCGCTGTTCTTCGGTTTAAGCGGAACGGGCAAGACCACGCTGTCGGCCGATCCGCAACGCCGGCTGATCGGCGACGACGAACACGGCTGGTCGGATCGCGGGGTGTTCAACATAGAGGGCGGCTGCTACGCGAAGTGCATCAAGCTGTCGCGGGAATTCGAGCCGCAGATTTACCAGGCGATCCGGCGCGGGGCCGTGGTCGAAAACGTGGTGATGGACGAGGCCGGGCGGGTCGATTTCGAGTCGGCCGCCATCACGGAAAACACGCGGGCGGCGTATCCGCTGTCGTTCATCGACAATGCGTTGATCCCCAGCGTGGCGGATCATCCGAAAAACGTGGTGTTCCTGACGTGCGACGCGTTCGGGGTCCTGCCGCCCATGTCGCGCCTGACGCCCGAACAGGCGATGTACCATTTCATGAGCGGGTACACCGCCAAGGTGGCGGGGACGGAGGCGGGGGTGACGGAACCGCAGGCGACGTTCAGCACGTGTTTCGGCGCGCCGTTCATGCCGTTACCGGCGACGACGTACGCGAAAATGCTGGGTGAAAAACTGGCCAAGCATCGGGCGACCTGCTGGCTGATCAACACCGGATGGAGCGGCGGCGGGTATGGCGTGGGCAAGCGGATGAACATCCACCACACCCGTTCGATGGTGACCGCGGCGCTGTCCGGGGCGTTGACGGACGGGTCGTTCGAACGGGAGCCGTTTTTCGGCCTGCAAATCCCCAACGTCTGCCTGAACGTCCCCCCGACCGTGCTGCACCCGCGGGAGACATGGTCCGACGGCGGACGATACGACGCCAAGGCCCGCGAATTGGCCGGTTTGTTCCGCAAGAACTTCGAGAAGTTCCCCAACGCCGGGCCCGCGATCCGCAACGCGGGACCGGTGGCGTGACGCGGGGGACCCATCGCATTCGCCGTCGTCAGGACGACTTCCCTAATATGAGAGCGCTCGTTCGACGTCGCGCCCCGCAGGGCGAGCCTGAACAGCGGATCCGAACCCGCCACGCTAACCAACTGATGCACCGATTCACTTAAACCTGCAGGTCGTCGCGGACCGCTCCCTTCACGCTTCCTCCACGGTCGCGGGCGGGTCACCGAACAGGCAAACGGGGTGAAACAGGCCGGTTTCCGACGCTGCATGGGCGATTCGCCAACTCGGCGGATAAACGATGAGCCTGTGTCGCCCGGGATTCCGCGTTCAGGGAAATACGGTGACGTGGTTCAAAAAGTGATCGGGCAAGAAAAGTGGCTTGAATCCCAACCCGTGGAGTGCGACAATACGTGCCACCGACAAGAAAATTAACTTGAATCACAACCTGTGATGTGCGACAATGCGTGTCACTGACGAGGGCGGGCACTCCGTCGGACGTTATCACCGGTCGTGCGTTTTTCCGGTGGACCAATGCCACCGGTTGTCATGTAACGGTCGGGTCAGTCGGGCTTCTGACATTTCAAAAGAAGGAGGAGGAACATGCGGTCTATTGCCACCCTTGCGATCGCGACCTTGGTGATGGGGGTGTCCGCGCGGGGCGCGGTCACGTTTGATCGGATTGCGCGCGAAGGCGACACGCCGCCGGGGCGCAGCGGCGTGGGATTCGTGCGGTTGTTCGGGATTCCGTCGATTAACGACGGGGGAGTCGTCGTGTTCCGCGGGAACAGTCAGGCGTCGGGCGGGTCGAACAGCGCGGCGGGATTGTATGTGCAGCGGCCGGGGGAGGCGCTGGACGTGCTGGTGGACACGACGCAGACGTCGGGCGTGCCGACGTTCGCGGTGCCGGGCCAGCCGGCGGGGACGAATTTCGGATCGTTCAAGGATCCGATCGTGACGAATTCGGGGGACGTGCTGTTTTTCGCCGGATGGGCGGGTCCGGGCGGCGGCGGTGAGGGGTTTTACGCGACGACGACCACTGGTGGGGCGATGGTGAAGATCGTGGACACCACGGACGCGGTGCCCGGATTTCCGGCGTCGCTGTTCAAGGGGTTTTCGTTTTCGGGGATCGATCGGCTGATGATCTCCGCGAACGACGCGGGCGAAGTGGTATTTTTCGGCCGGTTTGACCGCACTGGGTTTCCGTTTGAATCGGGCGGTTTGTATGGCACGAGCGTGGCCGGCGGGACGCCGGTGCGGCTGGTGGACAACACCGGGACGATGCTGCCGGTGGATCAGGCGGTGCCGTTTCAGGAGGTGAAGGACGAGGCGGCGATCAACGGCGCGGGTTTCGTGGTGTTCGAGGGGGGGATCGCGTCGACGCCGTCGGCGTCACGGTTCCGCGGGATTTTCGCGGTGCCGGTGGCCGGCACTTCATTGCCGAAAACGGTGGCGATCAAGGGGGGCGCGGCCCCGGGGACCGTTCTGACGTTCGCGGATTTGTGGGCCCGGGCGGACGTGAACGACGCGGGGACGGTGGTGTTCCGGCACAAGTTCGGAAGTTCGCCGACGGCGCTGAACGGGCTGTACGCGGGGACGGTGACGGGCGGGCCGTTGAGCCGGGTGGTGGATACGACGTTTGCGGTGCCGGGCAAGACGGGCGTGCTGTTCGCGGATATTCAGTCCGCGTCGATCAATGCGTCGGGCGAGATGGGATTCCTGGCGTTGGACGCCGATCCGATCGCGAACAACGGGGGGATGCACGCGACGAGCGTCGCGAACGGGCCGCCGACGTTGCTGATCAACACGTTCGACGATCCGCCGCCGGGGCGCGTCGCGCCCGCGGTGTTGCAATCGTTTCAGCCGCTGTTCGACGGCCCGCCGATCAACGATGACGGGAACATCGCGTTGGCTGGCGCGGGCGCGGACGGTTCGGCGACGTTGTTCGGGTTGTATTTTTACAGTGGCTGCGACGGGTCGTTCAGCCGCATCGCCGACGATTTAACGGCATCGGCCGACTTGAGCGGTACGTTCGGCACGTCGGGCGACCGGCGGTTTGCAATTCACACGGGCGTCAATACCCGGCGCGGCCACCTGCGGTCGCTAAACAACGGGAACGACGTGGCGTTTTTCGTTTCGTTCAGCAATTTCGCGGGCGGGATTTACGTCGCCCACGTCGCCGCGGGCGGCGGCGGGACGGCGACGATCACCTGCCCGGCCGACGCCGTGCTCGAATGTCCGGAGCAAACGACGGTGGCGTCGAACGGCACGGCGACGGCCGCGGACGGTTGCACCGGGGCGTCGATTCCGGTGACGTCGTCGGACGTTTCGGCGGCGGGTTGCGGGGTGACGGAAACGATCACACGGACGTGGAGCGCGGACGATGGGTCGGGCGGGTCGATCACGTGCGACCAGACGATTTCGGTGAACGATACGATTGCGCCGACGATCACGTGTCCGGCCGACGTGACCATGGCGTGCGATTCGCCGGTCGATCCGGGGACGACGGGATCGGCCACGGCGGGCGACGCTTGCGATGCGGCGGCGATGGTGGCGCATGCCGACGTGGTGACGGCCGGGTCGTGCGCCGATGCGTACGTCATTACGCGCACCTGGACGGCGACGGATGCGTGTGGAAACGCCGCGTCGTGCGACCAGACGATCACGGTCATCGACATCGTTGCGCCGACGGTTTCGTGTCCGGTCGACGTGACCGTGGCGTGCGATTCGCCGGCCGATCCGGGAACGACGGGATCGGCTACGGCGGACGACGTGTGCGACGCGGCGCCGGCGGTGTCCCATGCGGATGCGACCACGCCGGGTGCGTGCGACGACGAGTTCGTGATTACGCGGACATGGACGGCGACGGACGCCTGCGGAAACGCGGCGTCGTGCAACCAGGCGATCACCGTGACGGACGACGACGGGCCGGTGCTGACCGTGGACACGTCGCCGGTGACGATCGTGGACGTGAATTGTTCGGGCGACGAGCCGGTGTCGTTGCCGCCGGCGACGGCGGTGGACGATTGCGACGACGACGTGACGATTACGTCGGACGCGCCGGCGGCGCTGGACGCGGGTGAAACGACGACGGTGACCATCACGGCGAGCGATGATTGCGGGAATGACACCAGCGACTCGCTGGACGTGGCCGTGAAGTATGGCGCCAAGCTGCGGGTGCGGGTGCACGAAATGCGGTTTTCGATCGGGCACCATCCGGTGGTCACGCTGGTGCCGATCGTGGGCGCGGAGGTGGTGGTGTTCAATCGTCACGCGCACGAGTTCTGCGGTCATCACCTGGGGTGGTGGCACGGGTGGCACTGGTGGCGGCACCTGTTCGACGACTGTGAAGAGTCGCCGGTGGTGAATCAGGGCGTGACGGGTGCGAACGGCATCGTGGAGATGGACGTGCCGCCGGGGCATTATTTGGTGGTGGCGCGTCTGGACCTCGACGATAACGGCGAATTCGACCATTTCATCGGGCATCCGGCCCGGAACGTGACCTGCGGTGAAACGGAAGACGTACGGTTGCGGCTGCTGGTGACGCCGCGGGGCAAGAAACTGGCTGCCAAATGCTGGCACTTCACGGGATCGGACCTGCTGGTGGCCGAACCGGACATGATGATCTGGGACGAACCGGAACAGGAATACCCGTTCGGGTTCGAGGCCGTCGGCGACTGGGGCGTCAACGTGAGTGTGGCGCCGCCGGAAGGATTCGTGGCCGATCACGAGAACCTGGGCACCGAGGTCGATGACGAGGTGGCGGCCGTGCAGTTCACGGTCACGGAAGTCGGCAGCGACCTGGTGCCGACGCAGACCGCGATGGCGATCACGCACAACGGTCGGCGGTACGACATCAGGAGCAAGGTCGGCATTCGGTTGACGCCGGACTACGCGTTGTCGCGGGGGTTTGATGTGAATCAACTGCGACGGCAGGGGTTGATCCACGAGAAATCCGAACGGGACAAGCCGTCCGACGGCAAGGAAGCCCGGACGCGCGTTCGGCAACGGTAGCGTTCGGCGTTTCGCTGTGATATGAAACTTGGCCCCTGTCCCGGCGATTGCGTCGGGACGGGGGCATTTGTCTGGTCATCGGGTCGATGTGCACGACAGCCGTGTGTTCCCAAGACTGATTGAGAAGCCCCGCCGATCGCAGATGAGGCGGAAGCACTGGCAAGCCAGTACGCTTGCCAGTGCCACCCAACGGCCGTACAGGGATGAATGGGTGTGTGAACGTGATTGGCCGGCGGCACGCCACTTGCGTGGCGGGTTCTGATCGGAACGCGCGACGGTTCGAGATTCGGTGATTCAGGTTCAAGATGTCGAAATCGGAAGCGTCGAACGACCGGTGCAGCGAGTTCGTCAGCGAGGCGATCCGGCCCGCGGGCGGCGGGTTCGACACGTCGGCGATGGGGCGCGGCGAGCCGGGGTTGCCGAACGCGTTCGTGTGGCGCGATCGGACGTACACGATCGAGTCGTGCGTCGCCCGATGGAAGGAATCGCAACGCACGGGCGGACCGGCGGACGGCCAAATCTACTTGCGAAGGCACTGCTACCGGTTGCGGATGAACGACGGAACGGAGTGGGAGGTGTATTTCACGCGTCAGCCCAGTTCGACCGGATCGGCGCGGACGCGGTGGTTTCTGCTGTCCGTCGTGCACCAGAACGATTCCGGAACACCGGCGCCGCGTTGATTCAGTTCGCGGGGGCGGCTAGGATCGAGCGGAGCGGCGCGAACGCCCGTGTGGGGTTGGCGAGGCCGCGGACCGACGAGTCGCCGAACCGAGAACGGCCGTTGAACCCGGGCACCGGCGCCATTGTGTTTTGGGCAAGCGTGATGGCGGCGATGTTCGTCGCGCTGATCGCGGCCATCGTGCTGGTCAAGCGGTGGATGGTGGACGCCCGGGATTCGTCGTCGAGCGCGTGGACGTTGCACGACCTGAATCAACTGCGCGATACGGGTGAAATCACGATTCAGGAGTACGAACGGTTGCGCGCGCGGACGGTCGCGGGCGTCCGATCGTCGGGCGGTTTGCGAGGCGCCCGCGCCTCGGCGGCCGGCGCGAAACTTCGGTCCGATTTGGGTGACGGCGGCGTACCGTTCATCGGATGGGATGGCGGCGGTTCTGTCGACGACGGCGGTGCCGCGTTCGGCAGCGACGGTGGAGATGCAGCGTCGGACGGCGGTTCGTGCGGGGATGGCGGCGGGGCCGATTGAACGGCTGGAGCGGCCGGACGCCGGGTGACGATAACGACAGGTGGGACGGCGGCGAGGTGGCCGCGGAAGTGGGCGGATCATGACCCAACGGATCAATGGCGGCGGAAGCAGTACCAGCAGCGGCGGGCGCGGCGGGCGCACAACCACGTGCAGTTTTTGCGGCAAGACGCAGCGCGACGCCGGGCCGATGGTGGAGGGGCCTCGCAACGTCTATATCTGCAAGTCCTGCGTCGAGCTGTGCCAGAACATCATTCGCCAGGAAATCCGCAAAACAAGCACGGCCCGCACGCTGGTCGGCGGGACGCCGGCACCCAAACAGATCAAGGCATTCCTCGATCAATACGTCGTCGGCCAGGAACGGGCGAAGCTGGCGTTGTCCGTCGCCGTACACAACCATTACAAGCGGCTGGCCCATCGCGACGCCGGATCGGACGATGTCGAACTGGATAAATCGAACGTGTTGATGGTCGGCCCGACGGGATCGGGCAAGACGCTGATCGCCCGGACGCTGTCGCGCATCCTGAACGTGCCGTTCGCCATTGCCGACGCGACGACGCTGACCGAGGCCGGTTACGTCGGTGAGGACGTCGAAAACGTGCTGCTGCGGTTGCTGCAGGCGGCCGAATACGATCTGGAACTGGCCCAGCGGGGCATCATCTACATCGACGAGATCGACAAGATCGGGCGGACCACGCAAAACGTCAGCATCACGCGGGATGTTTCGGGCGAGGGCGTGCAGCAGGCGTTGTTGAAGATGCTGGAGGGGACGATTTCAAACGTGCCGCCGCAGGGCGGACGCAAACATCCCGAGCAACAGTACATCCAGATGGACACGACCAACATCCTGTTCATCTGCGGGGGGACGTTCACCGGCATCGTGGAGATCATCCGGCGGCGGGTGGGCAAGGCGAGCATCGGGTTTGCCAACGAAGGGGATACGCAGACGCGGACGCAGGAAGATGCCGAACTGCTGGACCGAATCACCCCGGATGATCTGATCCACTACGGGATGATCCCGGAATTCGTCGGCCGGTTGCCCATCGTGGCTACGTTGAACCCGCTGGACGAGTCGGCCATGATCCGCATTCTGACCGAGCCAAAGAACGCGCTGGTGCGGCAGTACCAGAAGTTTTTCGAGTTCGAGGGTTGCATGCTGGAGTTCACGAGGTCGGCGCTGCGCCGCATCGCGGAAAAAGCCATGGAACGCGACACGGGGGCGCGGGCGTTGCGCGCGGTCATGGAAGAATTCATGATCCCGGCCATGTACGAGCTGGTGGACCACGCCAAATCCGGCAAGTGGGTGGTGGGCGAGGGCGTGGTCAACGGCACGCAGAAGCTGTTCAACCCCCGGGCCAAGCGGGCGCGGGAATCGGCCTGAACGATTTGCGATCCATTCCGATGTGGGGTGCCCCGTCAACGGCGACGTTTCGCACGTGGTGGCCTGACCATATCCAGTGGGTTGCGGCGTCTGATGGCGGTGGCCGGGCGGGGCGCTGACGTTAGTTTACAACGGAAAGGTGTTACCGGACGTGATTGGCGGTCGCGTTTGATACGATATCAATACAATCTGAACATGTGCCGTGCCGGACAGCGTGTCGCCGGCGCGGCTGCGGCTGACGACGCGGTAATCGCCATGCGACTTCCCGCCAGCGGGCGTACGTCGCGACGACGGAGGCGAACGAAGTGGCCAAGACAATCACGTTGTTGTGTCCAAACCTGGTGTGCCGCGCGATTCTGACGGTGCCGGACAAGGTGCGCGGCAAGAAGATCCGCTGCGGCAAATGCGGAACGAATTTCGTCGTTCCTGGAGCGTCCCCGGTCAAGGCATCCGCATCCGACGCAACATCCGCGCAGCCGGTATCGCCGAACGCCAACCAACACTCCACGGGCTGACCGGAAGATCTCGGCGAGCCTATTCCCGCCGCAAAATCAGCGATTGATGGTGGCCGACGAGGGCGTATCGAAGATTGCGTTGAAACGCCGCATTCGATTCGGTCCCGGACTCGCGTCCGGGGTTTTGATTTCACCGTGGACGTCGCATGATGTTCAGAACCGGTCCCCTGCGAATCCCAGGAATTCATCAAGCCAGTCGTCGGTTTGAAGGCCGGCCCGGCGCTGCGCGAACGCGATGCGCTGGGCGCGGCGTTGCGCGCGATCGAATACGCCGCGCGCCGATCGGTTCGAAAACCCCTCGGGATTGTCCGTCGCCACCTTCCGCAGAATCCGCAGCCCGACGGGCGCGTAACGGGCGATCAATTCATCGTCGAGGCTGACCATGGCGATGGCCGATCCCGGGTCGCCCTGCCGCGCCGCCCGGCCGAACAACTGACGGTCGATGCGCCCGGCCGCGTGGCGTTCGGTGGCGATGACGTGCAACCCGCCCAGTTCCGCGACGCCGCGCCCCAATTTGATGTCGGTTCCACGACCGGCCATGTTGGTGGCCACCGTGATGGCGCCCGGTTGACCGGCCTCGGCGACGATTTGCGCCTCCTCGGCATGGCGAACGGCGTTCAACACGCGGTGTTCAAGGCCCGCGGCCGACAGCATCGAGCTGACGTGTTCGCTGTCCTTGACGCTCCGTGTGCCGATCAGAACCGGCCGCCCCTCGTCGTACACCCGACGCACATCCTCGACGACGGCGCGCCATTTCGCGGCCCCGGTCGCGTAGCAACGGTCGGGATGCCGCCGGCGTAGAACCGGCCGATGCGTGGGGATCACCGTCACCGGCAAACCATAGACCCGCCAGAATTCGCCGCGACCCTCGACGGCCGTGCCCGTCAGACCCGACAGCTTGTCGTACATACGAAAGAACCGTTGAAAACTGACCCGGGCGTGCGTCGTCTTGGGCGGATTGATGGTCACGCCCTCGCGAGCCTCGATGGCCTGATGCAATCCGTCGCGCCAGGTGCGGTCGGGCATGGTCCGGCCGGTGGATTCATCGACGATGACGATTTTGCCATCGGCAACGACGTATTGCATGTCGCGGTGGAAAAATTCCCGGGCGGACAACGCCTGCGTCACCAGTTCCTCGGCCCGCCGCATCGAACGCCAGACGCCGCCCAACGACGCCACTTCCCGGGCCAGCCCGTCGCGGCCAACGTCGGTCATGGTGATCTCGTTATAGCGGCGATTGACGGCGTAATGTTCGACCGGTTTCAGCCGACCCGCGATTGCCGCCGCCTCCGCGTAACACTGCACCTGCTCGGCGTTGGGCGCCTCGCCGGAGATGATCAGCGGCGTGACGGCCTCGTCCAGCAGCACCGAATCGGCCTCGTCGACGATCGCACAGTGCAGACCGCGCTGCACGAGATGGGCCTGGGCGTCAAAACGACCGGCCATCCCGTCCAACAACACTTCCGGCAGGTTGCGGCGACCGCCAAGGACCAGTCGGTCGCGCAGATAGTCCGCGGTCACCTCCTTGTTCGTTGCATAAGTGATGTCCGCGGCGTAGGCGAGGCGGCGTCCGACCGGCGGCGTCTCGTTTTGAATGAACCCGACGGAAAGTCCGCAGAATCGAAACAGGTTTCCCATCCATTCGGCGTCGCGCCCGGCGAGATAATCATTGACCGTCACCACATGGCAGCCCCGGCCGCGCCAGCCGGCCAGAGTGGCCGCAATGGCCGCGACCAGCGTCTTGCCTTCGCCGGTGGCCATTTCGCAAATGCAGCCGGCGTCGCAGGCCAGCGCCCCGGCGATCTGTTCGCGGTAGGGACGCTCGCCGAGCTTGCGGAACGCGACCTCGCGCAGAATCGCCAAGGCGCGATCCAGATCAACGGGCGACTCGCGCCGGCGGCGAAATCGTTCGGCCAATTGCCCCGCGGCGCTCTGCAAGGGCGCGTCGGACAGATCCCCGATTTCGCGCTCCCTTGCAAGAACATCGTCGGCCCGCCGCAGAAAGAGCCGCGACCGCCGCTCCACCCGTCGGAAGACCCCGTGCAAACGGTCCCATCCCGCATCAAGACCTGCCGGTAAACGCCGCGGCCGCGCAGGTTTCGACAGACTTCGCCAGGAGAGGCTGGGAACGACCGCAGGCGTCACGACAGTGGGGGAAACCTGGGGCATGGTCAGACCCGGAATCGTTTCTGAATCAATTGTTCGATCGATCGCCACCATTGCAGCGCCAGCGGCTTGGCCGGCAGGTCGAACCGGACGACGACGCGCTGACCGGTGAAAAGCGACTGGGTGCCGTCGACGTCGATGCGTATTTCGAAGAATGGGTCGGCCGATTTGCGCCCGGTGGGATCGTCGGCGGACACTTCCACATTTCCGCCGGCCAGTACGCTGAGCGACTGCGACGGCAGTTGGTGTTGACCTGCGGGATAAATCTCGGCGACCGTCCCCCGCCATTGAATATCGGGCCGTGAGCGGCCGCGGATTTCGACCCGGCCGCTTGCGTCGGTCATCAGTAGGGCGGCCGCATATTGATCGGCCGTCGCGCGTATGCGATAGTCGGTCACGTCGGCAACCATGCCCAGCGGGTCGCCCTGGCGGACATAGACGCCGATCAAGTCGCGGATTTCCGGTGAAATCCATGTGCCGTCGAACGGCGGAAAGACGCGGAGCGAAGTCAGATCGTCTTCCCGCCGCCTGATCTGGTCATCCAATGCCGCGTTCTGCTCGTTAAAGACCTGCAAAGCGGCCACCTCGCTGTCGCGCAAAGCCCATTTCCGGCGGACCTCGGTCCGGCGTTTGTCAGCTGCAAGGGCGTCCAAAGCCGCGGCCAATTGACGGTTCTCGGTCTCGACGAGCAGAGTCTCCGTCTGGCGGACCGACGCTCCGGACGCTGCGGCACTTCGGATGAACCCATCGGCGCCGGCATAGACAAATGCCATCCGCCGCGGCTCGACGATGCCGTCGGCGCGGAGATGGTCGGGCGCCGGGACAAGACAGATAAAGATCAGTGAGACGCCGAAGGCAATTGCCGTGCTGTTAATGGCCCGACGGCGGACGCGGGACAGTTCGCCGCTGGTGGCCAAATAGCGCACCAGCGTGACCAGCGGCACAAGCACCCAAGTCACGATCGCGCCCACCGCGAGCAGCGCCCCGACGAAGAAAAGCTTGTCGGCAATGAACAGTATGATGAAGACGCCGATAAAGACCCGGTAGACCGTGGATGCGACGGCATAGGAAAAGAGCCAGTAACGTTCGCCGCCTCCGCCGGGATTGATGGCGCCCTTCACGCCCCAGGCGTGGCGCTTGACCAGATAATAGAGATACTGCCGGCTCCGCAGGGCGAGGTTCGGGATCTCCAGAAGGTCCGACAGGATATAATACCCATCGTAACGCAAAAGTGGATTCGCATTGAACAGAAACGTCGAAACACCCGAGATGAACAACACATTATAGGAAAGAGCGTGCGTGAGTGTGCCATCGGAAGTGTTGGCCCAGACAATGGCAGCCGTGCCGGCCAGCAAAAATTCAACACACATGCCGGCTGCACCGACGGCGATGCGCTGCCACTTGCTGCGAAACGTCCACGCGCTCGATGCGTCCACATAAGGTACCGGCGTGAAGACCAGCAGCATCACTCCCATTTCATGCACGTCGCCGCCGGATCCGTTTCGCCGGCCGAATCGCTTGCAGGCGAATCCGTGTCCGAATTCGTGCAGCACTTTCGTCAGAACGAAGCAGAGATACAGCCACGGCAGATTGTCCTGGCTGAGGACGGCGGAAGTACCGCTGTAGAGCGCGCTTTGGTGGGAGGCAAGAGTGGCCAATGCGACAATCAACACTACGGCGACGGCCATGGCGCCGAGGGGCGTAAACAGGCGCCCGAAGAGCCAGACCCAGCGACCTAGAAAATGATTGGGATCCAGAAGTGGAATCCGGGCGAAGAGAATGCTCGACAGTCGTCCCTGAATCTCCCGACGCACTCGGGTGCGATACCGGCGGAAGAGCATTCCCGCGTCGATCGGCAGTTCGCCGTGAAGGAGGTTCGCGGCGTTCAATTGTCCCAACAATTGAATGACTTCGTTTTGCGTTGGGGCTTTGTCGCCGAGAGCCTCGTTGCAGAGGTTCCACGCGTCGGCAACCGACCGGCGGCCGTCCAACAGGGCGACGAATCGATAGCCGGGATCGTTGAGGCGGAAATGTTGGTTATTGGCCGTGTCGCGGGCCACGTGCCACGTTTCGCCGCGGTATTGCTGGCGATAGATGTGCACCGTCGTTCGCAGTCGCGGGGTCAAAGCCGCGACCTTGTGCCAGGATTCGCTGAACGTGGTTCTTAATGTCGGCATATCATCGACCCAGTCTTGGCGGCGACAGTTCCAAAAGATTCACCGCGGAGGCGCAGAGGGCGCCGAGGAAAGAGGTCGTGGAAATCACAGTGGTGCAAACAGATCAACTCGGCGTCTTCCATACTATTGACCAGGAGAGTGAGTTATTGCGCTGCCAAGAGCTAACTCTTCATATCTTCTCCGCGCTCTCTGCGTCTCTGCGGTGATTCATCTGCATTAAATCCAAAGCTTCATACGCACCCAGTTGACGAACCGCCGGGTCCAGATCCACAAGTAACTGCGCCGATCCACGTCGATCTTGCCCGTTCCGGCCATACCCGGACGGAGCCAGGGTCGCGACTCGTCGAGACGGACGCGGACCTTGAAGACATTCTGGTCCTGCAACACCTCGGCCACTGGATTGATGTGTTCCACCACGAACGGCAGGAAGTCGCCGGGGAACGACGCAGTGGCAAGTTGCCCGGTCTGCGCAACGCGAACGTCGGAAATCTGGTCCTCGGGGACGGCGATCTCCGCCCGAAGATCCTCCAAAGACGTCACTTCAAAGAGAAGGTCTCCGGTCTTGAACGGCGCGCCCAGACGGCGTTCGAGATCGCCGACCACGACCACGCCGCTGGTAGCCGATCGGATTGCCGCCTGACCGATGGTATGTTCGAGAAGATCGATTTGCGCGTCGATCCGGGCGGCGTCGGCGTCGGCGATCTGGGCCTCGGCTTCCTTGCCCTGCCGGCGGGCGAGCGCCGCGCGCTTGCGTTCCGCGGTCGCCTCGGCGCGGGCCGACGCCAACTGCAATCGCAACTCGGCCGTCTCGAAATCCGCAAGAACCGTCACGTCGGCCTGAACCGGGTCGCCGATCTTCACGTGCACGCTTTCGAGATAGCCGTCAAACGGGGCCGAAACGATCTGGCGACGGGTCGGTTCGATGACAAACGAACCCTCGGCGCGGTAATGGCCGCGGGCAAACGCCAGAAACAGAATCGCCGCGAATCCCAGGAGCGACAACAACTTGGCCCAGGTGTGCGTCGGCCCAATCAGCGTGGCCAGTCCCCGGCGGGCGCTCGCGGCGGCCCGGGCGCCGAACCAACGGTCTCGTTGGTATAGGTCGACGAGCCGGGTGGCGCACAAGTCGCAGGCCAGGCGAAGCGTGCGAATCTGCGCCGCGTCGAATGGGTCGTCGATGGGGCGGTCGATTGTCAGCACGGCGCGCGGCTCGGCAGAATCTTCACCCGCGGAGGCGCCGATCAGGGACGGCCCGCGAATGGGAACGCTGACCACCGCGACCGGGCCGTGCCGTTGGGAAAAGTTCCCGGTCGCACGGGAGACGTAACCGGCCGACGCATCGGGCGGATGGAGCACCTCGACGTCCTGATCGAGCGATTCCTCCATGGCGGCCTCGAGGTCCTGAATCAACTGCATGCGGCGATCGAATCTCTCGGTGTGGCTCATCGCCCGCAACACGACATACCGCCCCTTCAGAAAGCCCAGCCCGACGCGCTGCCCGTGCCAGCGCGAGGCGACCTCGTTGCACAATGCCATCGCCGCGCTCACGAAGCGGTCGTGGGCATTTACCGCGGCCGAGACTTCCAGGGCGACTTTCATGTGCCGCAGGTCGGTTTCGCGGGCGTCGAGCGTCAGCCGCATTTCGTAGAGGCTGAGCAACTGCATCGACAATTCGAGTCGTTCGCGGCGGGCGGGAAGTTCGGAAGCCGGCGCCCGGGGGTCAATGGCGATGACGAAAGCGGCCGCGCCCCGGACCGCGGACGTGCTGCGGATGGGAAGCGTCAGCAGATGACGCTGCAGGGCATTCGGGTTGTCCGACTCGCCTTCGCGCAGCGGCAGCACGCTCGTGCCGGCGTCGGACGAAATCAAACGCCGCGCGGATTCGGCGGCCATCGCCAGCCACACGGCGGTGGTCGCCGACCGGGGCAATCGGGGGTGGACGGCCAACGGTTGAACCGCGCCGTCGGGGTTGATGCGCAGAATGGCGCCGCGTTCGGCATCGGCGAGGGAGCATTGCCCCGCGAGCAGATGATCGAGAAACTCGTCCGGCGGGCCTTCAAAATGGGCCAGTTGTTCGAATGAGACCGACGGTCCCGACTCGCCGACGGACGTTGGTCTAGCGACACGCTCCAAGGTTGCAACTTTCGGAGGGGATCAACGGCGATCCATATTATTTTCGGCGCTTGGCCACGTTCAACTCCAACGGGCCGAACTGCTCCTCGTAACGCCGGATCTGCTGTCCGAGTGAAATGGCCAACCGCTTAGCGGAGTAGTAATTCATGACCACGCGATCGCCGACGGAAAACACGCAGTTGATGGTGGCGTCGCTTTTTTGGGGGGTGGTGGCCTGCTCGACGAGGTTGACGCCGAAATCGATGATGACCTCCTCGGCCGTAAACTGGGTGCGGAAGCCGTTGGCGTACGTGGTACGCACGTCGCGCTGATCGATGCGGAGGCGGACCTGCCGCTGACCGGTCTGTTCCTGCGCTTGTTGTTCGACCTGCATTTCCGCGTTTTCGCCGCGCTTGGAATCGGCGTTTTCCGTCCGTTTCGAGTCAGCCATTCCGTTTACCGTCTTTCTTTAATTATCATGCCATCGTTCCGCCGAGCGTCGCGACCATGCTGACGCTACCCCGGCCGATTCACCCGCGATTACAGCATAGCCTGCCCAATCGGTGAAATCGAGAGGGGCGAACCGCGGGTTTCTGCGGGCGATCGCTTGCCCCGGGGAATCCCGAATCGTCGCCGGCGGCCGCGAATGGGCCATTAAGCGCCTGGGGCTTCGCATTTTTGATGGGTGGCATTTCGCACCGTATACGCGCGAATCGGTCGTGGCCCGGCCCGAATCGACGAGAAACCGTGAATTCGGGGTAGCATCGGGTCGGCGGATTCTATATATTGAGGCGTCCGAAACGGGGTCGGGGTATGCGTCGGGCAGGGGAAAGTTCCGCGCGCGAGGGGACTACAACCCGGCATTGCGAAAATTCATCGGGGTAGCGTTGTATTCGCCTGGTCAAGGAGTGACGAAGTGCGCAAGTCCAAGCCGAGGGTACGCGACGGGGGCTTTCGTTTTGAACCGCTGGAGCCGCGGGTGCTGTTGAGCGGCACGCCAATTCCGGTGGAGAGACCGGACCATTTCAGGGCCAGCGCGGCCGGCATGGTGATCGACGGGGGCGACGCGACGGCCTTCGGAAATGGGATGCTGGCCATCCGATCGGTGCTGGAATCGGTCGGGGTGCAGGACGCCTACATGGCCCCGCTGCCGCTGGTGGGCGGGAGCATGTTGGAGCGGCTGCCGGCGTTCAATGTGTTTCAGGAGGACGTGATCAACGAGATCGCCACGTTCTTCGCGGAGAACAAGGACCCCGATGTCGCGGCGTTCGAGTCGTTTTTCGAGGGCATGGGCTGGACGGTGAATTTCAACGGCAGCAACAACGAGCTGTCGGCCACCGTTCCGGTCCGCATCGACGAATCATTGACCAATCAATCGGTCGATCTGGCGACGCGCGAGCCGATTGAGCTGGGTGGCGGCGATCTGGCGCTGGGGCTGGATTTGCCCAACATGAACATCAGCACCGACCTGGTGCTGGACGTGACGTTCGGCGTTGATCTGGATACGTCGGCGTTTTTCGCACAGATTCCGAATTTCACTGTGGCGATCGACGCGAGCGCGCCAACCTTGAATGCGCAGGCCACGCTGGGGTTCCTGGGCATGTCCGTGGTCAACGGATCGATCGATTTCCACGCGGGGCTGGACATCGACATCGCCAACGGACAGCGTCAGACGCTGTCACAACTTCAGAACACGCCGATCGCCACGCTGGCCGACTTGAACGTCGATCCGACGTCGGGCATCGCAGCGGAGTTTCCGCTGCAATTGACCGGGGGCATTGGCAACTTGTTTTCGGTTTCCGGATCGCCGCGGGTGGACCTGACCGTGTCCGACCTGTTCGGCGTCGGGACCGGGCCATCGTTCGATTACGACGTGACCAATCTGGACCAGTTCCTGAGTTTCGACGTGGCCACCCCGGCGGCGGTGATCAGCGCGTTTAACCAACTGGCCAACTGGTTCGACAATTTCGGTTCGAGCGAGGTGTTTGGACTCGATTTGCCGTTTCTGTCGGGTGTGGACCTGTCGGCGCTGAACCTGGGAGGGGTCATTACCGAAGCCTTCACCGAGGAATTGCAGTCCATCCGCCTGACCGCCAACAACAACGCACCGACCGGCAGCGTCATCACCACGCTGACCGTGCGGATCAACGACGAGCAAAACGTGGCCATCGCGCTGTCCGGGAATTTCGCCAACGCCGACGCGCTGGTGGCGGCGATCAACGCCCAGATCACGACGAAGTTGAATCAGCTGTTTGCCCAGGACAGCGACAACGACTTCCGCGGCATGTTGGAGGCCCACAACGCCGATGGGCGTATCGAGTTCATCGGCAACCCCAGCAAGGTCAGCAACATGCGCATCACCCACACCGGCGCGGGCGTGGGGTTCCAGCAGAACCAGCAGGCGTCGGGACTGCCGTTCAACTCGATCCAAAGCCTGGCGACGTTGTTGTCCAACGCGTTGGAACCGACGCCGGCGGGGGCGATCACGCCCAACTACAACCCGGCGACGCACGAGTTGACGTTCGAGGTTTCGTTCGCGGAGACGCTGCTGGCGGCGCAGAAGCCGCTGAATTTCAACTACGAATTCCCGGTGGAAGCGCTGGGCGGGTTCAGCACGTCGAGCAACATGTCGATCATGTCCACCGTTTCCGGTGGGTTCACGTTCGGATTCCTGCTGGAAGAGTTGGCGCCGAGTTTCGTTCTGACCAACGCGACGACGCTGAATTCGTTGATGGCCAACGCCGGATTCGAGGACATGTCGTTTACCGATTCCGCATTCTTGAAATCCAGCGGCCACGAGTTGGTCATCACGCTCCGCAACGGCGTCAAACACAACATCAACCTCGAGGGCGTCACCACGATCGGGCAGGTCATCACGCGGATCAACCAGGCCGTGCCGAACATGGCCCGAATCAACAGCGACATGAACGGACTGGACCTCGTGCATCCGGCGGGCATCACCGGGAACAGTAATTTCACGGTTCGGGCGGCGAACAGTTCGTTTGCGATTTACGTTCTGGGATTGCTGGCGGGCGGCGAACAGGTGGGCGGCGAATTCCTGATCAAGGGCACGGCGCTGCACGGGGAGTCGCTGGCCGATCGCATGTTCTTCCGCGACGACGCGTTTCTCGAGGGGCGAATCGACGCGGTCGCCGCCGACATCGACGCAACGGCGCGGTTCGGGTTTGTTGACCTGGGCGTGGTGAACGGTGGGGCGTCGGGGTTCGTGGAGATCAACGTCGGTCTGGATGATCCGAACGACAGCGGCGAGCTATTCCTTTCGGAATTGATCGACGCGGTGAAGGACGGCAATGTCGACGGCATCGTCGATGGGAACGGACTGCCGACGCCGACCGGGCATTTCATGGTCAACCTGCCGATCGAGGCGGAGATTCTGAACCTCGAGCCGTCGGTCATGCCGGGGATGGGGCCGCGAATCATGATGGTGTGGGACGCGGCCGCGCCGGACGTCTTCGACCCGATGTTGATGAATCTCGAGGACTTGGCCAGTTTCGAACATCTGGGCATCGCCGACATCATCCACGCGTTCACCGGCGACGGCGGCCTGCTCGATTTCTTCCGCGACATCGAGGCGTTCGATGAGTTCTTCCAGTTGGAGCTCCCGCTGCTGAACACGAGCATCAGTGACCTGATCAACTTCGTGGACATGTTCGCCGAGGACATCGAGCGGTTTGAAGATAATCCGGCGTCCAGCCTGCAAACGTTGGCGTCGAGCCTGGCGCAAACGTTGGGGATCCCGGCCAATCTGGTGGAGGTGGCGTTTGACGCGGTCGGGGCCACCCCGGCCGCCGCCGTTCCGGGCGCCGCGGGCGGCGGCCCGGTGCTGAATTTCGGTTTCATGTGGATGCGCAGTTTTCAGGAGCAGATGCCGCTAAACCTGGACCTCGGCGAATTGGTCGGGCTCGACGAATTGGGCAATCTGGTCGACGTCGGCGGCGACGCGTTGATGCAGGTCAACGGCGGGGCGGCGCTGGCGCTCGATTTCGGCATTGATTTGTCCGACCCGCTAAGCCCCACGCCGTTCATTCGCGACAGCACCGGGATCGTGCTGACGCTGGGCGCGGGAGCCACGGACATGGACATGTCCGCGGCGCTGGGACCGCTGGGCATCTTCATTCAGAACGGTCTGGTCGCGCTCGGCCGGCGGAACAACATTAATCAGCCGGCGCGATTCACCATCGGTCTGGACGACAGCGACAGCGACGGCCGGATCGATATCGCGGACCTCGATTTTTCGGACGCAACCATCGACCTCGACGCGCAGATCATGGCCAATCTGCCCATGTTTTTCCCGACCGCGACGAATTCGATCGGCGCGTTGAACCTGACCATCGGCGATCTGACGGACATCGCGGGCACGACGACCACGCAGGTTCCCGATTTCAGTTCGGCGCTCGACAGCCTGTCGTTGCGCGACAACCTGGCGGCGCTGGTCGACGGCTGGATCGGCCTGATGGGGTTCCTGGAGGACGCGCTCGACGGCGAATTCGAGGGCATCGAGCTGCCGATCATCGGCGACAACCTTCAGTCGGCGTCCGACTTTTTCGGCGTGATGCGCGACGCGGTCATCGGCGTGCTGGACCCGGACGACCTGATGCTGACCGAAGCCGAGGCGGCGTCGCGGGCGGCGGGCGAATCGTTCGGATTCGACCCGGTGGATGCGATGCGGCAGGCGCTGTTCGACGGGCTGGGCGACACGGGTTGGCTGTTGAACGCGCCGGGGACGGGCGCCGGCGTCAACATTGAAGACATCGTGGTGATCGACGACGGCGATTCGATCGAGTTCCGGATGCGGATCGGTCAACCGGACATGGAACTGATTCCCAGCGATTCGGGTTTCGATTTCGACGTGGGCCTACCGGGGCTGGGTCTGGCGGCCGAGGGCGAGGTTTCGTTCAAGTCGTCGTTCGAGCTGGACCTGGGCATCGGCGTCAATCTGGACGAGGGGGTGTTCTTCAATTTCGATCCGTTCGGCGAGGGCGACGATATCACGCTGGACCTGGAGGCGAGCGTCCCCGGTTTCAACGCCACCGGTTCGTTGTTGTTCTTGCAACTGGATATCAATGACGAAGACGCGTTCGGCGACGACGGCGACCAGTACGACGCCAGTTCGCTCGGGCTTTCGTTCGGCATCGATCTCGACGGGGCCGCGGGCAGCGGACGATTCCCGTTGACGGAAGTGTTCAGCGGCCTGGCCGATTTCGAGGCGTTTGCGAATCTGAATGTGGATTTGAATCTGGAGGGGACGGCCAGTTTCGCGGGTCTGGCGCAGTTCCCGTCATTGGATTTCTTCTTCGATCTGGACTGGGCTGCGTCGGCGAGCACGGCCACGGGGCTGGATTTCGACGAGGTGCCTACGATTTGGTTCCGTGACGTGCGTGTGGATTTCGGGACGCTGGTCGGCGACGTACTGGGGCCGGTGGTGGATTCGGTGGGGGACATCATCGGTCCGGCGGCGGACGTGGTGGAGATTCTGACCACACCGATTCCGCTGATTTCAGATCTGGCGGGACCGACGACGCTGATCGACATCGCCGAGATTTTCGCCAGCGAGTTCGAGAACGTGGGCGAGTTCATCGAGGCGGTTGTCGACGTGGTCGAGCTGATCGACTTCCTGGACAACTTCGATTCGATGGGCGGGAGCGTGTTCCTCGACGTGGGCAGTTTCCAGGTCAGCGGCGCGGACGCGATGGACGAGAACATGATGGGCGGTCTGTCGCCCATCGATCAGATTGTGATGGATCCGCTGGGTCAGGTTGATCCGATGTCGCAGGCGGGCATGGCGTTCAACATGGCCCGCAACGTGGGGGCGATGGGGATCGATCCGACGACGCCGACGCCGGCGGGCGCGAACGTGGGATTCAGCTTCCCGATGTTCGAGCATCCGGAGATGATGTTCCAGCTTCTGCTGGGCGGCAATCCGTCGATGATCGAATACGACTTCCCGAAGTTCGGATTGGGATTCCAGTATTCGCAGTATTTCCCGATCATCGGGCCGCTGGGCGCCCAGGTGACGGGGTCGGTGGGGGCGTTCTTCGATTTCGGGTTCGGTTTCGACACCTACGGCATTCGCCAGTTCGCGGAAAGCGATTTCAACAATTTCGGGGCGATATTCGAGGGGTTCTTCATCAAGGATTTGAACGACGCGGGCGAGGACGTGCCCGAGGTGCAGCTCGTCGTGGAGATCGCGGCGGGCGTGGAAGTGAACGTGGCCGTCGGCCGGGCGGGCGTGGAAGGCGGCATCCGCGGGACGATCGATTTCAATCTGCACGATTTGGACGACGACGGGAAGTTCCGGCTGAACGAGCTGATCGAGAATTTCAATCTGGGCGACGCGGGCATTCACATTTTTGACATCAGCGCCAAGATCGACGCGTTCCTGCGGGCCTATCTCGAGATTCTGCTGATATTCAATTTCGACGTGACCATCATCGACGTCACCGTTTTTGAGTTCACGCTGCCGCGGCCGGATACCACGCCAGTGCTGGCCGAGAAGGACGGCATGGGCACGCTGAACATCAACGTGGGCTCGCGGGCAGGTATGCGCGAACACGGCGACACGGCCGACGGGGCGGAGTCGTTTATTCTGAAGCCGGGCGACAACGCCGGCGACGTAACCGTCGAGGCGTACGGGCTGCGGCAGACGTATTCGGGCGTGCAGCGGGTGATGATCGCCGACGCCGGCGCGGGCAACGACAGCATCGTGGTCGCGGGCGGGCTGGAAATCCCGGTCGAGGTTCACGGTGGCGCCGGGAATGACACGCTGACGGCGTCGAAGGGCGCGGTCGTGTTCTACGGCGACGCCGGGAACGACAAGCTGACCGGCGGCCGGGCGAACGACATGCTGTTCGGCGGCGAGGGCGCCGACATCATCAACGCCGGCACGGGCGATGACCACGTCGAGGGCGGTGAAGGCAACGACATGATTTTCGGCGACCCCGGCGTGGACATGCTGCTGGGCGGCGCCGGCGATGACCAGATGTTCGGCGGGCGGGGCAACGACGTGATGGACGGCGGCGCCGGCGTCGATCACATGCTCGGCGATGAGAACGACGACCTGATGTCCGGCGGCGAGGGCAACGATACGGTCGAGGGCGGCCTGGGGATGGACGCGCTGATCGGCGACATCGGAACGGCCGCGCTGAATGCCGAGGGCGACTGGGTCATCAACGAGGGGAGTTTGTCGGGTTCGGGCAACGACGTGTTGCTGGGCAACGAAGGTTTTGACGTGATGCACGGCGTCGGCGGCAACGACGATCTGGTCGGGGCCGATGGCGGCGACACCATGTTCGGCGGCGACGGAAGCGATCTGCTGCGCGGCGAGACGGGCAACGATTTCCTCGACGGCGGGCTGGGCAATGACGACGGCATGGCGTTCGGTCAACAAGCCGGCTTGATCGGCGGGCTGGGCAGCGACGAGATCGTGGGCGGCTGGGGCAAGGACCGCATTTTCGCGGGGAACGCGCAGATCGGGGCGACCATCGGCGAGAATCACACCATCTACGGCGACGTGCAGGATCCGAACGCGGCGGCGCCGGGCAGCCCGAACGATCACGGCGATTTCATCTACGGCGACCTGGGGATCGACACGGTTGATGCGGGTCCGGGCAATGACGTGGTGCGTACGTATCTGGGCAGCGCGACGGTTCATGGCCGGCAGGGGATGGACGACATCCTGATCGCGGGGACCGGGGCGGACGTCATTTTCGTCGACGCCGGGACCGAGAACGACACGGTGAACATCACCGGCGGCGTGGGCAACGTCGACGTGTTCGGCCGCGAGGGCAACGAGACGGTCAACATCAACGCCGACGGGCGGATTCGCGTGGACGCCGGATCGGGCAACGATCATGTCACCATTGTTGGCGAAGGCGATGGAGAGATCGGCGTGATCGGCGGGTCGGGCATCGACGACATCGACCTGGGCAGCGCGGGGAACATCCTGGCGGGCGGTGGGGCGATCGACGTGTTCGGCGATGCCGAGGGCGTGGACGATGCCAACGGTGCCAACGACGACATCCGCATATTCGCGACCGGTCCGGTGATGGTGGACGCGGGCGAAGGCGGCGACAAGGTGGATATTCGGGGGCCGGCGGACGACGTGCTGGTGCTGGGTGACGGCGCCGCGGGCCTGATCGGCGCGCCGGCGCCGGCCGCCGGGCCGGGCAGCGCGGGGGCCGATGATATTGACATCGTGGCCGACGGCGACGTGACGGTGGATGCCGGTCCGGCGAACGACACGGTTACGATTTTGGGCGCCGTGTCCGGCGATGTGGAAATCATCGGCGGCGGCGGTGCGGATGACATTGATCTCGGCAGCATGTTCAGTCCGACGAGCGCCACGCAGGTGGATGTGTTCGGCGACGCCATGTCGGGCGCGCTGGCGACCGGCGGCGTTGACCATATCGATCTGTACGCGCCGGGCGTCATCCACGTGAACGCCGCGGAATTAGGTGATTTCGTCACGATTCGCGGCGGTGCGGGTGCGATCAACGTATTGGCCGACGGGACCGCGGGCGCCATTGCGCTGGGAATGCAGGGCGCGGACGTGGTGAACATCGTCGGCAACACGATGATCACGGTTCAGGCCGGCGGGCACGACGACGACGTGACGGTGAACGGGGCGGGTTTGGGGCCGGTGAAGGTGGTCGGCGATCACGGGTCGGACGACATCGTGATCGGGAAGCCGAGCGGGGTGCTGGCGAGCGGTGCGATTACCGTGTTCGGCGACGGGGAGTTCGGTCCGCTCGCGGGCGGGATGCGCGACGACGTCGAGATTCACGCCAACGGGCCGATCACGGTCGATTTGGCCGAGGGCGACGATGATCTGATCGTTCGCAATTTCGGCAGCGGCGCGGTGACGGTGTACGGCGACGACAGCGCCGTCGTGCCGACGGCCCCGGCCGCCGGAACCGAGGGGGTTAGCGGGCCGCTGGCCGGTCCGGACGACATCGACATCGTGGCCGGGACGGGTGCGATCACGGTTTACGGTCAGGCGGGCGACGACGACATTCTGATTGCGGCGACGGGCGGGAACAGCCTGGTGTACAGCCACGAAGGGGCGGACATCGTTCGCATCACCGGTCCGGGGAACGACGCGGTGCTGTCGGGCACGGGTGACGACGACGTTTATGGCGGCGGCGGTCTGGACATGGTGGTGGCCGGATTTGGCGACGATCTGGTGTGGGGAGATGACGAGGGTCAGGACGACGCAGGCGCGCCGTTGCCGGCGACGGCGATCGGTGACGTGATCTGGGGCGGCGACCTGCCGGACGAGTGGCTGGCGCTTGCCGATTTCGGGCGGCAGTTTTTCAGTGACGCGGGTGATTTCATCGAGCCGCCGGGATTCGAGGTGGCCGAACAGTTCAATCCGACGACGTATCGCGAGCGATACGGATTCCTGAATACAGTGCCGTTGGGGGGCATGGGGGTTTCGATCGCGGGCGTGTCGCGGATCGGCGATCGGTTCGATGCCAACAACAATCCAACGGGCGATGGTGAGGACGAGATTCACGGCGGGCACGGCGGCGATTTCATTTTCAGCGGCTGGGGCGAGGACAACCTGTACGGCGGCGCGGGGCGTGATTACGTCGACGGCGGCGAGGCCGACGATCGCGTGCGCGGAGGCGATGACGACGACGTGCTGCTGGGCGGCCTGAACAGCGACATACTGCGGGGCGGCGAGGGCATCGATCAACTGTACGGCAATGAGGGCGACGATTTCGAGTTCGCCGATCACGGGCAATTGGGAGGTGCGTTCCCGAACGATCAGGCCGGTCAGCGACTGTGGGGCGGCGCGGGGTTCGACTACCTGTACGCGTATTCACCGAGTTTCGAGACGGAGACGGAATTCGACAAGATCGGCGACGAGCTGCGCGGCGGAACGGGCGGCGATTACCTGTATGGCAATACGCGGATGGACCTGCTGCTGGGTGGGGACGACAACGACTATCTGCACGGCGACTACCTGGAAGGTCCGACCTATCCGCGTAACACGCTGGCGGCCGAGAACCGTGAAACCGACGACGGCGATTTCGTCGGATCAGCCGACACGCTATACGGCGGATTCGGCCAGGATCAGCTGTACGGCGGGGCGGGCAACGACACCATGTTCGGCGGTCGCGATCCGGACTGGGTTGAGGGGCAGGACGGCAACGACCGTGCGTTCGGCGGCAACGGCGTGGACATTCTGGTGCTGGACGTCGACGGAAACTACCACGTCTTGGGCGATGATTTCGACGGGTTCTTCGGAAACGAGGCCGAGGCGGACGTGGCCGATGCCCGCGAGGTCGATATTCTGCTGGTCGAGGGCGACAAGACCCGCGCCCAGATCAATCCGTTCAACGACAACATCATTCTGACCGAGACGGACGTGGCCATCACGGGCGATCGCAACCTGCCGGCGAACGGCCGGTTGGGCGTCGGGACGACGGCGACCTTCATGGTGACGCTGACGGGTTCGGGTGTGCCGATGGAATCGTTCGCCGTTTCCGTGCCGAACGATCCGGCCAACCTGAACATCGACAACCTGATTACGGACGTGAACACGGCGCTGACCGCGGCGTTGAACGGAGCGGGGCTGCCGTCGACGTCGGTGCGTGCGGTGCGTGCGGGCGATCGCATCCGATTGCAGACGGTGGGGTTGGGGCAGTTTTCGGAATTGCTGGTCACCAACGCCAACACGACGACGGCGAACGTGTTGGGAATTGCCGCCGACGCGTTCATCGACGCGTTCGTCACCGGCGGCGCGGCGTTGCCGGCAGACGGGTCGATGGGCGGGGCGGCGCAGTTCCGGGTGACGATCAATGGCACGGGCGTCAACCAGCAGGCGATCAACGTGACCGTGGCGGACGAATCGTTGACGCTGGACGGGCTGGTGGCGGCCGTCGATCTGGCGATCAACGCGGCGTTGCAGGCGGCGAGTCTGCCCAGTGACGCGGTGCGGGCGCTGCGCGTGGGCGATTTCCTGCGGCTGGAAACGAACGGGTTGGGAGCGCCTGGAACGATCACGCTGTCCAACCTGAACGCGACGGCCATGAATCTATTCGGACTGACCACCGGTCAGTCGGGCGGGCCGCTGACGGCGATTGCCGGACGACAGTTGATCAACGTGGATTACAGCGGCCGATCGATTTACGTGGGCTGGCGCAACCGCGCCGGTTTGCCGCTGGTGGAACAGTTCCAGATTTCGGGATTGATGGGCCGCGACGTGATCGAGGCCCATCTGTCCGACGCGACGATTGAACAACTCGCGAACGAGACGCCGGGCGATCCGTGGGTGACGGTGATCAGCGGCGGTCCGGGCGAGGACATCGTCCGCGGCAGCCAGGGGCGCGACCGTATCAACGGCGGTCCGGGCAGCGACCAGTTGTACGGATTCGGCGGCAACGACCGCATCTGGGGCGCGGAGTTCGGCGGCGATCCCGTGCTGGATATCGACCAGTTGTTCGCGGGCCAGGGGAACGACGACCTGATCGGCGGCAACAACCAGACGCAATTCTATGCGTGGTCGGTGCATCCCGAAGTGTCGGCGAATCAGGTGTCATCGTTTGACGTGGAAGATTTCCTGGCCGACGGACCGGGCGATGATTTCGGCGTCTACGTCGATGACGCCGGCAACCTGACGCTGGACGACGGCGGGGGCGCATTCGAATTCGAGGACACCGGCCTGAACCGGTTTTTGGGCAGCGATAACGAAACCACCACCGACTACTTTTTCGGCGGGACGGGGCTGGATTTCATGTTCGGAAATGGGGGCGGCGGGGCGACAGGTGACCGTTTGGTCACACGTCGCGGCGTCGAATTCCAGGACGAGGAGGGTCTGCTGTTCGCGGACGACGCGTGGAAGGAGTACGCGCGGAGCACGGATCAGGTTTGGTATTTGGGGGCGAGCGCGGCGGACGACACGATCGAGGTGGATTTCGTGACGAATCCGTACAACCCGTTTTTCGGGCGGCACGTGGTGACGTTGAGCACGGACGGGGCGTTCGATCCGCGGTTCAGCGGTTTCGACAACGCGACGGCGTACGACGGGAGCGGGGATCCGACGCACGAGATGATGGACGAGGTGTACGAGGCCGAGACGGAATTGATGGTGGCGGCGGTGGAGGTGACGGAGAACCTGGGCGAGCCGGACATCGCGGCCGTTCCGATGGACACGCATGACCGGCTGGACGATCCGTTCAGCCTGACGCCGTTCGACCTGATTAACGAGCTGCTGGGCGAGGAGGACTTCCTGGCGATCATCATCGACGCGTTGGGCGGGGATGATCACGTGGTGGTGGGGGAGACGGTGCAGACGTCGGTGTGGGTGGACGCGGGGCCGGGGAACGACCTGGTGGAGATCGAGCCGCAGTTGTCGTTCCTGCCGGACGTGACCGATCCGGTGGGGAACCGGAACGATGCGCGGGAGGACGCGTATCCGCTGGGCGACACGGCGGCGCCGGGCACGGTAGGGACAGGCAGTGACACGCATGGCGCCGGCGGGGCGATTCTGGAGCCGATCGGGTTGGACAATTCGGTGTTCACGGGTCTGACGATCGACAGCGCCCGGTCGGACAACCCGGATATCGACTGGTATCGGTTCCTGATTGCGCCGGAAACGCCGACGACGCCGGGGGACGAGCTGCAGTTGATTCCGCTGCACGACAACGACGACATCGACCTGGTGTTTTCGCTGTTCGACGCGGCGGGCAATCCGGAAGGGGAGACGGCGGTCATCGGGACGGTGCTGCTGCCGTTGAACGGGCGTTTGACGGCGAACGCGCAATTCACGTTGAACACCGACGTGGTGCTGGTGACGGCGGCGGCGACAGCGGAGAACGAAACGCGGGGCGATCTGATCGACGACATCAACGCGGCGATCGTCTCGCCGAATTTCAACGCGTCGCTGGACGACGGGCGGTTGCGGATCGAGACGGTGGGGTTCGGCCCGGGGGCGAGCCTGAACATCGCGGGGGCGACGCTGGCGACGACGGATCAACTGGGGCTGCGGAACAGTCACGCGGCGGTGGTGGTGCCGCTGTTGAGCGGGCTGGAAACCAGCCTTGACGAGGAAACGACCGTACGGGTGGAATCGGTGGGGAACATCCCGACGGACTACGCCGTGGTGTTCGCGATGGCGGCGCTGGAGGACGGGCCGGACACGCTGTTGACGCCGACGGGTCAGCCGTTGGGCGACACGCGGCAGACGGCGTTCGTGCTGGATACGGACCGGCCGATCAACCGGATCGACGACGTGGTGGGTCTGACGCTGCACGAGTCGAGCGACGAGGACTGGTACGCGTTTACGCTGGGGGAGACGTCGGGGACGAACCCGATCCGGTTGACGTCGCACACGCCGACCACGGCGATGCGGATCGAGCTGTATCACGCGAACGACGTGGCGCCGATCGCCGCGGCGACGACGTCGGCGGATGACGCGCACGTGCAGGTGGAATTGGGACCGACTGCGGAGCCGCAGTTCGCGGGCGATGAAATCTATTACATTCGCGTGGTGCGGCAGGCGGTGGTGAATCACCCCGGCGAACGGGGTCGGTACGACCTGTTCCTGAACGTGGGGACGGCGGTGCAGGCGGACACGGTCGTGGACGATCCGTTCGTGTTGCCGTCGCTGGATCAGGTTCTGCCGGTGCTGGACGAATCGCTGAATCTGCCGGGCGAGGAGGCATGGTATCAGTTGACGCTGTCGGAACCGGCGCGTCCGGGCGAGGGGATCGCGATCCGATCGGTGGGGGCGTTCAGCGATCTGGACGCGAACATTTACCAGATACTGGATCCGGGATTCCTGGCGGGCAGCGGGGCGGTCACGATCGACGATTTAATCAATCAGGGAGACGTGACCCCGGCGCTGGCGACGGTACACACGGGCGAGCTGGTCGATTTTGGGGCGGCGACGGTGGTGGTGGACCGCGGGGTGCAGGTGATTGACCTGGCCAATCTGGGGCCGGACGTGCCGGACACGGCCGTGTCGTATCTGATCGGCGTGACGGTGGCGGAGCGCGATCTGGACGACAACGGCGTGCCCGATCCGACGGCGATTGGATATGAACTGTTTTCAATATCGACGGGCGTCGAAAAGACGCGGCTGAACCTGGTGGCAGGCGCGTCGGAAGATTTGTCGGGTCGGACGCCGCTGGACCGCCGGGACGTGATCGTGGGCGGGACGGGCAACGACCGAATGGTCGGCGGAACGGGCGAGGACTGGGTGCTGGGCGGCGCGGGGAACGATGTGCTTTCGGGCGGTGTGGACCGGCAGGCGAGCGATCTGCTGTGGGGCGGTCCGGGGGACGACATTTTCCAGGTGATTCCGGATGCGCAGCCGATCGTGCCGAGCACGGGGCGGAACGGCGACCCGCGGTTCCTGGACGACGTGCTGACGGGCGACGCGGCGCTGGCGGACATGTTTGACGGCGGGGCGGGCGACGATCAGGTGTTGTTCCTGGGCGGCAACGAGGGGGCGGACGGCGTGCCGATCCGCGATTTTGTGGCCATCGGGTACGACCGGTTCCTGCACCGGTATCGGTTGACGGCGCTACTGTGGGACCAGGGCAACCATGTGTTCGTGGCCGACCCGGCGACGGGGCGTTTCGCGCAGGAGTACGCGTATTTCCAGTCGCGGGACATCGAACGGACAGTGATTGACACTGGTGACGGCGTGGACGTGGTCCACGCGGACGGGGGTTACATATTCAACGGCGAGACGTGGGGGGTGGCGCGGGGTGACGTGCAGGACAACGGACTGGCGTATCAGTCGATCGAGATCCGCGGCGGGGAGGGCAAGGACTGGCTGTACGGCGGCGCGGGCGTGGACATCATCTACGGCGAGGGGAACAAGGATTTCATCGCGGGCGGCGAGGGCGATGACCACATTCTGGGCGGCGCGGGGAACGATGAACTGTCGGGTAACGAGGGGCTGTTCGCGGTGCCCAATCCGAATCAACTCCCCGGCGATCCGGACGACGATTACCTGTACGTGGGGTTCAGCGAGCTGCCGCCGAACACGCCGGACGATGTGACCCAGCCGGGCGGCGGGGCGCTGGTGGGCGATCCGCTGGTTCAGGATGTTTACCCGTTCGATTCCAACATCGCGTTCCCGTTGTCGGCGGATCGGCCGCGACCGACGGGGATCGACCTACCGGGGCGGACGATTTCGGATAACTCGGGCGGCGCGGAACGGGGATACACGGAGACCAGCCCGAACTGGGCGGTCGGTCCGGCAGCGAGCTTCGGCGGCAGTTCGCGGCAGCATTTGCGCGCGGCGCAGTCCAATGCGGCGGCCGCGGAGTGGGTGTTCGAGGGACTGCCGGCGGGCGAATACGAGGTGTTCGCGTCGTGGCCGGGTGATCCGGTGACGCCGAACGTGTCGCGGGCGACGAACACACCGTACGAGGTATTCGTCGATGGCGAGGCTGCGTCGGAACTGACGATTCGGGTGAATCAGCGGATTGCGCCGCCGGACGTTTTGGACAGTCAGGGATGGCGATGGCAGCGGTTGGGCGTGGTGGTCGTCGAGGACGGGATCATCCGCGTCCGACTGAACAACGACGCGAATGGGACGGTGCTGGCGGATGCGATTCATATCGTGCCGGTGAACTCGTTCCTGCGGGATGCGTTCGCGATGGAGGGGTTGGACGGGGCGGAAGGGG
>JABFSN010000067.1 GCA_013140575.1 Phycisphaerales bacterium | reverse complement strand
TTGTGATTCGACATGTTCACCCATCCCCCGCCCCCGGGCGCGACCGCGACGACTATGTCCACAGGTCAACGCCCACCCCCACGTGCGATTCTAGGCGCGGCCGCAAGGGCGATTCCACGTCCGCAGCCGGTGGACGTTGTTCGATCGGCAATTCCGACGGCCAAATTCGGTCAACTTCCGAGAATGTGGCGGTTCCGGGTGGGATGGATTCGGGCGACGCGGACGTTGGCGTGCACGCTTGCGCGGTGCAGGGGCAGGCGGTGCTACGGCGCAGGCGCTCGGCGAGGACCGACGGTGCGGCGCTGAAACGCTGCAGGCGGTGCAGCCTGGACAGATAGAGTGTCCGCGCGACCAGGAGGCCGGCGGCCTCGACGGGCAACAACTTCACGATCTTGCTTCTTCCAGCCGTCCGGAAAGCGACCGGCGTCGCGAGACCGCCGGCCGAACCGTCTCCCTCCGAAAGCCCCATCCGCGGACCGGACGACGTTATTGCGGTGCCGTGCATTGGCACCTCCGCCGGCCGGTCACCCGGGAATGCCGGGGGACGCTCGCAGAGGATTGCCGAGGCGACAGGCGCCGCCTGCTGTGCACGGTTGTCACCCGATCCGCAAGGCGATAATATCACAAGCCCGTTTGAGGTCCTAACCTTTTTTGAAAAAGTGGGTTATGTCGCGGCGGCGGTCTGATAATTCTGTTAATCCGCACGGAGATTTCCGTATGGGCGATTCGGGCAGATTGGCGCCGGTTGATGCCCGGCCGCTGTTGTTGTCGGACCTCGAATATGAACTACCGGCGGAGTTGATCGCCCAACGACCGGCGGCGGATCGCGATGGGTCGCGGCTATTGGTCCTCGATCGCGCGGACGATTCGTTCAGCGATGGAGATTTCGTCGATCTGCCGTCGCTGGTGAATTCGGATGATCTGGTCGTGGTTAATGACACCCGGGTTGTGCCGGCGAAATTGAGTGCGCGCCGAGCAACGGGTGGCAAGGTATCCGGGCTGTTTGTCCGCGTCATCGAAGGCCGGTTGTGGGAAGTGTTGTTGACCCAAACATCGCGGCTGAAGACCGGCGAACGGTTGAACTTGTTGCCCGCGGAATACGGGGACGCGCTGGTTTTGACCGCCCACGACGGCGGCGGACGTTGGCGAGCCGAGCTGCAATCCGATGTCTCGACAGATGCGGTTTTGGAGCGTGTCGGGCGGACGCCGTTGCCGCCGTACATTCGGCGCGGCGCCCATAATGACAACGACGAAATCGACCGGGCGAGTTATCAAACCGTCTTCGCCGCCCGGCCAGGGGCGGTCGCGGCGCCGACTGCCGCACTTCATTTCACGCCGCGGGTTCTGGCAGCCATGGAACAACGCGGCGTGGAACGGGCGACGGTGACGCTGCACGTCGGCCCGGGGACGTTTGCGCCGGTCGCCGAGACGTGTCTCGACGATCATGCCATGCACGGGGAGTGGTTTGACATGCCGGCCGCGACCGCGGATGCCATCCGATCGTGCCGGGCGCGAAGCGGGCGGGTGCTGGCCATCGGGACGACAACGGCGCGGGTGTTGGAAACCTGTGCGGCGGAGGGCGATACACGGGCATCGTCGGGGTGGACCGGTCTGTTCATCAAGCCGCCGTACGCGTTTCGATGCGTGGACGCGTTGCTGACGAATTTTCATTTGCCGCGGTCGACGCTGCTGGCGCTGGTGATGGCATTTGCCGGGAGGGCGTTGACGCGCCGGGCGTACGCCCATGCCGTGGCGTCGCGGTACCGGTTTTACAGCTACGGCGACGCGATGCTAATCGTCTAAATAGCAATACAGGGATAGGAAACCGGATTTCGTCCGCCCTCCGGGCGGGAGGAGATTGGGGGTGAACGACCACCAGGGACTGAAGTCCCTGGCTACGATCGTGCGCCCTCCGGGCGAAGATTCGCTCCGGGCGACGAGTTGCTTATTACGGCTGTTCCGGTTTCCGATGTCAGGTGGTCCTATTGGGCCGCGCTCGATCATTGCGCCCATGCCATGCGGTGCAGGTATTCGTCAAACTGCGATTCGAACGCATCGAGGTCGTTGGTAATGAACGCACGGAACGCGGCCTCGCCGTAGGAGGTGTCCGCGGGGCGGGGGGCGGTGACGCGGGCGGCTTGGGCGGTGATGCGCATGGTGCCGTCGCGTAATGCGCGCAGCAAGCGATCAAACCCCGGGCGGTAACGGCGTTGCTGATGATCCCGGATGAACGCGATCAACGCCCATGTCTGGGCGTAGTAGGTCCGGACCTGCGAGGAATCACCGGCGGTGAGCAGTTCGCCGGCGTCGGTGGCGAGGAGCCGGCGGAGGGGAAGCGTGCGGTCGGCGATCAAGGCGTCGCGCAGGTCGTTCATGCGAAACGTGTTGCGGTCGGGCAGAAAATGGACGCGGTCGTGGCGGACGTCGACGGACTCGCAATAGGCGGCCAAACCCTCGTTGAGCCACGCGGGAAGCGGATCGGTGAAATGGGTGCTGAGGTACTGGTGCATGGTCTCGTGGGCGAGCAGGCTGAGCGTGGCCGCCGGGCCGAGGCGGTACACGACCGATACGTTGCGTTCGGTGAAGCCGCCGGAGCTGATGCGGCGATAGAGGTCGTGGCGTTCGGGGAATCGATCGCGAATGAAGCGCTCCCACTGCGCGCGGGTGGCGAGAAGGTAGGTCTGCATTCGATCGGGCGGCTGGTCCGCCGTGGTCGGCGGCGGGACGACTGCGGTGAAATGAAGATAGACGGCTTCCAAATAGCGCGGCAGGAAATCGCGGAAGGGATCGGGACCGATGGTGGTGTAAACGACGAAATGGTCGGTGGCTAATTGAACGCCGGGTTGGTTTTCGAATGCCCATTCGGATGGGACGGCGCCGTCCTGGTCGGTCAAGGCGTGGGGATGATCCAGGGCGGTCATGGCGCAGCCGCCGGTGGTTCCGAGAAGAATCGCGAGCGCGACGCGCGCCGGCAGCGGGTGGGAAGCCGTTGTTTGACGGTGGGGGGTCATGGCAACTTGTGCAACCGGTGGGATGGGCATTACGAACCGGCGGGTAATCTACCCATCATGGACCGCGACGGTCAAACGGCCGCAGCGCGGGTTGCGGTTGGGTCGCGGGCAGTTATGATGCGGCCCGATCAATGCCGTTGAAATGTAATCGGGCGAGAATTGGGAGTCGAGCGCGGGCATGTCGAGCGAAAACAACATCGAAAAACTGGTGATCATCGGATCGGGACCGGCGGGTTGGACGGCGGCCATCTACGCGGCGCGGGCCAATCTGAAGCCGTTTTTATTCGCGGGGCGGGCAAAGTCGGTGCCGGTGCTGGAACTGCCCGGCGGACAGTTGATGCAGACGACGGAGGTGGAGAACTATCCGGGGTTTCCCGAGGGGGTGACCGGTCCGAAGCTGATGGCATTGTTCGAACGTCAGGCGCTGCGGTTCAACACACGAGTGGCGACCGACAGCGGTGAGACGCCGAATCTGGACGACGAGGGTCATATCTACCAGTACCAGGATGTGTCACGAGTCGATTTTTCGGTCCGGCCGTTCCGGGTGTGGAGCGATCAGGACACGGAGATCCGGGCGCATGCCGTAATCGTGGCCACCGGCGCGGCGGCGAACTGGCTGGGATTGGAAAACGAGAAGCGCTTGGCGTTGTCGGGGGGCGGGGTAAGCGCGTGCGCGGTGTGCGATGGGGCGTTGCCGGTTTTCCGGGATCAGAAGCTGGTGGTGGTAGGCGGGGGCGATTCGGCGATGGAGGAATCGACCTACCTGTCCAAGTTCGGGAGCAAGATATACGTCGTCCACCGGCGGGACGAGTTTCGGGCGTCCAAGATCATGCAGAAGCGAGTGTTGGAGAATCCCAAGATCGAGCCGGTGTGGGACAGTGAGGTGGCGGACATTCTGGGCGACGACCACGTGACGGGGGTACGGTTGCGAAACGTGAAGACGGGCGAGGACCGGTCGTTGGAGTGCAGGGGGTTTTTCGCGGCCATCGGACATACACCGAACTCAAAGTTTTTGAATGGGCAACTTGAATTGAACGCGAAGAAGTATATTGTTCTAAAGGATCCGTTTCGTTCGACGACGAGCGTGGAAGGTGTGTTCGCGGCCGGCGACGTGGCGGATGCGACCTATCGTCAGGCGGTGACGGCGGCCGGGATGGGCTGCAAGGCGGCGATTGACGCGGAACGATGGCTGGCGGAGCGGGGGATCGATTAGCAGACCGCCGCGTCGGTCGTCCATTTCAACGGAGCGTGAAATGCCGACGGTACAAGACATCCTGAAGAAGCAGGGGGAAGTAGCCATCACGAATGAGGACACGATGGTGATCGCGGCGGCGAAGATGATGAGCGAACGGCGGATCGGTGCGCTGGTGGTGGCCCGCGGCGACAAGGTGGTGGGGATATTCACGGAGCGCGACGTTTTGAACCGCGTGGTGGCGGAGCATCGCAATCCGGCGACGACCCGGGTCGGGGAGGTCATGACATCGCCGGTGGCGTGCTGCAAATCGACGTCGCCGGTTGCGGAGTGCCGCAGCGTGATGACGGAGAAGCGCATCCGGCATTTGCCGGTGGTGGACGATGGACGGCTGGTGGGGATGCTGTCGAGCGGGGATATTCTGGCGATGGAAAACCGGCAACAGCAGGAGACGATCGAATACCTGCACGAGTACCTGCATTCGGGGACGCGCTAAGTGTGTCGACGAGCGGCGCGGCCATTCCTTGAATCGCGACGGGTCTGCGAAAAACCATTTCAATCGCGGCTGCTTGCCGCGGCGTTGCTGTGCCTGTTGTCAGTGGGCGCGTGTACCCCGCCGGTCGAGAACGGTAACGGCAATTCCAACGGCGGCGGCAATCAGAACGGGAATGACAACAGCAGCGACGATCTGACGCAGACGCCGCAGGCGTCGAGCTGCGCGGCAGCCGTAATCGCCTGCTACGACGAGTTCGCCCATCAGCCGGGAGGGGTGATCAACTTCCGGCCGACGAGCCGATGGGGCACGACCAGCCTGACGTGGCAGCTCGTCGAGCCGTACGAAGGGATCGGCGTCGAGGAACAGGTCGATGTGATCGAGCGGGCGTTGGCGCAGTGGGCGGATGCGTCGCAACTGGAGTTTCAACGGGCGGAATCGGACGAGGCAGACATCAAGGTCCGGTTTGTGGGTGGCGAGCACGGCGACGCGTTTCCGTTGGACGGGGCGGGGAACGTGCTGGGGCACGCGTTTTTCCCGGGGACGGATTCGGCGGGCGAGATTCACCTGTGCGCCGATGAAGCGTGGGGGCTGTCGCCGGGAGACGAGCAATTCGATCTGTTCACCGTCGCGCTGCATGAACTGGGGCACGCGCTAGGGTTGGAGCATAGCCGCGACGAGACGGCGGTCATGGCGCCGAGCTATGCCAACGGCGGGTTCGAGACGCTGACACAGGATGACATCCGGGTGATTCGATTGTTGTACGGCAGCAAGGATGGCCGGCGTCCGCCGATGCTGCCACCGCCGCGGGGCGGGTTGGGCGAGCCGCCGAATCTGCTGGAATTGAACGACCCGGACAGCGACGGAGATTCGATACCGGACACGATGGAAGTGTTCGTGCTGGGGACCGATCCGTTCGCGGCGGATACGGACGGAGACGGGGCGGACGATTTCGAAGAGGTGTTTCGGCAGGGGTCATCGGCCGCGGTGGGCGCCGTGGGTGAAATGGATACGGATGACGACGGCGTGCCGGACGCCGTGGAGAGCCGATTCGGGACCGATCCGAATGAACCGGATACAGACGGTGACGGACTGACCGACGAGGAGGAGTTGTTCTATTACGGCACGCACCCGCGGATCGCGGACACGGACAACGATGGCCTGACCGACGCGGTCGAGGTGTTTGAACTGGATACCGATCCGTTCAATCGGGATTCGGATTTCGACGGCGTTCGAGATGGGGGTGACGAACAGCCGCTGGATCCGCTGGACAGCGACGATGACGGACTGCCGGATGGGGTCGAGATACGGTTTTTCCGTACGAATCCGAACAATTCGGACACGGACGGCGATGGGTTGACGGACGGCGACGAGGTGACATTCCTGGGCACGAACCCGCTGGCGGCGAACGATTTCGACGAGGTGGGGTTCATGGACAGCGACGGGGACAACCTGCCGGATGGGTTTGAAATCCGTGAATTCGGCACGCGGCCGATGGAAGCGGACACCGATGGCGACGGGCTGGACGACGGCGAGGAGTTTGACGCGATGACCGATCCGTTGCGGCGGGACACGGATCGGGACGGGGTGCCCGATGGCGACGAAATCCACGTTCACGATACCAACCCGCGCGATTCAGACAGCGACGGGGATGGGTTGTCGGACGGCGTCGAGATCGCCATCGCCATGACCGATCCGAACGACCCGGACACGGATGGCGACGATTTGCTCGATGGGGACGAGCAGTTGCGGGGGACGGATCCGTTGAATCCCGACACGGACGGCGACGGAACGATTGACGGGGATGATCCGACGCCGCGCGGGGGGCCGGCGGGAGTCGGTGTCGCGTTCGTTGATGGCGACGATGACGGCGTGGACGACGGGACCGAAGCGTTGGAATTCGGGACCAACCCGATGACGGCGGATTCCGACAATGACGGACTGCTGGACGGGCAGGAGATTTACACGTTCAGGACGGATCCGCTGAACGCGCACACCGACGGCGATACGATCACCGATGGTCAGGAGGTGATCGTCGGTTCCGATCCGCTGGTGTTCGGCCCGGGGGCGGCGGTGGAAATGGACATGGATCGCGACGGTCTGTTGAACGCGTTGGAAATGGAGGCGGGAACGAGGCCGGATCGACCGGACACGGATCGCGATCTGTTGCTCGACGGGAAGGAACATGATGAAACCGCGACGGACCCGTTGAGCCGCGACAGTGATGGGGATGGTCTGTGGGACGGCGTCGAGGTGTTGGTGTTGAATTCCGACCCGCTGGATGGCAACGACCCGTAGGCGGCGACCATGACGTGGTTCTGGATTGGACAGGATTTACAAGATTGACAAGATGTTGCAGGTCTGGTCGCTTCCGTGGCGAAACCAATAGTTGCGCCCGTTTTGAGAGTCGTGTCCGTTTCAACTTGTCCAATTTGTTGCTGAGCGATTCCAGGCGTCGGTTTCGTGCGGCCCGCCGCTGGCGTGGCGGGTTCTGATCACGGCGTTCGACCCGAACGCCCAAGCGCGTTGGATCATTTGCCCATCACGACAGATTCAGGCTACGAAATGTAGCGTATTGACGATACGATGAATGGACGATGGTCGCGGGTCGAAGACCATCCCGGGAGACGGTGCGCCATGCGATTGCGTGTGCAGTCATCCGCGACCGATGAATCAAAGAGCTACGACCTGCCGGACGGGGCGGAGGTGGTGCTGGGACGTTCCGCGCAGGTCGACGTGCCGGTCGCGGACGAACCCTGTTTGAGCCGGCGGCACGTGGTAATGCGGGCCCAGCGTACGAACCTGGACGTGAAGCGCATCCCCGATTCGTCCAATCCGGTGGTGTTTCGCGGTCAGCCGGTTGATTCGTTCACGATGCATCCGGGGGAGTTTTTTGTGATCGGCCGGACGACGTTTCATCTGGAACGGGCGGCGAGCGTCGCGGACGCGTCGCCGTCGCAGGTGGGGGAGCCTTCGCCGGAGCAGACGTACACGATGGAAATGGACGAAGTTCGGTCGCGAAGCGGCAGCGGCGACCGGTTGCGTCTGCTGGATTTGATGGAATTACCGGTGGTGTTGCGCACCAAGACGCGTTCCGAGTTTTTCGTGTACGCATGCGGGGCGTTGCGCATGGCGGCCGGTGCGGACTGGGTGCAGTTGTTGATGAATGAGGAGACGGGCTGGATCGTGCTGGCCGAGGACGCGCACACCGATCAGGCGTTCGACAAGCCGGTAAGTGCGCGACTGGTGAAGAACGCGATTGAAGAGTCGCCGAAGCCGGTGACGTATTGCTGGCGTGCTGCGGCCGGCAGCGCGGATTTTGACGCGACGGCGCATGAAGGGGTGGATTGGGCAATCTGCTGCGCGATGCCGGTGCCGGGGGAACCGCACGTGCTGTTTTACCTGGCCGGCGCGAGCGAGGGGGCCGGCGGGAAACACGGAATCGGGCGCGTGGCCGGGAGCGACATGACGCTGCGGGACACGGCGCGGCTGGTGGGACTGGTGTCGGACATGGTGGGCCGGGCGATCGCGATGCAGAAGCTGGAGAGTTGGCAGAGCCGGCTGGGGCAGTTTTTTTCAGACAAGGTCGTTTCGGAAATTCTGGGGTCCGACCCCGAGAAGGCGTTGGAGCCGAGGCGCACCGATGCGACAGTGATGTTTTTCGACATCGGCGGGTTTTCGTTGCGCAGCGAGCAGAACCTGAATCGGATCATCGAGTTCACGAAAGAGCGGCGTACGGTGTTGAATGCGATGGCGGCCGCGGTCATCGCCCACGACGGAGTCATCATCGCCTACGTGGGCGACGGGATGCTGGGGTGCTGGAACGTGCCGCGTCCGATGGATGACCATGCGGAGAAGGCGTGCCTGGCGGCGTTGGATATGGCCGACTGGATGCGGCGGGAATC
>JABFSN010000055.1 GCA_013140575.1 Phycisphaerales bacterium | reverse complement strand
GTGTGGGGGTATTTTTCAGCGGCGATTCAGTCGGAATCGCGGTTCGGCGCGTATTCGATCACGCAGGTCGGAAACAACGCGATCAAGCTGGTGCTGCTGACCGGGATCATTGCGGCCGGTTGGCTGACGGCGACGTCGTTGATGGCGGCGACGGTCGCGGGGTTTGCAGCGGCGGCGGCGGTGGGACACGTATTGGCACCGGCATTCGCGCGGCGACCGAAATGGCATCGGTCGGCAGGGCCGGCGGTGATCCGATATTCGCGTTGGCTGGTGATTTCGAGCCTGATGTTCCTGTTGTATTCGCGGATGGACATTCTGCTGTTGAGCCGGTTGACCGATTCGGAAACGGTGGGGGTGTATTCGGCGGCCGCGACGATGGCGCAGGCGGCGGATTTGATGGCGGCGTCGGTGATGACGGTGCTGCTGCCGCGATTTTCGCGTCATACGGCGAGCGGGGCGCTTCGCGGACAGGTGGGGATGTCGCTGAAGTGCTCGGCGGCGGTGGTCGTGCCGATGATACCGTGTTACTGGTTGCTCGAGCCGGTGATGGGGGTGGTGTTTGGGGCGTCGTACGCGGCATCGGCGGGATTCTTGAAGATCATGTATTTCGGGCTGCTGGCGACGATGGTCACGCATCCGCTGCACCTGTTGTTTTTCGCGCGGGGCAAGCCGCAGGTGCTGACGGCGTTGGATGTCGTCTTGCTGGTGTTCAACGCGGCGGGGCACACCTGGGCGATCACGCATTACGGGGCGCTGGGGGCGGCGTGGGTGGTGTTGGCGTCGCGGTGCCTGGGTGCGGCACTGTTGTCGGGGGCGATCGGTTACGAATTGGGCGGTCGGCGGGGGCGGGGTGATGGATAAGCACGAGACGCTGGAGTGGATATCGCGGATCCCGCCGTGCGCGAGCGAACTGGTGGGCCAGGACATCGTGATGCTGGGGCATCAACGGTGGGACGAACATTTCACTCCGGTTCACGGCACGACGCTGCGGTTGGCGCAGCGCAACCGGGTGCTGTTCGTGGAGCCGCCGGATTCGTTCGGCTGGCTGGTGTCGTATCTGTCGGAATCGGACCACCGGCATTCGGCCGCCCGGCGGGCGTTGAAGCACGTGCGGCGGCGGCTGGAACGAATCGACGAGACGTTCGCGATCTACCACACGCCGCCCGTGTTTCTGCCGATGCAGGCCCGCAGCCGGATGGTGCTGCGGACCATGAATTGGGTATACACGCGGATGGTGCGGGAGGGGATGCGGGCGCTGGGGATGCGCGAGCCGATCGTGTGGATGTTCCAGTTCAACACGGTGGGGGTGGCGCGGGCGTTGCGTCCGAAGCTGACGGTTTACGAGTGCGCGGAAGAATCCGCAGAGTTCGTCGTCGGGGAGAAGCTGAAACGGTACGTGCGACGGATGGACGCGGAGTTGTGCGCGTTCGCGGACGTGGTGGTGGTGCCCAATCCGCACATGTACGAGGCGCGTAAGGAGGTGTGCCGGCGGATTCACATGTTGCCGTGGGCGGCGGACGTGGAGCATTTCAACCGGGCGATGGACCCGAAATTGGAGATTCCGGGGGACATTGCGGGCATCGGCCGGCCGATCGTGGGCATTTACGCGAACATCGACGTGCGGCGGTTCGACGTGGGGTTTCTGGTGGAGCTGGCGCGGCGGCGGCCGGAATGGAATCTGGTGATGATCGGGCGGGTGCTGCCGGATTTCGACGATCGGCCGTTGCGAGAGATGCCGAACATCCACTTGTTGGGGTCGAGGCCGCTGGCGGAGTTGCCGGCGTATGTGAAGGCGTTCGACGTGTGCATGATTCCGTACGCGGTGAATGCGTTCACGCGTTCGATCACGCCGTTGAAGATGGCGGAGTATCTGGCGACGGGGCGGCCGGTGGTGACGACGGCGTTGCCGGCGGCGCAGATGTATGGGGACGTGCTGCGGGTGGCCGACGACCTGAATGCGTTCGAGGGGCAGATCGCGGAGGCGTTGCGGGAGCCGCCGGGGTTGATGGAGAAGCGGTTGGCGGCGGCGCAAGCGGCGAACTGGGATAATTATATGCGGCGGAAGACGGGGTTCGTGGCCGAATGTCTGGGGACGCTGAAACGCTGAAGCGTCGGAAGAGATTCACCGCGAAGGCGCGGAGGAAGAGGATCCGCAGATTTCGCAGATTGACGCAGATTGGGGAGGTGGAGGATCCACAGATGACACAGAGGGGCACAGAGATGAAGGAGAGAGTAGAAGAACTGAACCGAATGCGTTCATTTGTCTGTGGTTATCTGTGACATCTGTGGATGAACTCGGCGGGAAGTGTGTGACGGCGTGAAGATGGACGTCCATGGATAGTCATTCGAGCCAATTAGTTTCCGGCCGCAATGGAGGCTTGGGTACGGGCGGCGAATCGCGGGAAGGGATTCCCGCCGCAGACCGCTCCCGCCTTGGACGCGGTCTGGGTGCGAGAAGGGATTCTCGCACCAGCAATGCCCGCGGCGCGCTGTCGCAAGCACTGACGGCGGTGGTGAAGGCGGCGGCGACGGTGGCGGTCGCGGCGGTGATCACGCTGGCGATTGCGCGGTTTGGGACGCGGGGGGCGTTGGGGG
>JABFSN010000199.1 GCA_013140575.1 Phycisphaerales bacterium | reverse complement strand
TTCAACACCCGGCGCCGAAGCCCCCTCGCACCCCTTGTGCCCCCGCTTCGACGCCCGCATTCAATTCCAACGCCAGACCGCCGCCAAAAAACGTCAATCCAACAATTTGGTGAGAAATGCGGGCTAGGGTCGTGCGCCCTCCGGGCGGGGAGGGTGCCGGAGTCGTGATCCAGGGACTGAAGTCCCTGGCTAAGGTCGTGCGCCCTCCGGGCGGAGGTTCACCCGCGACGATGGACTCGGTTTTCCGCGATCTTGGTCGCGTTTCGGGCGAAGGGTCATCCGCGACGATGGAATCGGTCATCCGCGATCTTGGTCCCGTTTCGGTCAGAATGATACGGAAAGGCGGACCGTGGCGAGGGCGCCGTCGGCGAAGTTGATGCGGTTGCGGCCGCGGTCGTCGTAGTCCTCGCCTTCGAAGAAGAAGCGATCGAAGGCGTAGCCGGCCGCGAGCGTCAGGTTGACGTTTTCGCCGAGACGCCAGTCGATGCCGCCCATGACGCGTTTTTCGTCGTAGACGAGGCGATGGTCACGATGGGAACGGTCGTGGCGGAAGAAGGATTGGTTATCCCAATCGAAGGTGGCGAACAGCTCGAGGGGTTCGAACAACCGATAACCGGCCCGGGCGTGGACGGTTCGGGGCATCAGGTAGGACGCCTCGAGGGTCAGCCGGTCGATGGGGCGGTATTGCAGGCTGGTGTAGGGGGCGCCGATGGTGCCCTCGAACAGGTCGCCGCGTTTGAATGAGTAGCCGATGCCGGGCAGGGGAACGAAGGGTTCCAAATCCCAGGTGTTCGAGGTGTACAACAGGAACAGCCAGGAATCGCGTTCGTCGACCGGCACGCGAACGAAGGCGCTGGCCTGCAAGACCGATTCGTCGGCGGAGGCGAACGGGTGATCGCTTGCGGAGCCCAGCGTCAGGCCTCCGCCCGCGGTCCAGCCGTTGTCGAGTTTGTGGCGGAACGTGCCGCCGAGGCGTACGTCCCACAACGAGTCGGGGAGTTTTTCGAAAAACGACTCGGGCAGGAGGGCGCGGGTTTCCATGTCCAGCAGCGTGAATCGCCCGTGGAGGTCCACGGCGGTGCGCTCGTTGCTCCACACCGGGGTCGACAGGCGGAAATCGTACCGGGTCATCTGCCAGTCGGAATCCTGGTCGCGGACGGAGGTTTGATCCGCCGACGAAACATTCCAGCTTGTTGGGGTGGTCTCGTCGCGGTCCGGCGAAAAGGCGGCGGCGAATTCGTTTTGGGCCAGCGCGGGGTGTTGCGAGACGATGATAGCCAGCGTGCAGGCGGTCAGCAGTGACGAATGTCGGACAAATCGAAGGTGACGGTGGAATATTGGCATCGCGGGCGCCGTCGTTGGGCGTTTCGGTCATTCGCGGACTTGCGCCAGTAAATACCATCGGGAAGGGTCAGCGGCAAGGCACGGTCATGGCGGGCCGCAGAAGACCAACCCAGAAACATTGAACGGCCGAGACAGGGTCGCGATTCGGCCCCGGACTTGCGTCCGGGGTTCTGAAGGACGTGCCGCGACTGGAGCATTCAATTACGTCGGGGCGCGAGCCGATCGTCGCCGAACGTGTGGCGTTCGTCGAGCGAGGAAGTGGTCGCTTGCGTGCCGTTGGCGCGGGTGGCAAAATGCGCGCGCCCGGCGTAACGGCGCGATGGCGGGGCGAACGAAACCAACGGCATCCAAGTGGACATGAACCAACGGGGTCTGAATCGTCTCGCGGCGGCGGTTGTTCTGCCGGTGGTGATGGGCTGCCAAGGCGGTCTGCATCACGAGGGCGAGCAACGTCTGACGTTCATGGGCTCGTACGGCGAGCCTGTTTCGGACGGCGTCGCCTGGAAAGCGGGCAAGGGCACGGGGCAGAACGCGGCGTTGACGGTGGGTTACGACTACTTCGTGAAGGACCGGCTGGCGCTGATGGTCAACGGGACGCCGTATCGCATTTACAACCAGTCGGACGGTGACGTGTACGCCGGGGAGTTTCAGATCGGGCTGCGGTATTACATCTGCGATTTCGATGTGTTCGATAGGCCGATGGCGTTCTACGCGGAGGCGTTGGGCGGGATCATGCAGGGGCGGCGAAGCGTGCCGGAGACGGGGCACACGTTCAATTTCACGCAGGACACGGGCGTGGGGTTTGAATGGCGGATCGGCGAGAACGTCAGTTGGATCAGCGGGTATCGCGTCAAGCACCTGTCGGACGGCGATTTTTTCGACGACGAGAATCCGGCGCAGAACGACCAATTCGTTTACACGGGGCTGGCGATTTCGTGGTAGGATTGTGCGGCTGGTCGTCGCCGCGGTCGCGCGGCGGGGTTGGTACCACATCGCCACGGGTGCGTCGCCTGTCAAACCTACTGTCGCCCCGCTGGGGCTGGGACGCATCGCGAACGGACACGGTCGTCATTCCGCCGGTCGCGCGCGGAATCGTGACAGCGTTTTGGAGCCGGGGCGTGCTTCAAATTTCGTCGGATGGCGCGTCTTGAATTCGGACCATGCGTCGGCGAACCGGCGGTCCGGGGTTCGTCCAGTCTGCTTCGCGCGGCCGGGAGGAATGGGTAGAATGAGATCAGGGCCGGTTGGTGGGGGGCATGACGCTGTGATCCGGGGATTGAGCCGGACTGAGGGGGAAATTCGCGTCTTGTTTGGGGAGCGGTTTTCACCATGACGATGCTACAGACCGTTGAACCGCGGACGACGGCGGCGCCGCAGCGGGTGCGTTACGTGCCGGCGGTGGGGCCGCGGTTGAAGAAGCTGCTGTTCGTGGCGTTCGCGCTGTTCGCGTTGCTGGCGGTCAATTCGGCGTATCTGGTCAGCGTGACGGCGATGGAGTGGTGGCGGGGGCTGACCTACCAGAATTATTTTTATCAGTACATGTTCTTGATGCACCTAGCGCTGGGGGCGCTGATCGTCGTGCCGGTGGTGGTGTTTGGGTTCGCGCACATGTTGAACGCGCGGAAGCGATCCAACCGGCGGGCGGTGCGGGTGGGGTACGCGCTGTTCACGACGGCGTTGGTCCTGCTGGGCACGGGGTTCGCGCTGATGCGGTTGGAAGCGTTCGGGGTCAAGCTGGAGATCAAGAACCCGACGGCGCGGACGTGGGCGTATTGGGGGCACGTGGTCGCGCCGCTGGCGGCAATGTGGCTGTTCGTGCTGCACCGGCTGGCGGGCAAGCGGATCAAGTGGCGGGTGGGCGGAGCGTGGGCGGCGGTGGCGTGCGCGTTCGCGGCGGCGATGGCCGGTTTGCACTCGCAGGACCCGCGGGTGTGGAACGTGGCCGGTCCGAAATCGGGGGAGAAGTATTTTTTCCCATCGTTGGCGCGGACAGCGACGGGGAATTTCATTCCCGAGCGGGCGATGATGAACGATCGTTATTGTTTGAATTGCCATGCCGACGTGCACGAAAAGTGGTCGCACAGCGTCCACCGGTTCGCATCGTTCAATAACCCGGCCTATCTGTTTTCGGTGCGGAACACGCGGGCGAAGATGTTCGAGCGGGACGGAAAGGTGAACGGGTCGCGGTTCTGCGCGGGCTGCCACGATCCGGTGCCGTTTTTCAGCGGTGCGTTTGACGATCCGAAATTCGACGATCCGAACTACGACTTGGCGAGCGATCGTTTGGCGCAGGCGGGCGTAACGTGCACGGTGTGCCACGCGATCACGCACATCAATACGGTGCGGGGGAACGGGGATTATACGATCGAGGAGTCGACGCATTATCCGTTTGCGTACAGTGACAACCGGCTGTTGAAGTGGATCAATTTGCAACTGGTGAAGGCCAAGCCGGCGTTTCATAAGAAGACGTTCCTGAAACCGCTGCACAAGTCGGCCGAGTTCTGCGGGTCGTGCCACAAGGTACACCTGCCGGAAGAGCTGAATGCGTACAAGTTTCTGCGGGGGCAGAATCATTACGATGCGTTTTTGTTGAGTGGCGTGTCGGGGCACGGGGTGACGAGTTTTTATTACCCGCCGAAGGCGGAAACGGGGTGCAACAAGTGCCACATGCCGTTGATGGCGTCGGACGATTTCGGGGCGAAGTTTTATGACGATTCGGGGGAATTGAAGGTTCACGATCATCAGTTTCCGTCGGCGAACACGGCCATTCCGCATTTGATGGGATTGCCCGCCTGGGTGGGGGAAGCGCATCAGAAGTTCCTGGATGGTGTGATGCGGGTGGACATTTTTGGGATCAAGCGCGGGGGCACGATCGACGGGGAGTTGATCGCTCCGATCCGGCCGGAAGTGCCGGCGTTGACGGCCGGCGAATCGTATCTGCTGGAGACGGTGATCCGCACGGTGAAGATGGGGCACCTGTTCACGCAGGGGACGTCCGATTCCAACGAGGTGTGGATGGACGTGACGGTGACCAGCGGGGATCGGGTGATCGGGCGCAGCGGGGGGATGGCCGACGACGGCGAGGTGGACCCGTGGTCGCATTTCGTGAACGCGTACGTGATTGACCGCGAGGGGAACCGCATCGACCGGCGGAACGCGGAAGACATTTTCATTCCGTTGTACAATCATCAGATCGGTCCGGGAGCGGCGGACGTGGTGCATTATGGATTTCGGGTGCCGCAGGATGTCACCGAGCCGGTGACGGTGGACGTGAAATTGAAGTACCGCAAATTCGACACGCAATACGTGAAGCTGTTTCAGGGCGCGGCGTTCGACGGGAATGACTTGCCGGTCACGACGTTGGCCCACGATCGGGTGACGTTTTCGATCGTGGGGGGCGCGGCGGCGACGGAATCGGAAACGAAGGAAGCGCCGGCCGTCGTCTGGCAGCGGTGGAACGATTACGGCATCGGGCTGTTGTTGAAGGGCGAGGAGGGGTCGAACAAGGGTGAATTGCGGCAGGCGGAGGCCGCGTTCGCGGAGGTGGAGAAGCTGAAACGACCGGATGGGCCGTTGAATCGGGCGCGGGTGTATATCAAGGAAGGTCGCCTGACGGAAGCGGTGGGGGCGTTGGCGCAGGCGGCGGCGTTCGATCCGCCGGCGCCGCCGTGGTCGGTGGCGTGGTTCACCGGATTGGTGAACAAGCAGAATGGTTTTTTGGACGACGCGATCGCCGGGTTTACCGGTTTGATGGAAATGGACACGGAAGAAACGCGCTCCCGCGGATTCGATTTTTCGAAGGACTATCGGCTGATCAACGAGCTGGGAGAGGCGTTGTTCGAACGGGCCAAACAGGAGCGCGGGGACGGGCGCCGGGCGGAACGGGAGCGATGGTTGCAAATGGCGGCCGATCGGTTTCGGCAGGCGCTCGATATCGATCCGGAGAACGTGACGGCGCACTACAATCTGTCGCTGGTGTACGGGCAGCTGGGGGACGAGGGCGCGGCGGCGCGGCATCGCGAACGGCACGCCGAATACAAACCGGATGACAACGCCCGGGGTCACGCGGTGGCCGCGGCGCGGCGGAAATCCGCCGCCGCCAATCATGCGGCCGAGGCCGTGGTGATTTACGACTTGCAGCGTGACGGCGCTTACGGTTTGAACGGCGCGTCGCGTCGGGTGGCATTCCGTGACTGACGCATCCACCGAAACTCGACAATCGACTGGAACGCATCTGCCCAATCCCGGTCAACCCGCGGAGGCGGATGTTCACCCCGATGAACTGGTTGCGGCGGACGACGCGGTCATCGGTCGTGCGTTGCGCTGGTCGGCGGCCGGAATCGTGTTGGTCGGGATGGTCGTGGGTGTGTTCGTGGTGATGCGGCGCGACGAGCCACCGCTTCCGCCGACGGCGCCGATCGCGGTGGCGGCGCAGGCCGTGGAATCGAATGATCAGCCGCCGGACGTCCGATTCACGGATATCACCGTCGAGGCGGGAATCGACTTCGTACACGAAAACGGGGCCACGGGCGACAAGCTGTTGCCGGAAACGATGGGCAGCGGGGCGGCGTTCCTCGATTACGACAACGACGGGGATCAGGACATTCTGCTGGTCAACGGCAGGCGTTGGAACGACGTGGCCGCGGACGAGCGCCCATCGACCGCGGGTCTGTATCAAAATGACGGAACCGGTCGGTTCGTCAATGTGACGCGCGGTTCGGGGCTGGACGTTTCGTCCTACGGCACGGGCGTCGGGGTCGGCGATTACGACGCGGATGGAAATCTGGATGTCTACATTGCGGCGGTCGGTGGCGGCCATTTATTTCGCAATGTCGGCGGGCGGTTTAACGATGTGACGGCCGCGGCGGGCGTGGGCGGCGAGGCGGGCGATTGGGGGACCAGTTGCGGGTTTATCGACTACGACAACGACGGCGATCTGGACCTGTTCGTATGCCAATACGTGCGATGGTCGCGGGAGATTGATTTCGAGGTGGACTATCGGTTGGTGGGGGTGGGCCGGGCGTATGGGCCGCCGATGAATTTCGAAGGAACGCAGCCGCGCCTGTACCGCAACAATGGAGACGGCACATTCGATGAAGCGGCCGAATCGGCCGGACTGCACGTGGTGAACGACGCGACCGGCGTTCCGGTCGGCAAGGCGCTGGGCGTGTCGCCGATGGACGTGGACGGCGACGGGTGGATCGATCTGGTCGTGGCCAACGACACCGTCCGCAAGTTTTTTCATCACAATCAAAAAAACGGGAAGTTCATCGAACGCGGGGCCGAGACCGGATTGGCGTACGATCGGGAAGGCATGGCCACCGGGGCGATGGGGATCGACGCGGGTCATTTCCGAAACGACGCGGCGCTGGGGTTTTTCATCGGCAACTTCGCCAACGAGATGACCTCGCTGTACGTATCGCAGAACGATCCGATGCTGTTCGCCGACGAGGCCATCGGCGAGGGCATCGGTTCGGCGAGCCGGCTGATGCTGACGTTCGGGTTGTTTCTGTTCGACTACGATCTGGACGGTCGGCTGGATCTGTTGCAGGCGAACGGGCATTTGGAGCAGGAAATCAACGTGGTTCAGCCGAGCCAGCATTATGAGCAACCGGCCCAGTTGTTCTGGAACCGCGGATCGGATTCGGGGTCGACGTTCGTGCCCGTCGAATCCGATCAAACCGGCGACCTGGGCCTGCCGATCGTCGGGCGTGGGGCCGCGTACGCGGACATTGACGGGGACGGGGACCCGGACGTGCTGATAACCCAAGTCGGGCGCCGGCCGAGTCTGCTGCGGAACGACCAGCAGACCGGTCATCGCTGGATTCGAGTGCGGTTGCGGGGTGCGACGGTCAACCGCGATGGAATCGGTGCAAGGATCGAGGTCGATGCCGGGGGGATCACGCAACGGCGGCAGGTCATGCCGACCAGAAGTTATCAGTCGCAATGCGAGCTGCCGGTGACGTTCGGGCTGGGAATGGCCGATCGCGTCACCGCGCTGCGTGTCTTGTGGCCGGGCGGCGGGGAAGACGTGGTGACGGGTCCGGCCATGAATCGAATGCACACCATCTGGCAGGGGCACGGGTTGATTGCCGACGATGCGGCGATTCCCGGGTTCCCATAATCGTCGTTTGAAACCGAGTGCGCCGCCGCCGGCGTCGTCCCGCGCAATTCAAATTGCGTGGGCGATGACAAATCGGGGAGTCCACACCCACATTCACCGCCAGACGTCGCGAATCTGAAAAAGGCGGGTTGTGCAACATCATGCGCGGCAAGAGGTTGCCCTGGACACGGGGTGCCCCGGCGCTGCCCCGTTCTTGCCGCCTAGTCCCCGATATCGAATAGGTCTATTGGTACACGCGGAAGCACTGCGTTCGAGGTTCGGGGGGAAAGGCGGGAGAAGCGTTGAAGTCCGTACAATGCCTGTCACGTTTATTGGTCGCGTCGATCGTCGTTATCGGCGGTCTTGGCTGCCTCGCCGGGTGTCAGGGGCCGCAAAGCACGTTCGCGTCGCCGCCGGAGGGCGACGACAGTGACACGATCATTGTCGGAGATGAATCGACCGGTGATACGGGCGACTTGAACGACGATGGAGTGACGGTCGCGCTGGATGACGACGATCTATTGGACCCGGCATCGTTCGACGGTGAGCCGCTTGATCCCGCCGGAGTCGGCGATTCGGATTCCATCGAATCCAATGCGCTGACGGAGTGCCCGTTTCAATTCACGGCCGTACGCGAGAATTCGGCTGGTTCGCGCAGTTTGACCGGGGCGCCGGGTCTGCGTGTAACGGCGTCGGTCATCGGTGACTTCGCGGACGTGCCGACAAACCTGGTGATGATGTGGGTGTTTGACGGCGTTGCCGACGAAGGCCCGCTGGCGACGCATTTCGAACGCGCTCACGTGTTCAACAACAGCGGCACGCACACCATTGAGCTGCGCGTTCGGCAGCCCGAAAACACGCAAACATTTACGTGCACGGAAGGCGAGACCGGTGAAGACCTGATTCGTGTTTTGATTTCGGGTCCGCCGGACGCGGCGCCGCCGAGCGGCGGCGGCGGTGGCGGCGGAACGACGCCCCCACCTCCCCCGCCTCCTCCTCCTCCTCCGGGGCCGGAATGTCAGACCGACAATGACTGCAACGACGGATTGTTCTGTAATGGATTGGAAGAATGCGACAGCGGGCAATGCGTGAACGGAGCGGTGCCTTGTCTGGGGAAGATATGCGTCGAGGCCACCGACAGCTGCGCCGGATGCCTGACAAACGCAAACTGCAATGACGGCAATTCATGCACGAGCGACGTCTGCAGCGGCGGGGCGTGCTCGAATCCACCTCGCGCAACCGGTACGGCGTGTGGCGACGCGACGGTCGCGGCTTGCAACGCCGCCGACAGCTGCGACGGCAACGGGACGTGCCGGGCCAACTGGACACTGAATGGTTTTCCCTGTTCGGACAGCCAGTTTTGTAACGGCGTCGAGCGATGCCAGAACGGCGTCTGTGCGGCCGGTGCGCCACCGTGCGTTGGTCCCGCCGCGTGCAACGAATTCACCGATGTCTGCGGCTGTGCGCTGAATTCCGATTGCGATGACGGCAATGCCTGCACCAACAACCTGTGCATCGCGAACGTATGCAGTCATCCTGCCCTGCCCGCGGGCACGGGATGCGGCGACACGTCCAACACGACCTGCGACAACCCGGACAGTTGCGACGGCGCGGGAAACTGTGAATCGAACAACGAACTCGACGGAACCGCGTGCCCGGATGTGTTGTTCTGCAACGGTCAGGAGTCGTGCCAGTCGGGTCTGTGCGCGGCCGGCACGAGCCCCTGCGGCGCGAGTCAGTTCTGTGACGAACCGACGGATGCCTGTATCGGCGCACATACCCTATTGGGAGTGATATTCCGCGGAGACGGGACTACGCCGGCGGGCGGACGGCCCATCGTCGTGGAGGCGTTCGCGGCCGCGGCGCCCGGTACGGTCATTGCGACGGCGATTCCGACGAATGGCGCCTACATGTTAATGGTGCCCCCCGGATTCACAGGCACCATTGCTCCGCGCGGCGACAACGCCGCGTTTGCTCCGGCGTCACGGGCGTATCTCAACGTGATTACCGACGCGGCCAACCAGAATTTCACGGCGGCCTATACGTATTACGTCGACCGCGACGGCGTGGGCGGCGCCATCGGCAGTAACGGCGGCAATGGAACGGCGGCCGCTCCGCGGGCCACCATTCAATCGGCGGCCGATAGTACGTATCCGGGCGACACGGTCATCGTTCGCAACGGCATCTATGCGTCGGAGTCGGCCAGCCAGAGCACGGCCGCATTGTATATGCCGACCACCCGTAGCGGGACGGCCGTACGGGCTGTAACGGTCAGGGGTCAGACCGGTGAGACGCCGATTATCGATGGCACGGCCCGCGGATCCGACACGCGCGAGGCCGTTATTATCGAGGCGTCGTACGTCGTTTTCGAGAATTTCGAGATCCGCAATGCGCGTCGCGCCGCCGTGGTGGCCGTCGCGCCGGCGTCGTTCGTGACCATTCGATTGATCGAGGCGCACCACAACGACCGCGACAACACGTTTATCGGCGGCGCGATTAAAGGCGACGGCACGGTTCGCAACATCATCATTGAGGACTGCGTGGCGCATCACAACGTAGCGGGATACGAATTCCGCGAAGTGCCGACGCGCACCAGCGGCGAGGCCCACGTTCCACCGATCGCGGGGAACGACGGCTTCGCGGCCGATCTTCCGGAGTCGCAGTGGAACGCGTGGCAGGGCTGGACGCAATATGCGTCGCGCTATTGCACGGTGCGGCGTTGCATCGCCTACGATAACCGCACGATTGCGGAGCACAGCGACGGATTCAAGAACCGGTATGGCGTCGAAAACACATTTGAAGACAATATCGCGTTCGGCAATTCCGACGACGGCATCGACGGCGTGGGTGCGACGCGCTGCATCTACCGGCGCAACATCGCGTTTAATCAGAATACGCCGCTGACGGCGCCGAACGGCGACGGAGACGGGAACGGAATCAAGATCGGCGTGCGCGGCGGTCTGGACAACCTGTTCGCCTATAACATCTCGTTCAATAACAACCGCGCCGGTATCGACGGCGCCGACACCGAACGGCCCATTTTTTACAACAATACCGTGTATGACAATGAATGGTTCGGCATCTGGCTGGAGGGGAGTCGGGCCACGGTGGGAGGCGCGCGCTTTCTGAATAACGTCGGCAAGGACAATGCCCAAACGGGCACCCAGGGCGACATCGGCGTTCTCGGGAACACCAACGTCATTCAATTCGATTACAACTGCGTGTTCGACGACAACGGCCACAACTGGGGGGAAGGTCCCGGGGCGAATGGACTCGTTTCGACGAATCCGCTCTTCAACAACGAGACGCTGGTGGTCAACACCAACTTCACCGCGGGCCTGACCATCCCGCAGAAGGTCGCGTTCATCCGCGATCAGGTGCTGCAGAAGTTCGCCCTGAAGCCGGCGAGCCCGTTGATCGACGCGGGCGCGGTGATTTCCGGCGTGACCGACGGATTCCTGGGCGCGGATCCCGACATGGGCGCCGTGGAATCGGACTGACCGGAGCGTCGATTGTGGACGCCTGGCGCCGCGAGTCATGCGCGCGGGACGCATCAACGCCCATCCGACCGCCCCTGCCTTCGCAAGCGATCCGCTCGCGTTTGGCCGGGGCGTAGTCATTGCCATACCGACTGTTTTGAATGATACTGCGCCCCGGCGGTGTGTGCGGCGGAACAGGCAACTGTTTGGAACCATCATGTTGCGATTGATGAAGAAACGAGCGGTCCGATGCGCGTGGCGCGTCTGTGCGGCGATCTGTCTGTTCGCGACGGGGTGTCATCGGATCGAGCGGAGCGACGCGATCGCACAGGCCGCTGAACCGGGCCCGGCATCCCGGATCGAGCGGAACTATGCCAAATCGGAACACATGATTCCGATGCGCGACGGTGTGCGTTTGTTCACGCAGGTCTACGCGCCCAAAGATCAGTCGCGGACGCATCCGATGCTCCTGTTGAGAACTCCCTACGCCGTCGATCCCTATGGCGCCGATGCGTACCGCAACAAGCTGGGTTCAGGAGATGCGATGGCCGAAGAGCGGTTCATTTTCGTCTATCAGGACGTACGCGGCCGGTTCATGTCCGAGGGCGAATACGTCAACATGACCCCGCATATCGCAGACAAGAGCAAGCCCACCGAAGTGGACGAGTCGTCCGACACCTACGACACGATCGAGTGGTTGATCCACAACGTGCCCAATCATAACGGGCGCGTGGGCATGTGGGGGATATCCTATCCGGGATTCTATGCGGCCGCGGGGATGATTGACGCCCATCCCGCGTTGGCGGCCGTTTCGCCGCAAGCGCCCGTCGCCGACTGGTGGTTTGACGATTTTCACCATCACGGGGCATTCTTTTTTCCGCATCTGTTCAATTTCATTGCCTCGTTCGGTCAGGAGCGGAAGGAACCGACGACGGAATGGCCGGAGCGATTCAAACACGGGACGCCGGACGGATATCAGTTTTTTCTGGACATCGGCCCGATCAAGAATGCCAATGAACGGCACTTTCATCATGAAATCCCATTTTGGGACGAATTCCTCGAACACCCCAACTACGACGCTTTTTGGCGGGCGCGGAATATTCTGCCGCATCTGAAGGGCGTAGCGCCGGCGGTCATGACGGTCGGCGGCTGGTTTGACGCCGAGGATTTGTACGGCGCATTGAGCGTCTACCGCGAGACCGAGACCAATAACCCGGGGGTGTTTAACATTCTGGTGATGGGCCCCTGGCAACACGGCGGCTGGGGACGGATGGACGGTGATCGTCTGGGCAACATTTCATTTGGCGACAAGACGTCCTTGTTTTATCGTAATCACATTGAATTGCCGTTTTTCAGGCATTTCTTGAAGGGGACGAGCGAGATCGATCTGCCCGAAGCATACGTATTTGAAACGGGCGCCAATCGATGGCGGCGATTTGATCGTTGGCCGCCGGAGACGGAGGCGATCCGATTCTATTGTCACGGAAATGGACGTCTGGCGCCTGACGCCCCGAACGACGGAGACGACGCCCATGACGAATACACGAGCGATCCGGACAAGCCGGTCCCGTATACGGAGGCCATCGCCATTGGAATGACCAAGGAATACATGACCGACGATCAGCGGTTCGCGGCGCGACGCCCGGACGTGCTCGCGTATCAGACCGATGCACTCGACGCGGACGTGACCATCGCCGGTCCCGTTATGGCCGATCTATGGTGTTCGACCAGCGGGACCGATTCGGACTGGATCGTCAAACTGATCGATGTCTTTCCGTCCGATGCGCCCGACCATGACGAACTGGAAGCGGGCCAACACATGGGCGGCTATCAGATGATGGTCCGCAGTGAGGTGATGCGCGGGCGGTTCCGCAACAGCTATGAACGACCCGAGCCGTTTGTGCCGGACGAGCCGACCGCGGTGCGCGTGCCGTTGCAGGACGTGTTGCACACGTTTCGCAAGGGGCATCGCATCATGGTGCAGATTCAGAGCACATGGTTTCCATTGGTGGATCGCAATCCGCAGACATTCGTCGACAATATCTATCTGGCGAACGAGGAGGATTTCGTGAAGGCCACGCAGCGGGTGCATCGATCGGGAACGCATCCGTCACGGATTGAATTGGGCCGGTTGAACGGCGCCGCGGCAGCGCCAAAATGATGCCCGACCGGCGGCTGCGCGAACGCGACTGCGCTGGACGCGACCGCCTCGTTAAACTCGCGGCAATGCGGAACTACTGGACCGATCCAACCGATTCTGCGGGTGGCACGGGCAAGCGTACTCGCTTGCCCGTGGTCTCCGACTTTCGGCGTCGACTGCGATTGCAACGCGCCGGCCGGTCGCACACGGACAACGGAGTACCGTTGTCCGTGCCACCCGACCCGCATCTTCGCGTGGATGGTCCGACTACTGCGTTCGACGTGTGCTGCGGCCGCGGACGTCGTGGACGCGCCGGCGATCGGTGCGAATCGCGGGACGGGGTCGGTCGGGCGTGCGCGATTCCTCGTGGCGGGGGCGCAGGATCAGGCGAATCGGCACTTCGGGATAGGGCAGCCGTTCGCGGAATTGACTCGCGAGAAACCGCACGAAGCGTTCGTCCACGCTGCGGTCGTCGTTCACGAACAAGACGATGGTCGGGGGAGCGACGGCCACCTGCGTCGCGTAGAAAAGTTTCGGCCGGCGAGTGCCGCGTTTGGCCGAAGGCCCGCGCAGTTCCTTGATCTCGTCGAACGCGCGATTCAAAACGCCGGTGCCCACCCGGACCCGCGCCTGCTTGAACAGCGACGAGGCCGTGTCGACCGCCGCGGTGACGTTTTTGCCGGTGATCGCGGTAGTGAAGACCATGGGTGCGAAACCCAAGCCGCCGAGCGTGCGGGCCAGGTACTGCCCGTATTCGTCGGTCCCGGCCTGCCCCTTGGCCAGGTCCCATTTGTTGACCACGAGAACCACGGGCTTGTGCTGGTCGACCAGATAGGTGGCCAGCGTCTTGTCCACGCGACTTGTCGGTTCGGCCGCGTCGATGAGAAACAGCACCACGTCTGCCCGATCGATGGACTGCTGCATGCGGGTGAACGCGTAGAACTCGATGGCGTCGTCCATCTTGCGTTTTTTTCGCACGCCGGCCGTGTCAATGGCGATGAACGAACGCCCGTCGAATTCGAAGCGCACGTCGATGGCGTCGCGAGTGGTGCCGGGCACTTCACTGGTGATGACGCGCTCCGCGCCGGCCAGCGCGTTGATGAACGTGCTTTTACCCGTGTTGCGCCGGCCGATGAGGGCGACGCACATTTCCGGTTCGGTCGGTTCGGTTCCCCCGGCGTCGCGAAGGCGGACGGCGACCCGTTCGAGCAGTTCGCGCTTGCCCACGGCGTGAACCGCGGAGACGCACAGCGGCGCACCATATCCCAGCCGGCCGAATTCCGACGCCTGCGGCTCCTGCACCGGCGAATCGGTTTTGTTGGCCAGCAGAACGACGCGGCGGTGGTGCTTCCGCAACAACTCGGCCACGGTCTGATCCAGCGGGACCACGCCGTCCTGCACGTCGACGACGAACAGAATCAGGGCGGCCTGCTCGATGGCGTATCCGATCTGGCGTTCGACGTGCTCGGTCAAATCGTCCACGTCCTGAATGCCGAACCCGCCGGTGTCGACCAGTTCGAAAAACACATCGTCGATGTCGCAGACGGCCGACACGCGGTCGCGCGTGACCCCGGCCGTCGGATCGACGATGGAGGTCCGCCGTCCGGTGATGACGTTGAACAGGCTGCTCTTGCCGACGTTCGGTCGGCCGACGATGGCGACGACGGGAAGACCCATCCGTTATTCCGATCTCAATGACCGCGACCGGATCGTGCCGGATGCGGCGTAAATCCCCTGGTTGCGGGAGATTCCCCGCCGGGAGCGATCACCCCGCGGGCGGAAAACAGGTCTCGATTACGGCGCTGGGGTTTACGTCCCCGGCAGGATTCGAACCTGCAACCTTCGGCTTCGGAGGCCGACGCGCTATCCAATTGTGCTACGGGGACGGCGTGCCCAAAGTCTAACCGAACCCGCCAAACTGTCAACGCGGCGATCGCGGCGGGTTCCCGGCAGAAGGCGCTAGTGCTCCATCGCAGCTTATTTTTCGGGTGGCACGGGCAAGCGTACTCGCTTGCCCGTGGTCTCGCCCGCCGAGCGGCGCCTTAGATTCATCGATGCACGCACAGCTTACACGGACAACGGAGTACCGTTGTCCGTGCCACCCGAACCAAAACTTTACGGGCGACGGAGCACTACGCGGCGGGGATGGCCCGGCGGCGTCGTTTGAATCCGGGCAGCAGGCGGTGAACCAGGTCGCGCAGGGATTTGTCGAGGCGCGATTCCTCGCGATGCGAAAGGAAATTGGCCACGGTCCGCCATAACCGCCACGGGCGGGAAAGGTACTGCACGCCGTAAAACGCGGACATGCCGATCAGGCGGTAGGCATTCAGTTCGCGGGCGCCGATTCCGTTGGAATAACACGTGGTTTGGGAAAAATCCTTGTAGGTGCCCAACGAAAGAAAATACTCGTCCGACAGTTCGGGAATCGCGCCATTCGCCCGCAACGTGTTGAATAATTCCGACCCGGGGTACGGCGAAAACAGCGACACGCTGGCGTCGTGAACGCCCATGCCGCCCAGCCGGGCCAGCAGGCCGATCGTTTTCATGATTTCCGCGCGCGTTTCATCCGGAAAGCCCATGATGATGTTCAGCTTGAGATTCAGCCCGTTGCGCACGGCCGACCGGATCGATCCGGCCATGCGGTCCAGGTGCATGCGCTTCTTGATTCGGTTGAGGACGTCGACCGAGCCGCTTTCCGGGGCATAGCTGATGTTCCGGCAGCCCGACGCGTACAACAGACGGGTCACTTGTTCGTCGATGGCCTCGGTGCGCGTGCCGCTGGGCAGTTGCCAGGTGAACTGCCGACCGCGGGCCAGAATCAATTCGCAGAATGCCACGATCCATTCGCGCTTGATGATGGCGGTCAGGTCGTAGAAATCGAAATTGGTCGCGCGGTAGCGGTCCATGTACGACTCGATTTCGTCAAGCACGTTGCCGGGGTCGCGTGCCGACCAGCGCGTGGTCCACATGTGTGGGCTCGAGCAGAACGTGCATTGATAGGGGCACCCGCGCGTGGCCAGAATGGGCATGCTGCGGCCGCGGTTGACGCCGAACCCCAGCCCGTTGTCGAGATAGGGGTTCAAGTCGACCAGGTCCCACGCCGGCGGTGGGATTTCGTCAATCGATTGAATTCGGCCGCGGGGCGCCGTTTGCCGGACCGCGCCGTCGGGCGAGCGATACAGGACGCCCGCGACTTTTGAAACGTCGCCGCCGCTCGCCACAGCGCGGACCAGTTCGACGATGGTTTCCTCGCCTTCGCCGAGCACGCAGTAGTCCACTTCCGGGCAGGATTGCAGAGTGAATTCGCGGACGGCCGTGATGTGCTCGCCGCCGGCGACGATGGGCACGCGGGGCAGGCGTTGCCGGACGCGCTCAATGATCCGTCGCAGTTCGGGCCAGTCCTGCGAGAACATGCACGACACGCCGACCATGTCGGAAGTGGGATCGACCCGCTCGGCGATTTGCTCGTTGGTCAGTCCCACGCCGAGCATGCGGTCGTTGAACAGCCGGGTGACCTGGAACGGGGCCTCGCCGACGGCGTCGATGATTCGCACGGCGTGACCGGCCCGCTGCAAACCGGCGGCCAGATAGGCGGGCCCGATCGGCGGAGTGATCGGTCCCGAATCCGACCATTTGGGCACCAACAAGGGAGGGCGAATCAACGTTACCAAAGCCATGTCGTGTCCATTTGACGATTGTCGGACCCGATCACACGTTTCGTAGCGGTGCAACAACGACGCCGCGGCCGCGCATAACGTGAATATCGGAATCGGCGCCCTCCTCGGCGAGCAATCGAGGAGGCGTCCGACCACTAACGTCGCCGCACAATCCGGTCCGGGGTTGGACTCCAACGGTTATCGGAACCAACGGTGGGTCGGTCCGCGCAACAATTGCGGGCGGCGAGCGGGGGGCTACACTCGACGCATGATCGTCGCGCAAACGGCTGAATCGGTGGGGGGCATTAACGGCGGTGCAGGATTCGCCGCGTTGGGGTCGCACGACCTGCCCTATCTGACGGCCGACATTCCCGGCATCGGCGGAACGATCAAGTCCCGCCCCGAAGATTTTTTCGTCGAGGAGTTGCCGCTGTACGAGCCGTCCGGCGAGGGCACCCACGTCTACGTCCAGATCGAAAAAACCGGAATCACCACGCAGGACGCCGTGCACTGGATCGCGAATGCGCTGGGCAAGCGCGATCGCGACATTGGCGTCGCCGGTCGCAAGGACGCGCACGCCGTCACCCGGCAGACGATCAGCGTCGAGCATGTCGATCCCGACGACGTGCTGCGGATGTCGATTCAGGGGGTGCGCGTCGTTCGCGTCGATCGCCACGGCAACAAACTGCGCGTCGGCCATCTGCGGGGCAATCGGTTCATCGTCAAGGTGCGCGACGTGCCGCCCCATGCGATGACGTCCGCACGATCGACGATTGACGATTTGGCCCGGCGCGGCATGGCCAACTATTTCGGACCGCAGCGGTTCGGCGCCCGCGGCGACAACGGTTTGATCGGCCGGGCGGCGCTGCTCGGCGATCACGCGGAAGCCGTCGCCCAACTGCTGGGCCGACCCGATGCAACGGACACCGGACCCGTGCTGGAGGCCCGACGGTTTTTCGATCGCGGACAATTCGACGAAGCCGCCCGCGCCTGGCCGCGGGGCAGCGCCGTCCAACGCCGGGTGGCCGGCGCGATGGCGCGGACCCGGGGAAATCCCCGGCGGGCGTGGAACACCGTCGATCACAACATGCGGTTATTCTACCTGAACGCATTCCAGGCCGAGTTGTTCAACCGCGTGTTGGCCGACCGCATTCAACGAATTGACCTGCTGGAAATCGGCGATCTGGCCTGGAAGCACGCCAATGGCGCCTGTTTTCACGTCGCCGACGCCGTGGTCGAGCAGCCGCGTTGCGCTGCAATCGAAATCTCCCCAACGGGTCCGTTGTTCGGCAAACGCATGACCGCGGCGCTCGGCGATCCGGGCGAGCGCGAGGCCCGCGTGTTGGCCGACGCGGGCATCATGGCCGTGCATCTTTCAGACAGGAACGCGGCCGACATGAACGGCGCCCGGCGTCCGCTGCGCGTGCCCGTCGGCGACATCGGTCTCGAACACGGGCATGACGACGCCGGTGATTTCGTCCGGCTGACCTTCGAATTGCCGGCCGGGGGCTACGCGACGTCCCTGTTGCGCGAAATCTGCAAGAACGAAGAAGCAGCGAGCGAAACAACCTGACCGTCGCGTATCCCGGAGTGCAGCGGTAACGGATTCTGGTCACCCCACGAGTGTGTCTAGTGTGCGCCACTCGTTTCAGGGCACCGGGCGCACTACATGATTAACGTGCGAAACCCGCGATCAGAGCCGTGGGCGCAAGCCCACGGACGACTTCGCGGTGCCAAACCCATCGCCGTTCCATCACCGGGCTTGCGCCCGGCATGTGTTTAGCGTCCCATGGGGACGCTGTGAATGTAGCCCAGCACTTCAGTGCTGGGATGACGCCGCCACCACAGACCCATAGTCCCGGAGGAACGGCTGAAGCGCCGTGAAGGATTTCAGCCGTCCCTTCGGGACTCGTTGCTATTGGGTCTCCCGCGTACCCCGCGTTGAAACGCGGGGCTACATTCAGGCCTGCGTGCGGCAGGCTGCCCAGGGAAGCGCCAAACACGTACACGGGACGCTAATCACGTACTGCGCCCGCGGCTCGAATTGATTCCGCTGGCGAAGCGCGCAGGGTCCGCATAGAGTGTCCGCGTGAATCCGATCGCCCAATGTCGGCGATGCGTGGGAATCAACTCGATGCGGTGGCCGGGCGGTCCGACCCGCCGCGAACCACCCTGGTGGGGCTATCCACGCGAAAATGCGGGTCGGGTGGCACGGACAACGGTACTCCGTTGTCCGTGTGCGACCGGCCAGCACGTTGAAAGCGCAGTCGACGCCGAAAGTCGGAGACCACGGGCAAGCGAGTACGCTTGCCCGTGCCACCCACAGAATCGGTTGGATCGGTCCACTAGGAACACCGCGTGGGCGTTGCCCAGTGCCTTATCATCGTGGCCATGCTGGTGCTGAACAGCGCCTTCGCGGCCTACGAGCTCGCCCTGGCGTCCATCAGCGCCGGCCGGCTGAAACTGCTGGCCGAAAAGCACGCGCGCGGGGCCGCGTCCGCGCTGCGCATGAAGAATCGCATGGAGGCCAGCCTGGCCGTGGTGCAGATCGGGATCACGCTGGTGGGCGCGATCGCGGCGGCCACGGGCGGCGCGGGGGCCGAGGGCCGGTTTTCGCCGTGGCTGGAGCGGTCGTTGGAACTGTCCCCGGGGTTGGCCGACGTGCTGGCGATCGCCCTGGTCGTGCTGCCGCTGTCGGCCGTGACCATCGTTTTCGGAGAACTGGTTCCCAAAACATTCGCGCTGCGGCATAGCGAATGGGTGTGCCTGAACCTTAGCCTGCTGATGCGCGCCTTTTCGTTTCCCGTTTTTCCGGCCGTGGTCTGTTTCGAGTGGATCACGCGACGGCTGGTGGGGTTGCTGTCGCGAAACGTGATGGCGTCGAACGACTGGGGTGACGGCGAGCCGGGTTTGAACGAACTGCGTGCCCAGGCGTCGATGCTGCGCACGTCGCGGATCATCGGGGCTCGCCAGGAGCAGATGATTCTCGGCGCCAGCCGGCTGTCGAGCATCAAGGTGTCCGACATTATGGTGCCCGACGAGGATATCGTGATGCTCTTCGCCGACGGCCCGCTGACCGAGCAGTTGGTGACCGTGCACATCGACGTTCATACGCGGTTCCCGGTGACCGAACGGCGCAACGATCCCCAGGCGATCATCGGGTATGCCAACGTGAAGGAACTGTTCTTTCTGGCCAAGACCCATCCGGAGAATCCCAGCGTGCGCGAGATTCTGCGGCCGTTGCTGCCGCTGGCGGCGGAGAGCCTTGTGGGCGAGGCATTCACGCGGATGATGTCGGAACACGTCCACTTGGCGCTGGTGCGGCACGGCGATGGCACGGTGGCGGGCATTCTGTCGCTGGAGGACATACTCGAAGAAGTCGTGGGGGACATTCAGGACGAATTCGATCGGCTGCCGCGGCACATCACCGCCTCGGGCCGGCAGTGGATCGTGGGCGGAGGCGCGCCGCTGTCGCGCGTGCGGGAAGTGTTGAACCGTTCCGACCTGGCGCCGAATCAGCCCGGATCGGCGTCGCTCTGCGAGTGGCTTCAAGTGCATCACGGCGTGCAGCCGCGGACGGGCATGGCCTACCAGATCGAGGGCGTCCGGCTCCTGGCCCGAAAAGTCCGCCGTCACAAGCTGGTCGAAGCGCTGGTCGCCGCGGCTCCACCGGCGTCCGACGCCCACGAACGCCCCGCCCCGGCCATGGAAGAACCCGCCCGCCGCGGATAACGGCGCCATTGAACACGATTCGGGACTGTCCTTCGCGTCGGATCATCTTCCGCCATGCATTCCGCCCCGGCGGGGCGGTGGATTGTAGCCACGGGTGGAGCGATGCGCAGCATCGCGTAACCCGTGGATTCCGTTCCGCAGGGATTCCCGCCCCGGCAGGGGCGGAGGAACCGTCGCAGGCTCCGCCAAGCACGTACCGTTCGCACATTCGGCGGCGGGGAGATTCGTGGCGGGACAAGTGCCACAACATGTCATTTGGCGAAGGCTTCGCCCAACACGCGTCCCCGCGACGCGAGCGGGGGCTGCACGCCCAGCAATCGGCTTAGCGTGGGGGCCACGTCGTTCATCTCGATCGAGTCGTCGAACCGCGCAGCGCGGAAGGCCGGGCCGGTCAGAATCACCGGAACGACGGCGTCGTAATCGTGCGACGTCCCGTGCCCGGCGCACGAACCCACCACCCCCCAGTTGCGATCCAGATGGGCGTACACGTGCCCGCACCGGCCGGGACGAATCGACTCCCGCATCAGCCGCTCGACGGACGACAGCTCGGATTCCGGACGATCCAAAAGGGCGTGGGCGGCCGCCACGGTCGAGAACCCGCTCTTCAGGCGCAGCGTCGCGGCCACGGCGTCGGCGGCTTCGTTGATGTCGATCTTGTGGAATCCCAGGACCGTCTCGTTCAGGAACACCCAGGGCATGTCCACCGCGGTCAGATAGTAGAACCCTTCGCCGGCCGGCTCGAACCGCTCCTCCAGACCCCGGTGCAGCTCCAGCAGCAACTCGGCCTGGTCTATTCTCCCGCCGCCCTCTCCCGCTTCGATGGCCCGTTCGGGCGTGGGGCCCATGCCGTGGTCGGCGGTCAGCACGACGTTGTAATTCTCGCGGCCGACGTTTTGGTCGAGGAAGGCGAGCCACTCGCCGATCTGGCGATCGGTGCGCACGAGCGTGTCGAGCATTTCGTGGCTTTCCGGTCCGAAGGTGTGCCCGACGATGTCGGGACTGGACAGCGCCACGATCAGCAGATCGGGCGTTTCGTCCTGGCCCAGGTGTTCCTGCACCACGGCGCGGCGGGCGGCCTCCAGCACCAGTTCATTCCCCCACGGCGAGCATTGCACCTGTTCGTAATAAATGCGATTGGCGATGTCCATCCGCTCGCCCAGTTCCTTGGGCAGGGTGTTGATGAACAACACCAGATGGCCCTGCTCGAACGCGGCGTTGTCCTCGGCGCAGGTCTCGTAGGCCGCGTCGGGCAGCACGCGATCCCACTTGGTATGCAGGAAGCGGTCCGCGTAGCGATCGCGATTCAGCTCCTTGCACCACGCGGGCGCGACGCCGCCGTAAAAATCGCTGGTCACGTAATCGCCCGTTTTCGGCAGAAACCAGATGGCCCCGTCGGCGTGTTGTCCACCGGTGAGAATGGCCGCCCGCGCCTTCAGCGACATCGACCACACCTTGGCCGCCGCGCCGTATCGCTCCTTCAGACTGTCGCCCACCGTGGGGACGAGCAGCGATCGCGGCGAGCAGCCGAACGAATCGTACGTCGTCAGCATCCCGATCGTGGACTGCTTGATATCGTCCACGCACGTGACCGGCTCGTCGCTGCCCGGGCGGTACCACTGGTTGTCGGGAATGCCGTGCACCGCCGGATTCGCGCCGGTGACGATGGTGGCGTGGCCCGGACCCGTGACCGTGTTCGCGTAGCCGAATCGGGCATTCGGAAACACCGCCCCGTCGCGCGTCAGCCGGTTGAAACCGTCCTCGCCGAAATAGGGCGCCCCGCGCGTCAGGTATTCCGTCCCGAACGAATCGACCACAATCAGAACGGCCAGCCTCGGCGGTTTGGGCGCGCAGCCCGCGTTCATTAGGCCGCCGACCAGCGTCAGGATGCACGTCGCCCGCCCCATGGTGGTATGTGAAAAACGGTGTTTCATCGGATGGTCATCTCCTGTCGGAAACTGTTCGTGATCGCTCTTGCACGCGAAGGCCAGCGAGGACGGCGATTGTAACGGCTCACCCACCGATGGCGAGTACGCAACACGACCACGATTCGACTGGACGGGAAACGGAATCGGGGGGTGACGCCCACCCATCGAATCGGCGTGGATTCCGCAGGGGCAGGCCTGGACGAGGGCGATAAACCGGGCAATTTCCGTGCCACACGCCGCGTTGAATTGACATTCCCATTTTGCGTATATAGGCTCGATTGATGGGTCTAGGTGTACCCACCGTCTCCTGGGGTGGTATGGGAGATACCCTACTATGCAATTCTACAAGCGAACCGTCTGGTCGTTATTACTGCTGTTGCCCGCCGCCTGTCTGACGCAAGGTCCCGACCGCCAACCCGTCGAGGGCGACGACGCCGTCGACGCGGACGCGGTCATCGATATCCTGACCGGCGGTTCGGGCGGTGACTCGGCCGGCGCGGCAAACGATGGGTCGTTTCTAAACCCGGTGTTTCCGCAGACCGTTCCCGAGCTGGAAGTGGAAGGCGGCGTCGATTCGGACGGACGAACGATTCCGGCGGCCGAGGTTAGCTTGCGCATCGACAACCGCAGCGGGCAGGCGGCCGACGTGACGGTCGAGTTTTTCATCGGCGATCGAATCGCCCACCAGTCCTTTCTGAAGATGCGTTCCAACACGCCGCCGATTGTGATCGGCCCCGAATTGTCCACCTCAATCGCGGCGTCGGCCATGCTTGCCGACGGGTCGTCGGCGCCCAATCAACGGTCCTTTTTCGAAGCCGAGTTCACCGATCCGAACACGGTGCTGGAGTACATTATTCCCGCCCCGGCGCCTCCTCCGCCTCCTCCCCCGGACGACGAAATCGTCGATCCGTCGGAAGATACACCGCCGGAAGACGTCGAGGACGACACCACCGAAGAGGAAGAACCCCCGCCGCCGACCGGGCAACCCCCCGCGCCGCCGGCGCCCCCCGCGCCGCAGGGCTGTTTCGAAATCCCGCTGAACACCCTGGTGGCCCCCGGCTCGCCGGCGCCGGGCGCGGGCCTCCTGGAGCTGCCCGACGAACTGGATTGCTACAACTTTTTCGCCGACGCCGGGCGTCGGGTGTTCATCGGCCTGAACGGCGCCGAGGTCGGCTCCAGCGATTTCTGTTCCGACGGCAATGTCTTCATCGAATGCCGGCGCCCGTCGGGTGCTTTTCTTTTCGGGGACAGGTCCTTTTCTGACGAGGGCGGCGATCCGGGCTTTTTCATCATGCCCGAAACGGGATTCTACACCATCAACGTGACCGGGGGATTCAACACCACCGGCGCCTACGCTTTCGAAGTTCTGGACGGCGACGGTCTGACTCAAAACTTCGCGGTCAACATTAACCAGCCGGTCGGCGTCGATCTGCCGGGCCCCGGTGCGGGGAATATCGAGTCGCTGGCGTCGCAGGATGTTTTCACGTTCAACGCCGCCCCCGGCCAGCGGGTGATGTTCAACGGCTCCATCGTCAGCGGCGGAAGCCTCCTGTGGCAGTGCCGTGACGCGAACAACGGGTTCGTGTTTGGTCCGCAATTCCTCGCCAACGCCGGGCTGCGCACGCTGGACCTCGGCGGCGTCTACACCGTCACCGTCTTCCCCCAGGGCGGCGTTGGGGGCACGTACCTGTTCACGGCATTGTCCAACCCCACCGCGCCGAGGGATATCGCCATCGACGAATTGATCGCACCGGACGTGCCCATGCCCGGCGACGGCCGGTTCCCGCAGAACGCGGAAACCGATTTCTATCGGATCACCGTCGGCTCGCCGCAGACCGTCTATTTCGACGCCCTGCCCGGCGGCGGCGGCATCTTGTGGGAACTGCGCGACCCCAACGGAGATACCCTCTTCGGTCCGCAGTTCCTGGACTCGTTCAACGACCCCGGCCTCATCGACCTGGAAATACCCGGCACGTACGAAATCGAGATGTACACCTCCAGCGGCTTCGCGAGCAACGGCTACTCGTTCATCGTACGCACCGTCCCGCCGCCGTCCGTGGTGGCCATCAACATCGACGACGACCCGGTGTCGGGCAACTTCCAGTCGCCGGTCGATTCCTTCATCTACCAGTTCAACGCGGACGCGGATCAGGATGTCTACTTCAACACGATCGACGGGGGCGGTTGCAGCATCAACTGGCGGCTCGAAACACCGTCCGGCGGCACGCTGTTTAACGACTGCATGGACGAGTCATTCGATCCGGGGACGATCACGCTCCCCGAGACTGGAATCTACTCGCTGCACCTCCGGTCCGATTTCTTCGCCGGCGATTACTTGTTCGAACTGGTGACGCCGCCCCAGCCGGAAGTCTTTCCGATCACCGTCGGCACGACGATCCCCGACAGCCTGCTGGGGGCCGGCACGCTCGAGGCGCCGGGGGCAATGGACATTTACACGCTCACCGTCGCGAGCGGGGAAACTTTCTTCCTGAACGTGACGTTCGGCGCCAACGACAGCTACTGGACCATGGACGACGGCTTCAGCACGTTCTTCGATACCGAGTTCCTCTTCACGGGGAGCGGCCTGGGACCGTTCACCGTGCCGCCCGGCGACTACTTCATCACCGTGTTCAATTTCAACGGTAACGTCGACAACTACGGCTTCGAGGTGCTGAACGTGCCCCAGCCGGTGTCCTGCCCCATCACCGTGGACACACTGGTTTCGCTGGACGTGCCCTGCCAGGGGCAGTCCGGGCAGATCAGCCCGGCGTTCGACCGCGACGTCTACACGTTCTCGACCTCAATGGCCGATACCATGCTCTATTTCGACGTCGTCGGGCTGAACGGCAATCTGGCCTGGACGTTGCGTAGTCCGGCCGGCGGACCGGTGTTCGACACGTTCACCATGAACTTCGATCCCGGCGTGCTGACGTTGAGTCAGGCGGGCCCCTACACCATCGAGGTGTTCAGCCGCTTCGGCGGCACGGGGGTCTACTCGTTCCAGATCACCACGCCGGCCCCGCCCACGATGTGCGCCATCGGGCTTGATCAATTCGTGACCCTGAACACGCCTTGTGCCGGCGTCGGTCACATCAACTCGGCCACCGACCGCGACATCATGACCTTCAACGCCCCCGTCCCGGACGGGCAGGTCGTTTTCGACGTCTCGATCCTGAACTTCAACACCCGTTGGTCGGTGCGCGAGACCAACGGGCCGTTCGTCTTCCAGCAGTTCTCCATGAACTTCGACCCCGGTCCACGCACGCTCGTGCCGGGCGCGGAATACACCATCGTCGTTGAAAGCAACAACGGCGGCATCGGCGGCAATTACGCGTTCACCGTGGTGGACGTGCCCGCGGCGCAGCAATTCGCCATCGGCTACGAACAGGCGGTCGGTCCGAACGTGCCGGCGGCCGGCGCCGGCAACATCACCGCCGTCGGCGAAACCGACGTCTACACGTTTAACGGAATGGCCGGCGACGTCGTCTATTTCGATGTGCTGCAGGCCAATTTCGGTCTGCGCTGGCAGTTGGACGATCCCCAGGGGTTCCGGATGTTCGGTCCATTCAGCTTGGGATTCGACGCCGGACGATTTGCCCTGCCGGTGAACGGAACGTACGTCATCACCGTCTCGGCCCCGGTCGGCAACAGCGGCGACTACGGCTTCGTCGTGCACCTGTGCCCGATGAGCCCCGACGCCGGGGCTTCGCATGAACCGTAGCCGCGCGGCACAGGCGCGTAGCGCGACATAACCTCGTTTTCGGGTGGCACGGGCAAGCGTACCCGCTTGCCCGTGTTTAGCGTCGAGATCCCTGAATCAGAGCCGCGGGCGCAGTACGTGTTTGGCGGAGATTCGCGCCGCGCCGGTGTTTCCGCCCCAACGGGGCGGCGGACTGTAGCCACGGGTGGAGCGATGCGTAGCATTGCGCAACCCGTGGATTCCGTGCTCGGGGAATTCCCGCCCCGGCAGGGGCGGAGGACGCGCCGCGGAAATCACAGAACGCCGGCAAGCGTACTCGCCCGCCCGTGTGCTCAGCGCCAGTAGCTTCGTTTTACGGCGGGGAAGCGGGGACTTTCCTGATCCGATATGTCCTGCGTCGCCGTCTCGACTCCGCGCCGTCAGACCGCGGCTCCCATGACATCACCGTACCGCTCCACGACATACGCCAGCACGTCGCGGACGCTGACCACGCCGATCGCCCGGCCATGGTCCTCGATGGGCAGATGCCGGTAATTCCCCACCACCATCTTGTTCAATCCGTAGTTGAGCGTGTCGTTGGGACGCAGGCATTCCGGGTCGCGGGTCATGAACTGCTCGACCGGGCGGTCGGCCGCCTCGCCAAACCGGTGGGCGGTTTTCATCAGCGCGTCGCGTTCGGTGAATATCCCGGCAATCGCGTCGTTTTTGATGACCAGGGCGCAGTGGCGTTTTTCATCGACCAGCCGCCGGACGACGTCGCGCAGCGGCGTATCCGGCGACACGCTGATGGCGTCGCCGCGCATCAGGCGGACGATGTCATCGCCCATGATGGACTTTTCGATGGGGCTGCGTCCCCGGGGCAGGTCGAGGTGGCGCAATTCCGACCGGCACTGGCCGCATTCGTCGCTGCCGGCGATGTTGTCCCAACCGCAATAGGGGCATTCCATAACTGGGATCCTCTTTTAGGGGAAGCCTGCCCGATGAACACCCCGCCCGGTTGACTCTCCGCCCGGTTGACACTCCGCCCGGAGGGCGCCCGATCCTAGCCAGGGACTTCAGTCCCTGGGTGACGACCTCTGTCTCTCTTCCGCCCGGAGGGCGCACGAAATTCGACCGGATCACCGCTTCAGCGGTGGGAAAGTCGGTTCTTCCGCGTCGACGGGTAATCGGTCGTCCTGAACCGCGATAATCGCGGGCGCCGCAATCCGATCGAACGACCACACGTCCCGATCACGTCACCGTCCACGTGTCGTCGCTTCGGAACAGGTCTTCCAGCCGGCCTTCGCCCCGGGTCTGAATCGCCGACCGCACCGAATCGTCGACCATCTCTTCGTACGTCGGGCGCTCGACCGCGCGGAACACGCCGATAGGCTCGGGGAACTGCGGGTGGTACATGCGGCTCAACATGTACGCCAGCGTCGGCTCCGGCGCCCGTTCATCATGAAACAACAAATCGTCCTCCTTGATGCCGTTGCCCAGCGTCACGATTTCCGGGTGCAGCCCGTTCAGACGAATGCCCTTGTCGCGGTTCTTGCCGAACACCATCGGCCGGCCGTGCTCCAGAATCAGCGCCGTGTCGTCCCGCGTCTCCTTGCTGGTGGTGTATTCGAACGCCCCATCGTTGAAGATGTTGCAGTTCTGATAAATCTCCACGAACGACGTGCCCTTGTGCCGCGCCGCGCGATCCAGAACCTGTCCCAAATGTTTCAAATTCACATCGTGCGACCGGGCGACGAACGTGGCCTCCGCCCCTATCGCGACCGACAGCGGCTGCAACGGATAATCGATCGATCCGCCCGGCGTGGACTTGGTCTTCTTGCCCTTTTCCGACGTCGGCGAATACTGACCCTTGGTCAACCCGTAAATGCGGTTGTTGAACAGCAGAATGGTCACGCCCACGTTGCGGCGAATGACGTGCAGCAGATGGTTTCCGCCGATGCTCAACCCGTCGCCGTCGCCCGTAACCACCCACACGTGCAGATCGGGCCGGGCGATTTTCAGACCCGTGGCGACGGCCGTTGCCCGCCCGTGAATGCTGTGAATGCCGTACGTGTCCAGATAATAGGGAAACCGGCTCGAACAGCCGATCCCCGACACGCACACCATGTTCTCCTTGCTGAACTTCAGATCGGCCAGCACCTTCTTCGCCTGCGCGAGGATGGCGTAGTCGCCGCAGCCCGGACACCAGCGAATGTCCTGATCGCTGGCGTAATCCTTGGGGCTTAACGATTGAACTTCCAGTTCCACCGGCATGTTCAGGCGCCTTTCAACATTTCGTCGATCTTGTTTTCGATATCCGTGATTCGGAACGGCTTGCCCTGCACCTTGGTGTAGCTGACCGCGTCCACCAGGAACCGGGCGCGAATCACCATGGCCAGCTGACCCAGGTTTAATTCCGGAATCAGCACCTTCTTGTACGCCTTCAACACCTCGCCGACGTTCCTCGGCAACGGATTCAAATACCGCAAATGGGCGCTCGCCACGCTCAATCCGCGGGCCTGGGCTCGCTGGACGGCCGACACGATCGCCCCATACGTCCCGCCCCACCCCAGCACCAGCAGGTCGCCCCGCGCCGGTCCCTCGACCGGCAACAGCGGAATGTCCGTCGCGATGCCCGCCACCTTGGCCGCCCGCGTGCGGCACATGTGCTCGTGATTCTCCGGATCGTAGGACACGTTGCCGGTGATGTCCTGTTTTTCCAGCCCGCCGATGCGGTGCTGCAACCCGCGCGTCCCCGGAAGCGCCCACGGCCGACCCAAATGGTCGTTCCGCTGATACGGCAGGAAATGCTCACCGTTGCCGTTGCCAATCCCCGTCGGATGCTGCACCCGCAAATCGGGCAGGTCCTTCACGTTCGGAATCGCCCACGGCTCCGCCCCGTTGGCCAGGTAACCGTCCGACAGCACCAGCACCGGCGTCATGTACTTCATCGCAATGCGAAACGCCTCGACCGTCATCGTGAAACAATCGCCCGGCGTCGACGGCGCCACCACCGGAATCGGGCACTCGCCGTTCCGCCCAAACAACGCCTGGAACAAGTCGGCCTGCTCAGTCTTGGTCGGCAACCCCGTGCTCGGTCCGCCGCGCTGCACGTCCACGATCACCATCGGCAGCTCGGTCATCACCGCCAGACCCAACGCCTCCCCCTTCAACGCCAGCCCCGGACCGCTCGTGCCCGTCGCCGCCAACGCCCCGCCATACGCCGCACCGATGCACGACGTCATCGCCGCGATTTCATCCTCGGCCTGAAACGTCTTGACGTGGAAATGCGGGTACATCGCCAGTTCGTGCAAAATGTCGCTCGCCGGCGTGATCGGATAGCTCCCGTAGAACAGCGTCTTGTCGGCCTGACGGGCGGCCGCGATCATTCCGATGGCGACGGCCTCGTTGCCCGTGATCTTGCGGTAGGTCCCCGGGGCGATCTTGGCCCGCTCCACTTCGTAGCGGACCGTGAACGCCTCGGTCGTCTCGCCGTAGTAGTAGCCGGCCTTCAACGCCTTGACGTTGGCCTCCACCACCGCCGGCACCTTCTTAAACTTCGCGTCAATCCAGCCGAGCGTGGTCTCGAGCGGCCGGCCGTACATCCAGTACACCAGCCCCAGCGCGAAAAAATTCTTCGTGCGCAGCACCGCCTTGGTCCCCAGCCCGGATTCCTTCGCCGCCGCGATGGTCAGCTTGTCGACGGGAACGCGGAACACCCGGAAACGCGCCAATTCGCCCGATTCCAGCGGATTGTGATCGTAACCGGCCTTCTGCAGGTTGCCGGCGTTGAACGCATCGTCGTTGACGATCAACGTCCCCTTGTCCACCAGGTCTTCGATGTTGGCCTTCAGCGCCGCCGGGTTCATGGCCACCAGAACGTCGCACCCGTCGCCGGGCGTATGAATGGTCTCGCGGCTGAAATTGAGTTGAAATCCGCTGACCCCCGCCAGCGAACCGGCCGGCGCCCGGATTTCCGCCGGGAAATCCGGCAGCGTGCTGATGTCGTTGCCGACCAGCGCCGATGTGTTGGTCAACTGCGTGCCGGCGAGCTGCATGCCGTCGCCGGAGTCGCCCGCCAAGCGAATTGTCACGTGGTCCAGCGAAAGGGTCTGGACTTCGCGGTTCTTTGCAACGCCTTGATGCGTTTCGGTCGTGGCGCCGGACACCATCGTCTAATTGGCTCCTGTAAAAGACCCGCCCCCCGGGAATGATCTACGGAGTGGATCGCTCAACGTTCGAGTCAACCTCCGTCGCGCGCCGTCGCCACCACCGCCGGATCGGGCGGCAGGTTGTACACCGCCTGCGGAAAATGCTCGACCAAGTGCTGGATGATCCGCTTGATCGAAACCATGCCGACCGCCGTCCCATTCTCGTCGACCACCGGCAGATGCCGTAGTCCACCCGCATGCATGGTTCGCACGACCGTCGCGAGGTTCTCTTCGCCTCGCAACGTCCTGGGGTTCGGCGTCATCACCGTCCGGATCGGGTCATCCAGCGCCGCGCCGCCCGCCAGTACTCGGCTCAACACGTCGCGCTCGGTAAATATGCCGACCGCCTTCTTCACTTCCTGAACGACGACGCAACCCACCCGGTTCTTCTGCATCAACCCGATCGTCGCACCGATCGTCGCGCCGGGCGCGACGGTCACCGCCGGGCCCATTTCCAAGTCCCGAACACGATCGTTAACCAGTCCCTGTCGGATCAACCAGGCACCCGCTTCCGTTTCGATCCCCGTCCCGGTCCGGATGGTCCGCAAAGCATACGCAATTGAGGCTGAAAACACAACGCGACCGGCGTCGATTCGAACCGGCCGCAAACGGCTTCATTTCCTACACTATCGACTGTTTGCATTTTCGCCACCACTACTTGACGACGCTCCCGCCGTGATTCTGCATTCAACGGGCATCGATCCGCAAGCGGCTTTCATCCACGCCAACGCGGCCCAGCCCCGGGCGCTCCATCGCAGCTCATTTTTCGGGTGGCACGGGCAAGCGTACTCGCTTGCCCGTGGTCTGGCCCGCCGAGCGGCGCCCTGGTTTCATCGATGCACGCACAGCCTACACGGACAACGGAGTACCGTTGTCCGTGCCACACGACCCAAAACTCTAGCTGCGACGGAGCACCAGCTCGGGGTGATGCACCCGGTCTGGTCGGCTTGCCGCGTGCAACGTGTTCGGGTACGACGCCCGCGCGGCATGTCGTCGATCGACAGGCGGAGTGCGATCAAAACCCGGCTGAACCATGAACGCGCTGTCCCACCACGACATTACCGTCCTTTTGTTCAGCCTTGCCATCTTGCTGGCGACAGCCCGGCTCCTCGGCGAGGCCGCTCAAAAACTCCGTCAGCCCGCCATCATCGGTGAAATCCTGGCCGGAATCCTCCTCGGACCCACGGTCCTCGGGGCGATTGCACCCGACGCCCACGCCGCAATCTTCCCCCATTCCGGCCCCGTCGCGATCGGGATGCACTCCCTCACCACCGTCGCCATCGTCCTCTTCCTCATGGTCGCGGGAATGGAAGTCGATCTGTCCACCGTCTGGAAACAGGGCCGGGCGGCCATCATCGTCGCCGTCGTGTGCATGGTGCTGCCGTTCGCCATCGGCTTCGTTCCCGGCTGGTTCGCCCCCGACGCCCTGGGCGCGAAACCGGGCTCGGACCCCCTGGTCTTCGGGCTCTTCCTGGCGACCGCGATGGCCATCACCGCCCTCCCCGTGATCGCCCGCATTCTGCTCGACCTCAACCTCTTTCGAACGGACGTGGGCACCACGATCATCGCCGCCGCCATCCTCAACGATCTTTTCGGCTGGATCATCTTCGCCCTCGTGTTGGCCCTCATGGGCGGAGCCGGGACCGGTCACGGCGTGGGTCAAACCGCCGCACTGACCCTGACCTTCGCCATCCTCATGTTGACCGTCGGGCGCGCCCTGGTGAACCGCGTCCTTCCCTGGGTTCAGGCCCACACCGGCTGGCCCGGCGGCGTCCTGGCGTTCGCGTTAACCCTCACGCTGCTCTGCGCCGCCTATACCGAATTCATCGGCGTGCACGGGATTTTCGGCAGCTTTCTGTTCGGCGTGGCGTTGGGCGATTCACCGCATCTTCGACGCCGCACGCGCACCACCATCGATCATTTCGTCTCCTTCATTTTCGCCCCCCTGTTCTTCGCGAGCATCGGACTTCGAGTTGATTTCCTCCAACACCTCGACATCCCGCTGGTGTTGGTCATCCTGCTGCTGGCGACCGTCGGAAAGGTCGGCGGCGGATTCCTCGCCGCTCGATGGGCCGGCTTCGCGACCAACGAAGCCCGGGCCATCGGCTTCGGCATGAACGCCCGCGGGGCCATGGAAATCATCCTCGGTCTGTTGGCGTTGGACGCGGGAATCATCGGCGAGCGCCTGTTCGTTGCCCTGGTAATCATGGCCCTAATCACCTCGCTCGCCAGCGCCGTCTTCCTGCAGCGCGCATTTCCCCGGGCCCGCGCCGTACGCTTCGTCGATTTCGTGAACCCCAAATCGTTCGTTCCCGACCTCGGCGCCAACGGCCGCCTCGACGCCCTCGCCCGCCTCGCCCGCCTCGCCGCCGAGGCCGCCGGCATCAACCCCGACGCCGCCGTCAACGCCGTCTGCCGTCGCGAGGACATTGTCAGCAGCGCCATCGGACGGGGGGTGGCCATTCCGCACGCCCGCCTGCCCGGCCTCAAACAGCCCTCCCTCGCCGTGGGCATCTCGGCCGAGGGCATCGACTTCGATCCCCCCGACGGCATTCCCGTCTCCGTGGTCATCCTCATCCTCACGCCGGTGGACGCCGCCGCCGTTCACCTCGCCGTGCTGGCCGACATCGCCCGCAGCTTCCGCACCGATCGGGTCAGCCGCGCCGCCGCCGAACGCGCCCGCAACCTCACAGAATTCCGGGCCGTCCTCAACGTCGAGGGTTCGCGCCCGCCGGAACCCTGATTCGCGCCGGCGGCGACTGCCGCAACCTGCCGGTTCGTAGCCTGGGCATCCTGCCCATGCTTCCGGCGCCATGGGCATCTTGCCTATGAATCTCATCGGGCTCGCCCGACTCAATGGCTGGGCGGCATGGTCCACGGCTCGGGTGGCATGGCTCACACGTCGGGTGGCATGGTCCACGCTTGCGTGGCCATGCCGAATACCCGCGGTCACCCCATCGCAATCCGCGCCCCGGGGTGGCATGGCCCACGCCCCGGGGTGGCATGGCCCACGCCTCGCGTGGCATGGTCCACGCTTGCGTGGCCATGCCGATCACCCGCGGTCATCCCATCGCAATCCGCGCCCCGGGGTGGCATGGCCCACGCTTGCGTGGCGGGTGCCCCACCCCGTCCCAGGGGTGGGGGACTGATCTCCCGCGCGACCGGGTCACACCGATACACAGTCCTGCCGATCGGGGAACTGAATCGCTTCATCATCGACGAATACAACCCCCCCCGCCCGGGTCCGTGAACCGCATCGCCGTGATCACTCCGGCACGACCGTCCCCCACCCCACGAATGGGGTGGGGCACCCCGCGCGACGATGGATCAACGTAGGTCGGGTCATCGACCCGACGTTTTCCGGTGCATGACACGTCCAGCCCGGCGAAACAAATGTCGGGTCGATGCCCCGACCTACACGTCTGATCTTCGGTACGACGAAGGGCGAAGAAGCCTATGCACGCAACGGAGGCCGAAGGCCTCATCGTCCGTAGCCGGGGGTCAAGCGCAGCGCGACCCCCGGAAACAAATCGCCCAAACGGAACCCACCCCGACGGGGTGGTCGTCATGCGCCCGACCGCGGGACGACCGGCGAACCACGCCCCCCGCCCGCGCCGGGCACGACCACGCTCCCGGTCGAGTACGAACAACGACCATGACCCCGCCCGGATCTCACTTCAACCACGACTTCGGGCGCGAACGCACCACGACGACCCCGTCGGGGTCGGATTCCCCGTGGGCGACGTTCCGGGGGTGTCGGCCGCTCCCGCGACCTCCACCCCCGGCTACGGACGCACAGGCCGTCGGCCTGAAGAGTCGCAGGACCGGCCACCACGTTTGCAAGCCGTTTCCGCGTCTCCCGATTTCGCCTTTCGCCGTTTCGCCGTTCCTCACGGACCCGCCGGGCAATTGCAGTCGTTCACCCCCGCGAACGCATCCAGGACCGCGAGAATGCAAAAGATGTCGATGATTCCATCCGGCTCGCACGGCGCAATATCATCATTCGACAGCGTGCACGGCCCCTGATACACACCCGCAAACCCGTCCAGCACGCACAAGATATCGAAGATGTCCACCTCGCCGATGCCGTTCACGTCGCCGAACATCACGTCCGTGTTAAAACAAAACCCGCCCACGCACGCGTCGTGCGTGCACGTATCATGGTCATCGCAATCGTCGTTCGCATCGCAACCCGGCGCGACCAGCATGCGCTCCACATAGAGCGGACCGGTAGTGCTGTAGCAGAACAACTCCGCGCCGCCGCACAACGGCGTTGCGTCGAACGCCCATCCGTAGACGCATCGCGTTGTCCCGTTGGCCGCGTACAGCGAACCGCTGATCGGATCCCGCCCGATCCAGTTCACTTCGCTACCCGTCCCGGGCGCATCCGGCACAAAATCTCCCACGAAGCTTCCCGTCACCCAGTCGTATTTCTTGATCGAATTCGACGGCGCGTCACTGACGAGGATCTCATCGGCCGACGAAAACTCGAACCCGTACATGCGCATCCCCGCCGTGGTCGGGATCACGACGCGAAGGAAGACGCCGTCCATAGTGTATTCGCGGATCTCATTGGGGTTGCTCGTGCCCGCAGGCCAGTTGACGAACGCGATCGTGCCGACCGGTGTGATGGTCATATGTCGAATCATAACGATTCCTGGAGTCGACGGGGCCAGCCAGTTTCCAACTTCCGCGCCGTCCGGTTCGAAGTCGACGATGCGTACGTTGCCGGCGACTTCACGTCCGACCAGAATGTGCCCATTCGCCAGCACCACGAGGCCGGGTACCGAATCCTCATTATTCGCGAAGTTGACTGGAATGCTCGACGCCACCGACCCGTTGGCCGGATCGATCCGGTAGATGGTGTCGTCCGCGTCAACAGCAACGTACAGAAGTCCGTCGGGCCCGAGATTCATGGTCGTGGGATGCGCCGCGAACGAATTCAGGATTTCGAATGACTGCTGTCCGCAGGAGACCGGATCGAGGGAATGAATCTCATTGTATTGAGTACCTCCGCTATGATACGGCCCGCAGAGCAGCAGGCGTTGTTCGGCGCCTGCATCGTTCGCGAATCGCGATGCAATTCCCAACACCATCCCCATGACGTAGACGCGGCGCCATTGTCGTTTGTTCGGGAGCATGATCGTTCCTCCTTTGTATGGACGTGACCGCGGAACAGCGTTCCGCGAAGCGCCCCCAAGGCTACCCCCCCCCTCGTTGTTTTCAAACAGGCCTGTTTTCGAGGGGCGACCACCGCCGACAGCTCGGGTCCAAGTTTGGGTTCTTGAGCGGACCCGGGCCGCTGTGATCCCGGCATGTATCCCCGCGTGTGGTTCGGCTATGCAGGTTGCATGGAGTATCGTGGGTCGGGTCATCGACCAGACGCCTGCTCGCCACGACCCGTCCTGCCGGCTTGAGCGACTGTCGGGTCGATGACCCGACCTACTTGGCCTGGCGGGGAACGTGCCTCGGGCGTGAACGGGCTTGGCGGCGTTCCCGGAGCATCCGTGGGGGTCCACGGGTGGCTTGTTGGGATTCCCGGTCGGGTTGGGGAGGCCCCCGGATCGTCGGGGCAAGCCCCCTGATCGCAGGGGGAAGCCCCCGGATTGGTCGGGGACCCCACCGGATGAGCCGTTGAAGCCACCGGACAGGCTGGGGAATCCCCCGGACGGTGCGGGGAGGCCCCCGGACGGCGTGGGGAGGCCCCCGTTTGGTCTGGATAAGCCACCGGCTGGTCCGTAGAATGGCCCGGCCGGTCCGTGCCGGTCCCCGGACGAACCGGGGCAATCACCTGACCGTCTGTGCCAGCCCCCTAATTGGTCGTGCCGGTCCCCGGATCGGCCGTGCCGGTCACCGGATCGTCCGGGTTGGTCGCGCCGATCGGGCGACCGTCGTAGCCGCGTCGAGTCATCGAGCCCCCACCCATCGCTGCGCGATGGATGGCGCACCCGGTCGTTCATTCAGGTTGAAGGCCTCGGTCGCGCGAATCCGACTTTCGCCGGGCCGGAATCAATGACGTGTCCATGCGGCGCTATTGTTCGCCGGACGGGTTTGGTTTCGACGCTTCGCGGTCTCCGCGTGTCAGCTTTTCGACGTTTCCCCCTCAATCTCCCCCAACAACTTCCTCAACGCCGGGATCATCTCCCCATGCGGCACCTCCGTCTGACCCGGTCGTTCGCGAACCCAATCCTGATGATCCGTAATCTCCGCCGATCGCGCCAGACCCGCCTGCATGTCCTTCAACACGACGATCCCGCGCGCCTTCTCATTCCCCCCGTACACCACCACCACCGGTATCCCCAACTGGTCCGCATACTTGAACTGCCGCCCCATCCCCTTGCCGCCCAGATACAACTCGGCCGCGATCCCCGCACGCCGCAACTCAAACGTCATGGCCAAATACTCGTCCATCATCGGCCGATCGACCACGGCCACCAGCACCTGCGCCGCGGCCGTGCGTTTCGGCGCCCGATCCAGATGCACCAGCGCCGCCAGCAGCCGATCCACGCCGATCGACGCCCCGGTGGCCGGCAGCTTCTCGCCCGAAAACCGCATCACCAGTTCGTCATACCGACCGCCGCCGAACACCGACCCGAACTGCGGCGCGTCCAGCAGAATGGCCTCGAACACCGGACCCGTGTAATACGCCAGTCCCCGCGCCACGCTCAAATCCAGCGCCACCCGGTCGTCGCCGTATCCCAACATCTCCAACTGACGCGACATGTCACTCAACGACTCGATTTCATCGGCCGCGCCCGGCACATCCGCGAACAGCGCCGACAACTGCTTCAAAACCTCGGCGCGACGATCGCCCTGTATCGAAACGAACCGGTCGATCCGATCCACCTGCTCGCCCGACAACCCCAATCCCGGAACCCAATCCCCCGACTTGTCCGCGTACCCCGTGGTCAATTCCAGCCGGACATTGTCCCGGCCGATTTTTTCCAACTTGTCCAGCACGCGAAAAACATCCGCGCCCGCCCGCTCCACCGGCTCGCCCGGCGGCGAATCGGCCGTCCGCCTCGGCCGAACGATCAACGTGTCCGGAATCTCGGCGTAGCGCAGCAGCAGGTTCAGAATCCGCCGGCTGGAAAACCGCACCCGGAACGGCCCCACCTCCAGCGCCGACAACGTGTCGCACATCGCCGCCATGATCTCCACGTCGGCCACGTTCGATTCCACGCCCACCGAATCGATGTCGAATTGAATGAACTCGCGAAACCGCCCCCGGTCGGGCCTGTCCGCCCGCCACACGGGTGAAACCTGATACCGCCGAAACGGCCGGGGCAGATCGCGGTACTGCGCCACCACCCGCGCCAGCGGCACCGTCAAGTCGAACCGCAACCCCAGCCGGTCGACAGGCTGCTCGTCCGACGGGTCGTCCGGATTTCGCACGCGGAAAATGGACTGCGACGCCTCGTCGCCCGCGGACCCGGTCAGGACATCGAGATGTTCCAGCGCCGGCGTTTCCAGCGGCAGGAAACCATACCGCTCATAAACCCCGCGAATGCGCTCAATCAACCACTGCCGCGCGGCCATCTCCCGCGGCAGAAGATCGCGGACGCCCCGAAACACCCTGCTTTCCACCCGCTCCGCCACATCCGCGCTCCACGGGTCGCGACGACCGCGGGGGATCCCCAATACCGACGCCGGGACTCGAACCCGAGACCTTCTGATCCACAGTCAGACGCTCTAGCCAACTGAGCTACGCCGGCAGCGTTTCAACGCTCGCCATCCATCCTAAACCCCCCCGGCGGCTTCGGCAAACGCACCCCGTTCGACGTTCACGGACTTTCTTGCTTCGTCCCTTCGTCCCTCCGTCCCTTCTTCCCTTCTTCCAGTTCCCTCACCCGCCGCAGCAACTCCGGCAACTTCCGCAACGCCGCCTGCTCCCGATGAAACGTGTGCACGTCCTGCGCCGGATTCCCGCGAACCTTCGCCCCGGCCGGCACATCCTTGAACGTCGACGAATTCCCCGCGATCGCCGCTCCGTCGCCGATGGTCACGTGATCCGACACCCCCGCCTGACCGGCCAGCACCACGTACCGCCCCAGCTTGCACGACCCTGAAATCCCCGTCCCCGAAACGATGATGCAGTGCTCGCCGATTTCAACGTTGTGCCCGATCTGCACCAGGTTATCGATCTTCGTCCCCCGCCCGATCCGCGTCACACCGCTCCGCGCCCGGTCGATGGCCGAATTCGCCCCGATCTCCACGTCGTCTTCGATCAACACCGTGCCGATCTGCGGTATCTTGAGATGCGCCCCGTCGCGGAACAGATACCCAAACCCGTCCGCGCCGATCGTGCTGTTCGGATGAATCACCACCCGGTCGCCGATGGTCACCCCCTCGCGCACCACCACGTTCGGCCACAGCACGCAATCCCGCCCGATCACCGCGTCCCGCCCAACATACACCCCCGCGTGCAATAC
>JABFSN010000203.1 GCA_013140575.1 Phycisphaerales bacterium | reverse complement strand
CATCTTCGCTATGGCTTCCTTCAGACCTCACCTCGCGGTGACGCCCTTGCCAGTCGCTTGTCCTTCACCTCCATCAGGTTGAACAGGGGACTTCCACCCCCAAGCCGCCAAACATGCTCGGCACACACAAAAAGCCCGCCGCCTCGTGGTGCGAAGCGGCGGGCGAAATCAACTTCACGCAGAAACCTAATCCTCTACGGTCGCGCCGAGAGGATGTTCTTGCCCAGCCAAACCGTGGTCGCGGGCGACGTACCCGCGGCAATCTGACGGAACCGAATCAGGTCGTTCGGCTGCAACCCGGTGTTGTTGCGGTCAATGTCGAAGTAATTCGTGGTCGGCTGACATGCGGCCGCGAATCCACCCGCGAACGCCTGCCGGAAATTGATCAGGTCGGCCGGTTGGGTCGAACTGTTCTGACTGACATCGCCGGGCAGATGGGACATGTCCACGCGGTCCGGCTCGTTGGCTACGCCGCCCGGTCCGGTGTTCACGATCGGGTTGGCGCAAACGTCCTGAACCACCGCCCGCACCGTGGTCCACTGCCGCAGGGTGATGAATCGCGTCAACGTCACGCGGAAGGTCATGGCGTCCAGCGCCACAACGGACAGTACGCCGGGGGGCGCTCCGCCGCCGGTTTCGGTGACCACGAAACTGGTGGAGTCCACGGCGCCGCCGCCGATCTTGAACACCGGCTCGTTGAAGCGGATGTCCACGCTGTTGGTGCCGCGGTCCAGCGCCACACCGTTGGAGCTCTCGATCCGCGGGTCGATGTAGCCGGAGCACGGCCGCGTCGAGTTCGGTTGACCGGCGTTGTGCACGATGAACGGCGGCACGACGTCGGTGCAGGAGGCCACGCAGCCCAGTGTCAGGTTGCAGACCTGATTGACCCCGCACAGAGCGTCGTTGGGCACGTGCAGGCACATGCTCTGGGCGTTGCTGCAGGAATCGACGGTGCAGGCCACGCTGTCGCTGCAGTTCGGATCAGCGCCGTCGACGCACACGTCGTTGACGCAGGTCTCGGTCCCGGTGCAGAACATGCTGTCGGTGCAGTGACCGTTGTTGGTGCACGCGACGCACATTCCGGTCGCGATCTTGCAGTGCAGCCCCGCCTCGCAGTCGTCGTCGTTGTCGCACGGCGTGGCGATGACGTGCACGATGGCCCCGAAGGGCTTGAAGGGGATAGGCACAGTCGGGGTGCCCGCCTGGGAGAGGGTCGTCGCGAACCCCTGGCCGGCGCCGGGGCTTAAGAAGTTGATCGGAAACGTGCCGCTCGCATTCGGCGTCGCTTCGTAAAAGAACGTTCCTCCGTAGCGAAGCCCATTGACCTGTACCCCGTCCGGAATGTTCAGCAGGGCGGCGGTGACGGTCAGCCGATCGAGGACGGTGGAGACGGCCGAAAAGATGCTACCGGGAGCGCCGCTGAGCGCCCAGGCGGGGTTCACGTGCGCCTGATTGATTACCGGATTGGTGCCATCCCAGACGATGTTTCCGCTCGTTCCTCCGGAAATCGTCTTGAGCAACGTCTGTTGGTAAGCGCGCAGAAGGCGCGGGCTGGTGTCACGAATGAACGTCTCCAGCACCAGGGGTTCGCCGGACATGATCGTCGCCTCGCGCTTGTTGAAGAACGGCACCGGCCGGACCAGCATGGTCGGTTCCGCCCCGATCACCATGCGCACCACGCCCGTCGCCGTACCCGTGACGTTTCGAACGGGATTGAAGGGGGCGTTGGCGCCCGTGTATTCGATCCGGTAGTTCACGTCGAAGAAACTGCTGGTGTAGAAGTTTCCGGTCATGGGATCGTGCACCAGCCGCACCTGCCCCGGACTGGGCAAACCGTGATCGCCCCCGATGGTCATGCGGAACATCGACCAGAATGGATCGAAACCGAATGCCTCGCCTGTGATGCTGTCGATCTGGGCGGTTAATTGCTGGGTCGCGGCGCCTTCGATTCCCGCCGATGTTTCGAACTTGCATTGCACGCCGAACACCATGTCCTGGTTGAAGATGGAGAGCCCGCCATAGCCCTGCAGGTTCAACGTCATCCCCGCGAAGAACTCCTGCGTTTCCCCGCCCAAGGCGCCGCCCGGCGTACGCACAATGCCGCTGATGCTCGAAATGACCGGGTTGATCGCGATTCTGGAATCCATGCCCACGGGGAAGCCGGGCAGATCGATTTGCATGAAATCGTCCGGGGCCACGTAACCGCCGAAGCACGACGGCGGCAGAAGCACCGTGCCGCGCCCCTCGCACACCAGGGTCTCGAGGTTGCACACGCTCGCCGGCGGGTCGCAGTCGGCGTTGTCGTCGCACGAGACCGGCACGCACAGGTGGGTCGCCATGTTGCACAGGCTAGCGGGCGGACTGCACTCCGCGTCGGTGACGCACGCCCCCCCGCTGAATGTGTTGGGCTGCAGGCACACTTCCGCCCATGCCGGGGCGACGGCCGCCGCGATGCACGCGACCATCATCCATCCCCGTCCGAACCGTGCGAACGCCACGCCCGACGGCCGATGCCAATTCGCGGTCATTTGCTTCTTTCTCTGGGTCATCGTCTTCCTTCATCCTTCTTGACGGAAATCATTCCGTGGTCCAAGTCGCCCGTGGGGCGTTTATTCATCTGCGGTACCACGCGGCGCTTCCCGCGCGGGCGCACTTCATCCATATATCCGGATTTTCGGCCGGCATCGGCCGACCGCACATTCCTCGCGACAAGGGGTCGGCACGCGGCAATGCGGCGCAACGACGACCGGGTCGCCATCGGCTCCCATGGCCCGCGAAACTGCTTCACCCCGTGTTATTCGCCGAGGCGGCGAATTGCCTCTTTCTCCCCGCACCACGCCGTCGCCGAACGACCACGGTCCGGTCGACGCCGTCGCACCGCTCCCCCGACGCGTGCGGCAGCCGTGCTATTCCCCGGCCGGACGCGCACGTCGATCCCGGCACGACACCCTTCGCACAAGTATCCTCGAAAGAGACCCCCAAATCAAGGTGGCGGCTCCCCCATTTGGGTTCGCTGCGCGATCTCCGGCCAATAACAGACCGCGGTCGCCCCACCGACGCGGTCCGAAATGGGCGAAAAGCCCGCCGGCGACGCCGATTACCATTGATAGCTGGGAAACCGGACGCCATAAAGCGCCGTGTATCAATTGAGACCGCGAACACGATCGTGCGGGGCAGGCGCGACTGCGGCGCGGGTTATTCGCCATCGCCGCACACTCGGCAAACACAATCGGAACACAATCCCGCCGACGGGGCGCCGGCGTTCGCGCCGCCGAACGAGTGCCGAGCGACCGATAATCCGTTCCGGCGACCGCATGGCACGCGCGCGGTTGAACGGGGAATTAGGGATCGGGGGAGGCTTGTAATTCGATCCCGGTGGCTACCCGGCGACGAGACGGCGAAACGACGCCACTTGGCGACGCAACCGCCAATTGGGCGCTGGGGTTTACGCCCTCGACGGCGTTCGACACCGCAAGGAGGGGGGCGGTCACGTTCGACGGCTGCCATTGCACGCCCACGGAAGGCGAGCGGAGCATCTCGCCGGTGATATTCGAACGGCAGAAACTCCGGTCGCTCCGTTGTTTCAGTATGACAGCCCGCCCGACTCCATGCGGTAATCACCGCGCATCGTTCGCTAGGGGCCGCCGCAGCAGGTGTCTGTGCCGGAGAAGGCGTCAAGGACGGCCAGGATGTCGAAAATGTCATGCAGGCCGTCGGGCGTGCAGGGCGCGATGTCCACCGCCGACGCGACGCAGTCGGTGAAGTTTCCGGCGAAGCCGTCCAGGACGCACAGAATATCAAAAATGTCCACGTCGCCGGTGTTGTTGACGTCGCCGTAGAGCGCGGGCGGGTTGTCGCAGAAGCCGCCGGTGCACAGATCGGCCGTGCAGACGTTTCCGTCGCCGCAGGTCGCGGCATCGATACACGGCGGCGTGCAACTGTCGGGAATGGCGTTGTTGTCCAGATCCTGGCTGAATCCGGTCAGAATGTCCAGCAGGTCGACCGCGGCGTTGTTGTTGCAATCGGTCAGCGGGCCGTCCCAGGCGTCGACGAACATGGCCGCGTCGGTCAGGTCCACGTCGCCGTCCTGATCGATGTCGGAAATGGCGCAGGCGTCGTCGGGCGAATAGCCGCCGGGGCCGTCGAAACAGCCGCGGAAGGCCAGGAAATCGGGCAGCAACACGCTGTCGTTGCCGTCGTGGTCGAATTCGGCCCGGCCGAGCGAATCGAGAAAAGCGATGACGGCCAACTTGTCGCCCTCGGGCAGGGCATCGAACGCGGCGCCCGCCGGCTGGGCTTCGCCGCCCAGGGCGTCGTGCCAACTGATGGCATCGCGGATGCGTTCGTCGAACGAGCCGCCGGCGACGCGGCCGTCGTGCAGCACGGGGTCGCGGGCGCGTACGCCCCACAGCGGCGGGGTGCGCATTTCGGTGGTGCCGGCGTCGCCCTGCACGATTCCGTCGCCGAGCTGGCCCATGTCGTGCAGCAGGAAATCGGAATAGGGCTTGATGGTTTTGGAGGATAGGGAGGATTCGGCCACCACGCCGGTGATGAACGACGGAACGTGGCAGCCGGCGCAGCCGATGCTGTTGAATACGGCTTCGCCGGTCATGCCCGACTTGGGCGTCTGCGGCGGGGCGGCGAGGAGCCGCTGGAAATCGGTCACGCGGTCGATGAAATGCAGCCCCTCGGCATCGGGTCCGTCCTCGGGATCGGGGATGGTGTCGCAAATGGCCAGCAAACCCATGTCGCCGTTGGGCGCGTTTTCCGTCGGAACGAGGCGGTTGGTCAGACCCATTTCGTTGAGCGCGGCGTCACCGGAGAAGGTCAGCATTGTGGGGACCTGGGCCTTCCAGCCGAATCGGCCGACGCGCAGCGGACTGGCCGGCGGGTCTTCCAGCGCGGGAACCATGTGCGCCGCCCCGGTGATGCCCGGCGGCGGCGACGATTCGCCGGCGAGGATGTCGGCGTCGTCGACCGATTCGACCAAGCCGTCGCCGAAAACGGATGGGGTCACGCGATTGGCGGCGATGTTGGATTCAACGGGGACCTGCTCGCTGCACGTGCCGCTGATGGCTTGCGACTGCAACAGTGAGCCCCCGAGGGAGGCGAGCGGGTCGAACCCGTTTTTGTCCGCGAATCCGAAGCGGGTGACCAATATGGAACCGGCGCCGCCCGCCCCGCTTCCGTTGTGGCAGGCCGCGCAACTGTTTTGATTGAAAATGGGACCCAATCCGTTGGGAATGGACAGCGTCTGATTGAATCTCGTTGAACCCTGGTTGAACCGGTCGAGTTGTCCGGCGGTCAAACCCGCCAGCGGGTCGCCCATGCGCGGCTGCAGGATCAACGAGCACGCATCGGTGACGTCGTCGCAGAACTGCTGGGGACACGGCGGCGGGGCGGACAGGCACTCGCCCTCGACGCACGATTCAGCGCCGTTGCAATACAGCCCGTCGTCGCAATCGCCGTCGATGGTGCAGGTGAACTCGCACAGCAGCTTCGTGACCGTGAAATTATCAATGGCCGACTCGGTGATCGAGTTGTTGGGTTGATCGGACGCGACGAACCGAACCTGGACCGTGGCCGTAGGCGGCACGTAGTCGCTGATTTTGAAGGAATGGACGTTCCACGCGGACCCGGTGTTGAATACTCCATCGACGCGGACCCAATCGCCGCCGTTGTTGGTGATTTCGGTGATCAATTCATCGAGAATGGAAGCCCCGCCGACGCTGCTGTACTGCCATCGGGCGTAGCTGATGATCGCGTCCACGCCGGCGACGTCGATGATCGGGGAGGTCAGGATCGTGGGACCGCCGTCGAGATCGGTCAGACCGGCCGCTCCGCCGGAATGCTGCCCGGTCACCCAGCACATGGTCTCGTCGGTGGCGGCGCCGAAATCATCGCCCGGCTGGGCGGGGGTGGTGCTGCCGTCGGGGAAGAACGATCCCACGGGATCGACCCGCACCCACGCACCGGTCAACACGTTTTGGTCGCTGACCGTCCATCCGGGATCGGGCGCTTCAAACTTTTCGTCGATGACGGTCTCGGATCCCACGTTGGCCACCGCGAAATAGGTGGTCAGCGGCGCCCCGCGGGGGTCGGTGATGGTGATCGGGTCGGTGGTCTCGGCGCTGAAATAGTAGCGAACGGTTGACGTGCAGGGCACGGCCGGCAGCATCGCCACGTATTCGTTGGGCGCGGATTGCGGCATGGCCGAATCGGTGAACGGGGCGCCGTCCACGGAAATGAATATCCGGCCGGTACCGGGCTGGGGAACCGAGCCGGTGCCACTGACCACGGTGTCGAACTGGGTGATCTGATCGGGGACGATGTCGGCGGGCAGACCGTCCGGATAGGCGAACTGAAGATCGGTGGGCGGCTGGTTGATCCACACTTCGGTGCCGTTGCAGGTGCCGATGACCATGTCCAGCCAGTTGTCGCCGTTCAGATCGAAAACAGCCACGTCGTGCGCGCCGTTGGGCATCCATGGTTCGGGCGTGCCGCCGCTCAATTGCTCCTGCAGGGTTACGGTGGGGAGGTTCCCGAGGTTTCGATAGATGTGCAGACGGCGATCACAGCCGGAAATGTCGATGTCCACGTCGGTGATCAAAACGTCCTTGAATCCATCCTTGTTGAGGTCGGCGATGACCGAATCGCCGCCGAATCCGTCGTCGCCTCCGGTCTGAAAGCTGAACGTTCGGCTGGAAAATAGGGCCTGGTTTTGGGCGCCATTGCCCGTGTTCAGCAAATAGCGATCCGACCCGTCGTCCGTAATGACCAGGTCGAGCCTCGAATCGTTGTTCAGGTCGCCGACGGTGGTGTGGTAGGGCGCCAGCGTGTACACGCCGCTGTCAAATACGTCGAAAAAACCCTGGTTGGCCGGATTGTTGTAGGCGATCGACACGCGTTGGGGGACGTTTAGCGCCGTGTCCTTCACGATGTCGACAAACCCGTCGCCGTTCATGTCCTCGATGGCGACGGCCATGCTGAACGCCGAGACCAGCATGGCCTGCGACATACGCGTGTAGGCGGAATCGGTGAAAAAGCCTGCGCCGTTGTTGATTAGCAGCCGGTCGTTGAGGTCAATTTGCGATGGCTCCTGATCGCCGCCCGCGCCGCTGCTGTCGTAGTCGCCAAAATAGAGGTCGGCGAATCCATCGCCGGTAAGGTCCTTGCCCGCGACCGAACAGAATCGCGGCGCCACGGCCGATCCGCCCGGGATGGTCAACAACTGCGGTATCCGTGCCTGTTCGTAGCGGAAACCGAGCCAGTCACCGTTCCCGTTGTTGCCCAGGTTCCTGTACACCCGGGGATGCGAAATCGTCTTGGGCAGACCGTCGCTGATGGTGGTGGCCGTGACCATGTCCAGCCACGTGTCGTTGTTCACGTCCACCAGCGCAACGTCGCGGTCGTTGGTCAAATCCAGGAATCCCTGTCCGCCGTCGTCGGCAGACGTCGCGTATTGGTTGGTGCGATCCACCAGAACGCCGTTGATCGCGTGACCGTCGGCGACGCCTTCGTTCATGAACAAGACGTTGCGACGGCGACCCGGCGAGGTCCACGGTTCCTTGCGGACGCAGACCAGGTCGATGTCACCGTCCTTGTCGATGTCGGCCCAGGCGTATTCCTTTTCGTCGGGGTCGCTGACGCCCAGCGATGGAATGACCACCAGCCGAGTCGATGTTTCGTCCGCGAACTCGACCCATGCCCCGCCCGTCCCGGCCGCGGCGGATTCCGGTCGCACGAACGGCGACATGGCCGCGACGGTCGACATCAACATCAGGAGGCGATTCGATTGAACATGGGACACGAACGCGATTCGACCCGACAACATAGAATCTCCCTGTTTTGATCACGACTCCCGTGATTACGGGAATCGCTCGCGGCCCCCTTCCGATGCCCGAACCAACATGGTTCGCGGCACCATCGTGGGCCGATCGGGCCGTTCATGAATGCGGCCCGTACCCGTAGGCCGGTAAACCCAGCCCCCATTCTGGTGGGACGGGCGCGAAAATTCAACTCCAAAACACGGTTTTTACGGGCCTCCGCCTGAATCGGACGAACCGGTGAAGGCCGGTGTCGTTCGCGGCGGCGCCGAGCGGGGTGCGACGTCGCCGTAACGGCGTTCGCGACGGGCGAATTCGATGATGGCGGCGTTCAGCTCGTCGACGGTGAACTCCGGCCACAACCGCGGCGTCACCACAATTTCAGCGTAGCTGATTTGCCACAGTAAAAAATTACTGACCCGGAATTCACCGGCAGTGCGGATCAGCAAATCCGGGTCCCGCACGCCTGCCGTTTGCAGTGAATCGCCGATCAACTGTTCATCGATGTCGTCGACCGACCGTCGACCGTCGCGAATGTCGCCGGCGATGCGTTTGACCGCGGAAACGATTTCGTCGCGCGATCCGTAATTGAGCGCCAGGCATAGTTTCAAGCCTGAATTGTCACGGCTGAGCGCGACCGTGGTGTCCATTTCTCCCAGCACCGACGCCGGCAGGCCCTCGCGCCGTCCGATGTGAATCAAACGCACGTTGTTTTCGGTGATTTCGCCGCGTTCGGCGATCAGGTATTGACCGTACAATTCCATCAGGAAATCGACCTCCGCCCGGGGCCGTTTCCAGTTTTCGGAACTGAAGCTGTACAACGTCAGCGCTTCGATTCCCAAGCGGGCGCAATACGTGACCACTGCCCGGACGGCCTTGGCGCCTTCGGCATGACCGTTGATCCGCGGCAGCCCGCGTTGCCGGGCCCATCGGCCGTTTCCGTCCATGATGATGGCGATGTGCCGGGGCAGTTGTTCCGGTTCCAGGCCGATCGTGTCCCGGGGATCCAATGGTGCATCACGCATGGTGAATCAGGCGGGCGCGGCGACGGATCGCCCGCGGTCGCAAACTTGCGTGCGGCCGAACAACGTCTGATGGCGCTGGGGACCAACGCTGACAATGGTGACGGGAACGCCGACCAATTCCTCGACGCGGGCCAGATACCGTCGCGCCGGATCGGGCAGTTCATCGACGGTGGTAGCGCCGGCCGGATTGGAATCCCATCCGTCCGCGAATTCGATCACCGGTTCGGCGCGGGCCAGCGCGTCGCAATCGGGCGGAATCGTCGTAACCGTGCGACCATCGACACGATAGCCGGTGCAAACCCCGATCGTGCGAAATCCGGTCAACGTATCCAGATGCATTACCGCCAGTTCCGTCACCCCGCCCAATCGCACGGCGTAACGCGTGGCCACGGCGTCAAACCAGCCGCAACGCCGCGGCCGGCCGGTGGTGGTGCCGTATTCGTTTCCGGCTTTTCGAATCGCGTCGCCGGTTTCGCTGTTCAGTTCCGTGACGAACGGTCCGCGGCCGACACGGGTTGAATAGGCCTTGACCACACCCAGCACGTGCCGGGCCGATCCCGGCGGAACGCCAGCGCCGGACGCGACGCCGGCGGCAGTCGTGGTGCTGGACGTCACGTACGGATACGTTCCGTGGTCGATGTCCAGCATCGCCCCGTTGGCGCCCTCGAACAGCAATCGCCGTCCATCGGCCATTTGGTCCTGCAGAAACTGCGTCGCGTCGCGGAGCAGGGGCTGCAGTCGATCGGCGGCGGCCAGGACGTCGGCCGCGATGGCCCCGGCGTCCAATTCGTCGCGGTAATCGTAGGCCGCCTTGAACACGGCCGACTTGTACCGGACGATTTCGGCGACGCGCTCGCGGAAGCGGGCCGCGTCGAACAGATCGCAAACCCGCAACCCGGCCGTGCGCCGCATCTTGTCCGCGTAACAGGGACCGATGCCGCGGACCGTCGTGCCGATCTGTTCGTCGGCGGGCGCGGCCGATTCGCCCAGACGGTCCTCCAATTGGTGGTACGGCATCACCAGATGGGCGCGGTCGCTGATGTGCAGGCGCCCCTCGACGGACAGTCCCCGCGCCGCCATCGCGTCGATCTCCGTCACGAGCGCAATCGGATCGACAACCACACCGGGCCCGATGACCGATTGAATATGGGTGTGCAGCGTGCCGGTCGGCAACAGGTGCAACGCGTACTTTTCGCCGTCGACGCAGACGGTGTGGCCGGCGTTGGCGCCGCCGTTGAACCGCACGACGACGTCGTAGTCGGGGCACAACAGATCGACGATCTTGCCCTTGCCCTCGTCTCCCCAGCCAAGACCGACGACGCAGGTGTGCCCGTTCGGACCGCGCGATGCCATTCCCTCGACCCCCAACACGTCATCGCCGATCCACGTCGGCGTCGACGCTAAAACCCACGACGGCAAAACGGACCTGTTCAGGTCCGATGAATGGCAGGAACCAATTCGACGATACCGTAGCTTCCGATCACGGGAGTGTCAAGAAAACGGGCGTCATGATCGTCCCTAATCGGGACGGTCGTTGGGTCGGAATCCGCGGACCCATCACGTTTGTCCGGCGGCTAACGGATCAACTCCGCATAGCGCGACAACTCGTCCTCGAAACGCCGAAGGCGGATGCCGAACGAGGATTCGACGGGTGCGATTTCGCAAACGCTGTCTTCCTGCGACATGGCCACTTGATCGACGTTGAATTTCAACGCGGTTGGAACCAACGGGGTTTTCATGATAGTGCGCGCGACCAGCTTGGCCACCGGCACCGGCTGCGACACCATCAGCTTCCAACGTTTGGCGCCGGGCATCAATCGCCGACAGGTCTGGTAAAGTTCCTTCCAGTTGTAGCGATCCGGGCCGCCCATCTCGAACGTTTGTCCGATGGTCGCGTCGCGTGCCAACGCGTCGACCATGCAATAGGCCACGTCGCGAACCGACACCGGTTGAATCCGCGACTCCCCCGTTCCGAAATAGGGCGTCACCGGCGGAATCCATCCACACGCGAACCGCTTCATCAACTGCATGAATTCGCCGTCCGGACCGTGAATCAGGCTCGGCCGGAAGATCGTCCATTGCAGTCCGCTCGCCCGCACGCACTGTTCGGCGGCGAATTTGGTGCGATGGTATCGCGCAACCGCGTCGGCCCGGGTTCCCAGCGCGCTCATGTGCAGGTATCGCCGGATGCCGCCGGCGCGCACCGCGTTCACCACCCGCTCCGTTCCCTCGCGATGCACGTGTTCAAACGTCTGCCCCCGCCACCGCCGTTCCATAATGATGCCCACCAGGTGAATGGCCGAATCCGACTGTGCCGCGGCGTCGCGCAACGCGCCGGAATCGAACAGCGAGCCGTCCACTGCGACGATCCGGCTGCGATCCAAACTGCGTGCGACGTCGGCCAGCGCCGACCTCGATCGTGTCAGGCAAATGGCGCGGTGACCGCGGTTCAGAATCTCGCGCAATACGTAACGACCGACGAAACCGGTGGCGCCGGTCAACAGGACGCGCGTCGGATGGGCCGTCGCCGTTTCCGTTGTCGTTGCGGATTCCGATTCTGGTTGCGTCACGGGGGTTGGCTCACTCGTCATAAATGTGGCATTCCTTGTTCGCCATTAACGTGGTGGGCTTGCCGCCCGGTCAAGGCCCCGATGCACTTCCGTTTTCGGGTGGCACGGGCAAGCGTACTCGCTTGCCCGTGTCTTCTCTCGCGTGGAATTCGAATCGACTTCTTCAGCCCCGCCCTGGCCGCACGGACAACGGCGTACCGTTGTTCGTGCCACCCGTTCCGAAACGCCGGCTGCGTCGGGGCGCTATGCATCGCCACAACCTGAAATCGACCGCAGCCGTTCCCACGTGTACAGGCCCGTATCATGCCCGTCGGTCCAGCGGATCCTGACCGCGTACGCGCCGACCAACGCCATGGATTCAATGCCGATATCATCGGGAATCGACGCCGGATCCAGCAGGCGCTTCCCGGTGAATTCGTCGACGCACGACGCACAGGCGCACGCGATTCGTATTCCCTTGAATGGATAACACACGACGCGCCCGTCCGGCCAGGTAATCTGCAATACGCCGTCGGCGCGTTTGGCCTTGATATCCGTCGGTGCGGGATGCGTCATGCGAAAACCACCGTTCATCGCCATGCGCGGCAGCGCGACACCGGCTCGGCAGTCTATCATCGCCTTCGCAAGGGACAATGAAGCGTGTACGATCCGCCCCGTGATGGAATTTGCGCGACGGCGGTGCCGCCGCGGTTTGCCGTAGTCGAACGGACCGAAATCGTGCCCAAAATCCTGCACGTGCTGGAAACCTGTCTGTACGCCCGCGACCTGGCCGCGATGGATACGTTTTACGGGCAGGTGCTCGGACTGTCGCGCATGACGGCCGAATACCCCCGGCACGTGTTCTTTTACGTCAGCGACACAAGCGTGCTGCTGATTTTTAATCCCGACGAAACCTCTAAAAAACAGGACGTCCCGGCGCATGGTTCCACCGGGCCCGGACATGTGGCGATGGCCATCGAAACCGATGAATTGAACGCCTGGCGGGATCATCTGAACACGAACGGCGTGCCCATCGAGCGGGAAATCACGTGGGGTGACGGGTCGCGGTCCATTTATTTCCGCGACCCGGCCGGCAATTCGACCGAACTCGTCACCCGCGGCATGTGGCGGAACCGTCGACCGGGGGATGAAGCATGACCGAATCAACCAGGGCCCCCGCGCTTGATTCACCGTTGGGATGGCTGAACACCGACCGGCCGTTGCGCCTCGACGGCGAACTCCGCGGGCAGATCGTCCTGCTCGATTTCTGGACGTACTGCTGCATCAACTGCATCCACATTCTGCCCGATCTGAAGTATCTGGAACGCAAATACGCCGATCAGCCGCTGGTCGTCATCGGCGTGCACAGCGCCAAATTCACCAACGAATCGTCCCGGCGGACAATCCGATCCGCGATTCACCGCTACGAAATGGAACATCCCGTCGTCGTCGACGACACCATGAAAATCTGGCGGGCCTACGGCGTACGCAGTTGGCCGACATTCGTTCTGATCGATCCGGAAGGCTTCATCGCCCTGCAGGTGGCCGGCGAGGGCAACCGCGATACGCTCGACAACGCCATCGATCAATTGCTGAAACAACACCGTTCACGTGGAGCGCTGGCCGCCGGTCCGCTGACGTTGAAACGGGACGGCGTCGTTCAACCGGCGTCGGGACTGGCCTTCCCCGGCAAGGTTTTGGCCGATTCCGATCGCCGCCAAGTGTTCATCGCCGATTCGAACCACCACCGAATCGTGATCTGCGAGTGGCCGGACGAACTCGGCCGATGTCGGCGGATTCGGATCGTCGGTTGCGGCGTCGCCGGCGCGGACGACGGACCGGCCGACGCCGCCACGTTCTTCAATCCGCAAGGAATGGCCATTCAGGGCGACATTCTGTACGTCGCCGACACCGACAATCACCTGATCCGCGCCGTCGATCTGAACACCGGGCAGGTCACCACGGCCGTCGGAACGGGCGAAATGGGGTACGACCGCGCCGGCGGCGGAATGGGCACCCGGCAGGTCATCTGTACACCGTGGGATTTATGCACGGAAGGCGGCACGCTGTATGTCGCGATGGCCGGCACCCATCAAATCTGGCGCATCGAAATGCCCGTCGGGTTCGCCCGCGCTCTGGCCGGCACCGGCCGCGAGAACATCGCCGACGGACCGGTCGAAACGGCCGCCCTGTCGCAACCATCGGGCATCTGCCTGCACCGCGGAATCCTCTATTTCGCCGACAGCGAGGTCAGCGCCATCCGCGGCATCGACCTAGCCGCGGAACGCGTGTTCACCATCATCGGATCGGGTCTGTTCGTTTTCGGCGACGTCGACGGAACGCATCCGCGGGCTCGCCTGCAACACCCCCTCGGCGTCACTTCTTGGCGCGACAAGCTTCTGATCGCCGACACCTACAACCACAAAATCAAAATCGTCGATCCCGCCGACCGCAGCGCGACCACGTTGTTTGGGCATGGCAATCCTGCGACAAACGGTCCGGATGGCTCGTTGGGGCTGTTCGAACCCGGCGGCCTGAACGCCGCCGGCGACACGTTGTTCATCGCCGACACCAACAACCACCGCGTCGTCATGGTTGAACTCGGTTCACGGCATTGGCACGAACTGACCATCCACGGTCTGACCGCGCCCGATCGATCCGACCGATCAAACGGCCACGCCATTCAATCCGACGCCGTAACCGTCGCCGCCGATGCCGAAATCACGCTGAAACTGACGCCCACGCTTCCCGACGGCGCCCACCTGAACTCCGACGCGCCCTGGACCGTGCGCGTCGTTTCGGACCACGCCGGGTTGGCTCAGGTCACGGGCCACGCGACCCATCCCGCCGCGCTGCCCATCACCATCCGTTTCGCCGTCGGACGCGACGACGTCACTTGGATGGTCAACCTCACCTGCGTCTATTGCACCGATACCGACGGCGGACTGTGCATCCCGGCTGAATTCAACTGGCGCGTGCCCGTGCGAATTCGCCCAGGCGGCCTGACGACGGTCTCGCTTCAAGGCCAGGCGGCCGCAACCCCGGCACCCGCGTGCTAATCGCGTGGCGGTCAACGGTTCATTCGCTGGCCGACGCGCGCCGCCCCCCTATAATGCCGCCCATGCCCACAAAAGCCGTCGTCTTGGGATGCGGCATGGTCGGGGCCACGATGGCCCGCGACCTCGCCGCTGAACCGAGTTTCGAAGTCACCGCCGCCGATCTCGACGCCGACCGCCTGGCCCGGCAATTCCGCGGCCACGCCGCCATCCGCACACAGTCGGTCGATCTCAGCGACGCGGACCAACTCCGCCGCCTCGTTGAACCGTTCGACATCGTCCTCGGCGCGCTGCCCAGTCAGTTCGGGTTCGCGGCCCTGCGCACCATCGTTCAGGCCGGCAAACGATTCGTTGACATCGCCTTCATGCCCGAAAACCCGCTGGAACTCGACGATGTCGCCAAACGAACCGGCGCCGTCGCCATCGTCGATTGCGGCGTGTCACCGGGGTTGTCCAACATGGCGGTCGGTCACGCAGCCGCGTTGCTGGAACGGACGGATCGCGCGGTGATCTACGTCGGCGGCCTGCCGAAAGCGCGGCATTGGCCGTTTCAATACAGGGCGCCGTTTGCCCCGTCCGACGTCATCGAGGAATACGTCCGCCCGGCCCGAATGCGCATCGCGGGAAAAACCGTTGTCAAACCGGCGCTAACCGACCCCGAATTACTTGATTTTCCCGGCATCGGCACGCTCGAGGCGTTCAACACCGACGGCCTGCGCTCGCTGCTCGAAACCACGGACATTCCCGATTTGGTGGAAAAAACGATGCGTTACCCCGGCCACATCGAATTGATGTGCGTCTTCCGCGAAATCGGCTTGTTCAGCCGCGAACCCATCGACGTCGGCGGCCATTCCGTTCGCCCGCTCGACGTAACCTCGCGGCTTTTGTTCCCGGCGTGGACCGCCGAACCCGGCGAACGCGAATTCACCGTCATGCGCGTCGTCGTTGATGGCCGATCCGATGGGCATCCCGTTCGATGGACCTATGACTTGTACGACGAAACCGATGCGGCCACGGGCGCGTCCTCGATGGCCCGGACCACCGCGTTCCCGGCCGTCATCGTCGCCCGGATGCTGGTCGACGGGCGATTCCGCGATCCCGGCGTTCATCCGCCGGAACACATCGCCCGGCGGCCGGAATTGTTCGACGCCGTCGTCTCCTCGTTGCACGACCGCGGCGTCCGCATCGAGCGGACCGTTACGTCGAGCTGTTTCAACGCCCGATCTTGATGCGGCTCGCCGCCGCCACTACCCTTGACCGTTGGAAACGTCCGATGCGCTCCCGATCGGGCTGCAATCGGTTCGTGACGGGTGGTCCTGGAACATGAACCATCGTCAAATCGGCATCTGGTTGGGCGCCGTGCTGGTGATCTCGCTCATCAGCCGGTGGCGGGTCTATCAGTCGCGTGCCGATCGTTGCAACCTGGACGGAAACCGCATCGAGCCGGTGCGCCGGGTCGACCTCGTTCGCGACGGTGAAACGGTGCAATCCTTTTGTTGCATCAGGTGCGCAGGCGATTGGCCGGATGTACCCGCCGACGCCTACTGGCGCGTACACGACGAAATAACCGGCGAACCGCTGGACGCCTCGAACGCCTGTTTCGTGGAAAGCCGCGTCGTGACCGTGCCGTCGCGCCGGGACCGAATTCACGTGTTCAAGAACTGGGCCGACGCCCTCGGTCACTGCACCCAATACGAGGGGCATCGGATTCCGAACCCGTTCGATCCGGCCGCAGCGCAATCGAACGACCCGGGGAGCCCAAAATGACTCGCGAACATTTCCCTATTCCGATCCTGCCCCTGCTTTTCATGGTTCCATTGGCCGGATGCAAGCAATCGTCTTCCACGCCGCCGGCCGACAAACCCCCGCCCGCTCCATCGGCGGCCGCCAATGCCCCGCCGACGGCGGCCGTGCCGCACTTTACCGATGTTCTGAAACAGTCCGGCATCGCGTTCCGCCACCAGTTCCTGGACAGCGAAACCGGAACCGACTACCGCATTAATCCCTACGATCACGGCAGCGGCGTCTATCTCGCCGACGTTGATGGCGACGGTCTTGACGACATTTACTTCCTTAATTTCCTCGGCCCCAACGTGCTCTATCGGAACAAGGGCGATTTCACGTTCGAAGACATCACGGCCGGCGCAGGCGTCGCCGTCGATCGCTCGATCAGCGTGGGCGGCGCCTTCGGCGACTACGACAACGACGGCGATCAGGATTTGTACGTCACTACGTATCGCGGCGGAAACCATCTATTTCGCAACAACGGTCAGGCCGTCTTTGAAGACGTCACCGCGGCCGCCAGCGTCGTCTATAACGGCCACTCCAGCGCCGCCGCGTGGGTCGATGTTGACATCGACGGCGACCTGGACCTCTATCTCTGCAATATCGGCAAGTTCACCACCGAGACCATCAGCAAGGAAGCCGACTATTTCTATACCGGCCTCAGCCTGCCGTTTGCCACGCTGGCACAAAAGCCCGACCAGCGCGTCACCGGCGAGCGCGACATTCTCTATCGAAACAACGGCGACGGCACGTTCACCGATGTGACGCAGGAATCGGGCATTCAGTCGGTTGAATGGAACGCCGACGTGGCCGCCGCCGATTACGATCTCGACGGCGACCCCGATCTTTACGTCACGAACATGTTCGGGGCCAATCATCTGTACCGCAATCGCGGCGACGGCAAGTTCGACGAGGTAACCGCGGAGAAGCTCAAGCGTACCAGTTGGGGCGCCATGGGTTGCACCTTCTTCGACGCCGACGGCGACCAATATCCCGATCTCTACGTCGTCGACATGCACTCCGATATGTGGATCCCGGACCCGTCGGACCAATCACTTCTCAAACCCGCGGACAAATTCAATAATCCCCTCGGTTCAACGGTCAACGGCGGGCTGCCGATCGGAAAAGGCGACGACACGTTGGCGAAGACGGCCCTCTTTGGAAACACGTTCTTTCTCAATAACGGCGACGGTACGTTTGACGAACGCTCGCGTGAATCCCACCTCGAAACCTGGTGGCCGTGGGGCATCACCACCGGCGACTACGACAACGACGGCGACGTCGACGCCTACGTGGCCACGGGCATGGGTTATCCGTTCTTCTACTGGCCCAACCGTTTCTACCTGAACGACGGCCACGGCGTCTTCCGCGAAGCCGCCCAGTCCGCCGGTCTGGAACCGCCCGCGGCGGGAATGGTCATTGCCGGCGCGGAAATCAAGGGCAAGCCCTTCACACGCAGCTCGCGCGCCGCGGCGACGGCCGATTTCGATCGTGACGGCGACCTCGACATGGTGGTCAATAACTTCAATCACGAGCCGTATCTGTTCCGCAACGACTCGCCTAAATCCAGCTACGTGGGTTTGCGTCTTCGCGGCGTACGCGCTAATCGTGACGGTATCGGCGCGCGCATCGCGGTCGAGACCGTCGACAAGACCCGCCATCGATGGCGTTCCGGCGCCGAGGGCTATCTGACCCAAAACGGCGCGGTCATTCACGTCGGGCTTGGATCGGCCGACGCCGTCAAGACCGTGACGATTCACTGGCCCGGCGATCCAAATCCACAGATTATCGACGCGCCGGCGATCAATCGGGTTATCGACATTGTGCAGCACTAGGGCGCGACTGGTATTGTCCACCACCGCGACGCTCGTCGCGCTGGACGCCGCATGGATTGTGTTCGCGGGCGGCGCGCCTCGCGCCGGCGGCACGGACGCATTCCAACAGTCCACCTGCGGCTTCGGTGTCGGCGCTTCCGTGTCGCCGTCGTGGTGTTTTTTCACGCTCGACCCGCGCGTGGAGCGCGTCTGCGAGAATGAACTATGGCCCATTCCCGGACTGCCTTGTCCCAACCCGTCGCACGGCGCGGTCATTGTCGATCTTCCACCCCTGAACACCGCTTTTTGAACCGTTGAAATGCTCGGCACACATGTCAATCTGCTTCTACTCGCCGCCGAAAACGTCGTCGGCCATTGGCGTGCTTACCTTGTGGCCGCGGCTGGATTGGTGCTGCCGCTCGCGCTTTTGCTCTGCGGCGTCGCCGTCAGCGAAGGGCTCAAGGCCGACGCCGTCGCCTCGGTTGATGCCGGCGCCGACCTCTACTGCACCTGGGACATGTTCGGCCGCGATGCCCCGCTGCCGTTGGACAAAATCGCTCCATTGGCGGACATTGACGGCGTCACTCGTGCGGTGCCGCGGATCATCGGACGCACAATCGTCGGATCCGCCGTAGTCCTGGTCGTCGGTGTTCCGCTCGATCAGATTCGACGGGCGGCGCCGCAGGTTGACGGGCGGCTGCCGGCCGACGGCAGCGAAGTCCTGATCGGCAACGAACTGGCTCGAATCACGGGTCTATCGCCCGGGAAGACCATCGCACTGGACGCGCATTCCCTGCGTCTGTTCACGGTAGTCGGCGTTGTGCGGTCGACGTCGACGCTCTGGAGCGCCAAGGCCGTCGTCTGCGACATTGACGAGGCCGCCACCGTCTTCGGCGAATCCGGCCACGTCACCGACGTCTGCCTCTATGCCCGGGCCGGATATGAATCGCTGGCTGCGGAATCCATCGAACGCGTGGACGACCGCTACCGGGTTCAAACGAAATCGATCGTGCATAACTACGTGGTCCGGGGAATGTCGATTCGCGAGGGCGTGTTCACGATCCTCTTCGCACTGGCATTGGCCTGGGCGATTCCATCGTTCGCCATTCTCACCTACATGGGCCACACGCCGCGCCGACGCGAAATCGGATTGCTGAAGGCCGAGGGCTGGCGTACCGCCCACGTGCTCGAAATGGTCGCCTGCGAAAACGTGATCGTCGCCGTCTTCGCGGCCGCGTCGGCCACGTTCATTGCCATCGTGTGGCTGCGCGTCTTTCGCGCGCCGCTGATCGCGCCCTTCTTCGTACCCGACCTGCCGCTTTTTCCGAACATTGTTTTACCCGCTCGATTTCTGCCGCTGCCCGGTCTGCTGGCACTGGTGTTCAGTCTCGTCGTCACCATGACCGGCAGCATCTACACCACGTGGCGCACTTCCATTACGCGTCCGGTCGACACACTGCGATGAACGCTGTTCCACCGTTATTGCGGCTGATCGACGTGACCCGGCGACACGGCGCCGCCCACGATCCGCAATCGTTCGCATTGGGACCGTTGACGTTGGACGTCTTGTCCGGCACATGGACGTCGATTGTCGGGCGTTCGGGCGCCGGCAAGACCACGCTTTTGCAAATCATGGGCGGTCTCGACGCACCGGATACCGGCCGCGTGGTAATTGCCAATCCGGACGTCTCCAACGGTGCGACCGGATCGCCGGACGTTGTACGTCGCTTCGACATCGGCTTCGTCTATCAACAGGGCGTCTTCGTGGAGCATCTACCGGTCTGGCAGAACGTCGCGGTTCGGTTGATCCCTGCGGGAGTGCCGGCGCGCGAGCGCCGCCGCCGCGCCGCCGCCGTTCTGGAAGAACTCGGCATTGGAGAGATGCTCGATCGTCGCCCCGCGTCATTGTCCGGGGGCGAGCAGCAGCGGGTGGCCGTCGCCCGCGCCGTCGTGCACCAACCCCGGATCGTGATCGCCGACGAGCCGACGTCCAACGTCGACGCCGACACCGGATCTGCGATCGTGAATTGCCTGAAGGGACTTCAGACCCGGGGCAGCGCCATCATCGTCGCCACACACGATTCCGCGGTCTCCGCGTCGTCCGATCGGTGTTGGCACATGGAATCCGGCCGCATCGTCGACGAATGATCGTCGTTTTACGCGTTGCCGCACCTATCGAGATACCCCGCGTCGTGGACGGCGGGTCGTAGCGTCGTCCATTCTGTGCCGGCCGAGCACTATTGCAGCAGGGACTGCCCGGTCATTTCGGGGGGTGGATCGAGCTCCATCAAGTGGAGGAGCGTGGGGGCGATGTCGGCGAGGCGGCCGCCGCGGCGCAGTCGGCGACCCTTGAAACGGTCATCGACGACGATGAGTTCCACGTCGTAGGTGGTGTGGGCGGTGTGGGGCAGGTTCGTTTCCGGGTCGATCATTTGTTCGCAGTTGCCGTGGTCGGCGGTCACGATGGCCATTCCGCCGGCCCGGCGCATGGCGTCGAGGATGCGGCCGACGCCGACGTCGACGATCTCGACGGCCTTGATGGCGGCTTGCAGATTGCCGGTGTGACCGACCATGTCGCCGTTGGCGAAATTGACGACCATGACGTCGTCGATGCCGGTGCGAATGCGATCGACCACGCCGTCGGTGATCTGCAGCGCGGACATTTCGGGTTTCAGATCGTACGTGGCCACGTCGCGCGGCGAGGGGATCAGCAGGCGTTCCTCGCCGTCGAACGGTTGCTCGCGATAGTCGTTGAAGAAAAAGGTAACGTGGGGATACTTCTCAGTTTCGGCGCAGCGGAATTGGCGTAACCCGAGCGCGCTTACCTGTTGAGCGAAGATGTTGGCCATTTTCGGCGGTTTGGGAACGATCACGCTGACGGGAAGCCCGGATTCGTACGCCGACAGCGTGGCGAAATGGACGCGCGGACGCACGTCGCGGGCGAATCCCCGCGACTTGTCACCGTCGCGGAAGGGGAACTCGTCGTAACAGAACGCCTTGACGAGTTCACGCGGACGGTCGCCGCGGAAATTGAAGAACAGGACGCCGTCGCCGTCGCGAATGGTGACGGGCGGGGCGGCTGCGGTCGCAACGATGACGGAAGGGGTCACGAATTCATCGCCGTTCATCGAGTCGCCCGTGGGGTTGGCGTAGTAACGATCGCACGCCTCGCGGGCCGACGGGACACGATCGCCCGTTCCCCCGGTCAACATGCGGTAGGCCTTTTCGACGCGATCCCAGCGGTTGTCGCGGTCCATGGCGTAATAGCGACCGATCACCGAGGCGATGCGTCCGACGCCGATCTGCTTCATACGGAATTCGATTTTCTGAAGAAAATCGACGCCGCTGAATGGGGATGAATCGCGCCCGTCGGTGATGGCGTGCAAGTAGACGCGGTCGCCGTCGAATTCAAACCAGCGGGCGGATTCGAGCAGCGCGTACAAATGTTCGAGGGCGCTGTGGACGCCGGCGTCGCTGCACAGGCCGATCAGGTGAACCGATCCGCCGTGGGCGGCGGCGTGATCGTAAACCTCGCGGAGCGCGGGTATCGCGTAGAACGAGCCGTCGCGGATGCGGCGGGAGATGTGCATGATGTCCTGATCGACGACGCGACCGGCGCCGATGTTCTGGTGCCCGACTTCGCTGTTACCCATGATGCCGTCGGGCAAGCCCACGTCCGGACCGTGGGTGACGATCTGGGCGTGGGGGTATTGGGCCATCAGGGCGTCGTCGACCGGCGTTCGGGCCAGGTGGACGGCGTTGGCGTGGTTCCATTCCGGGTGGGGATTGGCGCCCCAGCCGTCGCGGATGATCAGGATGCAGGGGCGTTTCGTCGGTTTCATGCGCTTTCCGATGGTCCGCGGTCCCACGGTCGATCGGATGCAGACGTTATCACTGAATTCGGACAAACGTCAACAAGTCGCGTCGCTGCAGGTCGACGGAGGCGTTTTTGGCGCACCGAGGTCGCAAACCCGTTCAATAGGCCTGTGAATTGCGTTCCAGTTATCGGCCGCGGGGTTGTCCGGGAGGGTGGTGGGGGCGTAGAATGGTCGTTGTTCGAGGAGGAAAGGGGCGACCGAGAAACCCCACCGGAATTGCATCCATTCGCGAAATCGCGACCGGTCGTCCATGCGGCGAGCGGTCGGGGTCGGCGCAGTCACAGGAGGCGGTGATGTTGAGGCATCCAGCGGCGTGGGCGTTGAATTTCGTACTGTACGTGTCAATCGCGGTGGGTTCGTCGAGTGCCCTAGCGCAAACCGGGGCCTGTTGCGACGGTACGGGAGGTTGCGCGGTAACCACATCCGGCGCATGCACCGGCAGTGGCGGACGGTTCTTCACCGGAATGGGGTGCGATCCCTATCCGTGTACATTAGATTACGGAAATTGCTGCACGCCGCACGAAACGCCGGGGTGCATCAATCTGCATCCGGGTTGCTTTTCGCCGGAAGGCGTCCTTGACGTGGCCTGCGCAACACAATGTCAGAACATTGTGTGCGCCCTGGACGCCAAGTGCTGCGGCGTGGAAATCGCGTGGGATCGCGTTTGTACGAACATGGCCGCGGATAACTGCCTGACGCCGGTCGGGGACGATTGTTTGTGCACGAATCCGGTTCCCGAACCAGTGGGGACGGCGCCGAAGGCGGACCCGTGCTGTTTCAGTCTGCCGATCGTCAGCGCCTTGACGCCATGCGATGTGCCGGGTCGGGGGTGTGTGGTGTTCGGCGGCAGCCCGGCGTGCCAGGCGTTGGTATGCGCCCTGGACAGTTTCTGTTGCACGAACGACTACGACGCAACATGTGCGTTGGAGGCTCGCGAACTGTGCGCCGTGTGCGCCCCAGCAGGCGACTGTGCGGTGGACACCCTCGCCAACCGAATCGATCAGGCCGGTTTTCTCGATTGCGTGACGGGAATTGGCGGCGGGCCGGTGGATGGGCATTGCGTGTGCGCGGACCTGACGCAGAACGGCGACGTGGACGTCCTGGACTGGGCGGGATTGCAGGTTTTGGCGTCCGGCTCGACGGTGCCGTAGGGCCCGGCGGAGCGCCGGCGTCGCGAACGCGTTGGGGCTCGATCTTCAAGCCGGCCATGGACGGGAACCGTATTGCGGTCGCGTCGCCCGGCCGGCGAGCGACCATCCGGCCGGAATCCACGCTATTCACCACTCGCTTTCTGGTACAATGCCGGCGGGGATCCGGCGAGTCACCCGAGTTACCATCGTGGGTTGGAACGGTGCAATGACGATTTCAACGTCCATCACGACGCGATGCGCACTGGCGGCGGCGATGCTGTGTGCGGTCGCCGTTTCGACGATTGACGCGCAGACGGCCGGCAGCAGCCGCGACGTCGACCCATCGGGGGTCGTCGGACCGAGCGCGGGGGGCGTGGCCGTACGCATCGACACTGCGGACGCGGCGGCCGTGGACGCGCTGGGGCTGCGGCCGATGGTGGATCGTGATTACGGTGCGTTTCGTTGGATGGTGCTGGACGTGGGGGACGAGGGACGGGTGCGGGCTGCGGGCATTCCATTCGAGGCCGACGATGACGCATTCATGTTACGGTTGGGCGACCGCCGTTTCGATCCCATTCGCGAGGGTGCGTCCGCCATGTCGGAACCGGCGGCGACGGAATCCGACGGGTTCGGTCTGCGGTTGATTCAGTTCGACGGGCCGGCGAAGGCCGAGTGGCTGGATGCGTTGCGCGCCGGCGGAGCGCAAGTCGTTTCCTACGTTCACCCGTTTGCGTATGTCATCTGGAGCCGGGCGTCGGACGGCCCGGCGGCGACCGATGGCGGCGCCATCCGGTGGTCGGGGGCATTTGAAACGGAATACCGACTGCTGCCGCGGGCCCGACGGTTGGCGGACTTGCCGGTCGAGGTTCACATCGTCACGTATCGCGGAGCGGATGTGGACGCGGTCGCAGAACGTCTACGTCAATGGCAAGCGACGACGATTCGGCGTCGGGTCGTGGACGAACGGTTCGAAATCATCGGGTGCATCATTTCGGGATCGCGGTTGGTCGACGTGGCGAGCCTGCCGGGGGTGTACAGCGTGCAGCCGGTGCCGCAGGACGGCGGGGCGCGGGGCGAGATGAGTTGCCAGGTCAACGTCAACAATATCGATGGGAACAACCTGGCCGTTCCCGGCTACGACACATGGTTGAGCATCGCCGGTTTAATGGGGACGGGCGTGGTGATGGCCAATGTGGACCTGGGCGTGCAGCAATCCCATACCGATCTGGTGGGGCGGGTGCTGACCTGCGTGGGCGCAACCTGCGGCGGCGCGGCGGCGGACGACCACGGAACGCACACGGCCGGTCTGATGGTCGGCACGGGCGCGACCGGTACGTTGGACGCGTGGGGGTTCGTCCGCGGTCAGGGCGTTGCGCCCGGCGCCAAGATCGTGGAACAATTGTACGAGCCGTTTTTCACGAGCCCGGGCGGGATGCTGCTGTTGATGTCGGAATCGAGCCGAAACGGTGCGATTCTGTCGAGCAACAGTTGGGGGTCGGCCGCGACGGCGCAGGGCTACGACAACACGGCCATGCAGGTGGACATCGGCGTGCGGGATGCCGATCCCGACGCCCCGGGCAACCAGGCGCTGGGCTATGTGCTGGCGATCGAGAATGGGTTCGGCGGCGCCAGTACGCAGGGGGCGCCGGACGAGGCCAAGAACACGATCACGGTGGGGACTTCGCAATTCCGATCGGTCAACGGCGCGCCCAATTCGTTCATCAACTGGCTGGCGGGCGTTACGGCGCATGGTCCGGCGCTGGACGGTCGGCGGATTCCGCATCTGGTCGCGCCGGGGTGCTATGAAGATTCGACAATCACCGGTTCGAGCCACGGGTTGTTATGCGGGACGAGCATGGCCGCCCCGCAGGTGGCCGGTGCGGCCGCGTTGTTTGTCCAGAAATTCCGGGGGCTGTATCCGTGGCACGGAGACCCCAGTCCGGCGCTGATCAAGGCGGCCATCCTGCCCGTCTGCCACGATTTGGTCGGGTTCAACGATGCGAACTTGCAGATCATGGGGCATCGGCCGGACAGCAAGCAGGGTTGGGGTCGGTTGGATACCGAAGCGTTGGTGCGGCCGGCGACGGTGGTGGACTATTTCGATCAGCACGTGGTTTTCGAGAACACCGGTGAAGAATGGGTGCGCAGCGTGTCCGTGGTCGATCCGCAGGAACCGATGCGGGTCATGCTGGTGTGGACGGACGCGCCGGGTCACGGTTTGGGGGGAACGACGCCGGCATGGAACAACGATCTCGATCTGACGGTGGACGTCGGCGCGGACACGTACCGGGGCAACGTCATCGGGCCGAACGGCTGGTCGACGACGGGTGGAACGGCGGACGGCATGAACAACGCCGAGGCCGTCCTGGTCGGGCCCGGCGGACCAGCGTCGGCGACGGTGCACGTGATCGCGGCCGACATCAATTCCGACGGAGTGCCGGGGGTTGGGGATGACACGGATCAGGATTTCGCGGCGGTCTGCTACAATTGTACGTTCCCGCCGTCCTTCGCTGTTTCGGCGACGCCGTTCACGCAATCCATCTGCGTGGGAACGGACGCCGTTTATCAGATTGACGTGGGGTTGAACGAGGCCTTGGCCGAGCAGGTGACGCTGTCCGTCATCGGCGCCCCCGCCGGCGTGACGTTGAACATCGCGCCGGAGGTCGTGTCGGCGCCGGGAGTGGCGACGCTGACGATCGGCAACACCGCGGCGGTGCCGGCCGGTACGTACGCGCCCCAGGTCCGCGGACAGGCGGAATTGGACACGGTTGCGTCGTCGATCACGTTGCGCGTGTTCAGCGCGGTTCCGCAGACGCCGGCGTTGATTTCGCCGGGTGTGAACGCGGTCAACGTATCGCCGCTGCCCACGCTTTCGTGGGCGTCCGCGGGCGACGTGGCGGTGCACGAAGTGCAGGTGGCGACGGATATCGCGTTCAACAATATCGCGCACGCCGCCGCGGTGGCCGGGTCGCCGTATCTGCTGACCACTGCATTGGAAACAGACACCCTCTATTACTGGCGAGCGCGCGGCGTCAATAGTTGCGGCTCGGGATCGTACACCTCGGCTCGTTCATTTCGAACATTGGCGAGCCCGAAAGTTCTGCTGGTCGATGACGACGACGACAGCCCCGACGTAAGGACGATGTACACGTCGGCGCTCGACGCGGTCGACTACGAATACGCGATTTGGAACACGGGCGGCGGCGACAACGAACCGGGCGTCCAGGTTCTGGCCCGCTATTCCGCGGTCATCTGGTTCACGGGCGATGCGTTCGGCGGGTCGGCCGGACCGGGCACCGCGGGCGAAGCGGCGTTGGCGTGGTTTCTGGACGACGGCCATTGCGCGTTCATCAGCAGCCAGGACTATCTGCGCGACCGGGGCGTGACGGCGTTCGCCGCCGACCACCTGGGGGTTGCCGATTTCGACGAAGACGTCGGCCAGAGCACGGTGACGGGTGGCGGACTGTTGACCGGTCTGGGGCCGTATGCGCTGGTCTATCCGTTTGCGAACGTGGGCGATTCGCTCGTTCCGACGTCGGAGGCGGGCGTATCGTTGTTGGGCGACGTGCCCGTCGCTGGCGTGGAAATGGACACGGGTATCTACTGGTCGTCGTTCTGGTCGGTGCCGTTCGAGGCGATTCCCGACGTAAATGACCGCGTGGATGTCTTGCGTGCAATGCTGGATCACTGCGGCGTGCTGCTGGATTGCAATGGCAATGCGCTGCACGATCCGCAGGAAGTTCTGGCGATGATCAGTCCGGACTGTGACGGCAATCTCGTGCCCGACGCGTGCGATCTGGCGGCGGGTCGGGCGGCCGATTGTCAGCCGAATGGAACGCTTGATTCCTGCGATATCGTGACCGGCCCGTCCACCGACGCCAATGGGGACGACATTCCCGACGAGTGCGAGGCGTCTTGCGATTTTACGCCCGACTGCGTTCTTGTCGGCGTCTGCACGGCCATCCGGTGCATAAGCAGCTTGTGCACGCCGTTCAACCACCCGTACGGCGACGTGAATCTGGACGGCGGCGTGGACATATTCGACATTTTGTGCGTATTGGATGGGTTCGCGGGCGTCTTCACGCAGTGCCCGGCGACCGAGACGGATTTCGCCCAGTGCATGCGTGACGGCACCATTGACGTTTTCGACATATTGGCCGTGCTGGATGCGTTCGGCGGCGTGGACACCTGCTGCGGCGAATAGGTGCTAATCCGTGACGGCCGTCGTTGCCGATTGAGCCGAGTTTGCCGAATCATCTTGCGTCGGCGCGGCTGCGTCGACAGCGGATGCAACACCCATCGTCCGGGTGATGAAATCGTATTGCAGACGGTTGTAATGGTCGCCGCGGATGCCGTGGCGGCTGCGCGGATAGATCATCAAGTCGAACGGTTTGTCGGCCTCCTGTAACGCGTGAACGAACTGCATCGTGTTCTGCAGGTGTACGTTGTCGTCCATGGCGCCGTGCAGAATGAGCAGGCGGCCGTGCAGGTTCTTCGCGGCGTCGACGACCGACGACGCGGCATAGCCGTCCGGGTTGTTCTGCGGCGTATCCATGTAGCGCTCGGTATAGATCGAGTCGTAGAGGCGCCAGTCGGTCACGGGCGCGCCGGCGATGCCGGCGGCAAAGAGGTCGGAATGGGTCATGGCGTACGCGGTCATGAAGCCACCGTAACTGTGACCGGAAACGCCGATTCGCTTCGGATCGACATAGGGTTGGCGCTTGAGCCATTCGACGGCGTCGGTGAGATCGGCCAGTTCCTGTTTGCCGAGCGTTTTGTATGCGGTCCACGCGGACGCCGCCCCCTTGCCGCTGGCGCTGCGCGGATCGACGCGCAGAATCAGCACGCCGGCGTCGCTGATGGCGTAATCCATCGCCCGTCCTCGGCCCCACGCGTCGCGCACGGTCGGCGATTCAGGGCCGGCGTAGGTCATGATCCAGACGGGGTAACGGCTCGCGGAATCGAAATCGTGCGGGCGGGTCAGGATGGCCTCGAGCGAATAACCGTCGCGCGCGGTTATTTGGAATAATTCATCGCGGGCGAGATCGTAGTCCTCGAGATCGTAAACGGGATTGGTGTCCAGCATACGAACGAGTCGGCCGTCCCCGGTGCGGAGTTTCACGCTGGAAGGCGTGAAGCGGTCGCTGCAGGTGTCCACGAAATAGGCGCCCGTCGGACCGACGTTGACCGAATGATTCCCCGAGTCCGAAGTCAGTCGTGCCGGGGCAGGCGATGTTCCGCCGTTCGCATTCGGAGCGAGGAGAGACACGCGATAGAGATTCTCTGCAATGGGACTGTCGTGAGTTCCCGTGAAATAGACCCATCCGCCGTCTGCATCGAGGTGGTGAACACGGCGGACGTCCCATTCGCCTGAAGTGACGGCCGTTCGTTCACCGTTTTCGGAATTAACGCGTTCGAGATGCCGCCGACCGCTGCGCTCGCTGGGCAGGAGCCACGTTCCGTCATTCAAGAACCGCGGTTCGCCGGGGTCGCCGACCCAGGCGTCGGTGGTTTCCCGCCAGCGGGTCCGTGTTTTGCCGCGAAGATCGGCCGTATTGACGTCCAGCCACGTCTGCGAACGATTCTGAACGTAGAAATAGAGAGTATCGCCGTCCGGCAACCAGCCGACGCGGGGCAGCAGGCAGTCGTCGATGGAATAGAGGTCCAAATCCACCCAACGCGCATTACCGCCGCCGATTGAAACAATTCCAAGTGCAACGCGCGGATTGGGTTCACCGGGTTTCGGATATCGTTCGCTTGCGACCTGTTGATCGCGTGCCGAGTCGTCGATTACTGCGTGCGATTTCAATTGCGTATCATCGAGCCGCAGAAAAGCGATGTGCGCCGAATCGGGCGCCCACCAGAAGGCCCGCCAGTCGCGATTATAGAGCTCCTCGTAATAGACCCAATCCATCTTTCCGTTGCGGGTGAGATCGGCGCCGCCGGTGGTCAGTTGCCGGTCTGTGCGCGTCTGGATATCAACCGCATGCAAATCGTTGTTGCGAATGAAGGCGACAAACCGACCGTCGGGACTGAAGGCGGCGAGTTCTTCAGTTTCCGGCGTCTGCGTCAAACGGACGGCGAGCGACCCGTCGAAACGGGCATAGTAGAGGTCGTTGTCGTGGTTGAAGAGAGCGGCCGACCGATCGTCGGTCATCTGAAATGAAGTGCCATGGGCGAAGCCGTCGGCTGATTTTCGGTCGATGGTCGGAAGAGACCGAAGCGCCGCGGCCAGCCGATCGGGATCGTGAAACGGCGACGCCCGTCCGGTGGCGGCGTCGACGATCCAGAGGCGATCGTCCTTGATTTGCAAGTAGTGTTCGCCATCGGAAAGCCAGGCGACGATGCGGACCGGGGAACCGTCGAAGTCGGGGCGGTCGCCGGATCCGAAGAGGGCGTCAAACGTCGGGCGTTTGCGAACCGTTGGTTCGTCCTTCAGCGGGCGAACCGTACATCGTGTCAGCGGTACCGGGTCGAGTAGCCGCGCAACGGGATGGGCTTGTCCGGGCGCTAGTCGCTCGGCGAAGAAGTCCCAACGCGTCAGTCCGTCTTCGGATTGCGGTTCGAGCAGATAGGCGGCCAGCGAGCCGAGTTTCTGTCCGGTGCGAACGAGAATGGTCCCGGCCGAATAGAGCCGCGTGACCCGGCGGGGCGTGGAGCGAAGCGTCAGGAGGCTGCGATTCTGGAAGGGCCGGTCCGCGTGTTCCACCCCATCGACGTCGTGGATTTCGACCTCGAGCTCGACGTCTTCGCGAAGCAGTTCGACCTCGATTCCGTGGCGTTGAAGCGTCTGCACGATCGGCTCGAAATCGGGCGAAAGTAGATAAGCGTAGGGGCGGCGGACCGATCGCGTCGGCGTGCAAACGCCATCGTAATCGACCAGATAGGTGCGTGGCGTCGAGTCGCCGTCGCCTTCGCCGGGAGACGACGGGTCATAACTATCGACCACTACCTTCCGCGGCAGCGGCGTCAATTCGCAATCGATCGCCACAACGTCGTCCGGTCGCGGAATCGCGCCCGCGTCGATGGTTCGGCGATCGGCATCGTCGAGCAGTTTGCGGATGTCGTCGTAATGATCGGCCGCGTACGCCAGGCAGTGACGCACAAAGTCGCGGGTGGCGAGCACCCGGTCGCGGAACGGTGCGTAGGCGTAGGCCTCGGAAAGGATGCCGATGCGGTTACGCAGGCCGACATACTGAATGCTGTAGCGGGGTTCGGCGGGGTACGTGGTCCAACGCGACTGGTCGCCCTCGAAATTGCCGTAGAAAAACGAGCGGTAGCCGGTTTCCACACGCAGCCGCTCGCCGACATCGGGCAGCATTTGGTCGCGGACGAATTCGACGACGCGCGGGTCGCCGGCCGGATTGCGCGGCCCGTCGTAGGTGATGGTGTACTGGTGCAGCGTGCCGTTGGTGGTGTGGGTGTCGATGAAGACCGCCGGATCCCATTCGTTCATGAACCGGACGAGGGCCCGGACCTCGGGCGAATCGAGTTTCACGAAGTCGCGATTGAGATCGAGACCCGCGGCGTTGTGGCGTTGGCCCATCCCCCGGGTGGGGCCGTTTTGCCCGGGTCGGTTGTCGATCGAGACGCGTTCGTTGCCGTCGGCGTTGAAGATGGGCGCGAAAACAATGACCAGATCCTTCAGAAGCGGGTGATTCGGCGTTTCGGCGATGTCACGAGCCAGCATCAGCAGGGCTTCCTTGCCGCAAACTTCGCCGGCGTGAATGTTCCCGATCGCCAGAACGACGAGTTTTTTTAATTTGGCGGCCTCCTTGAAGGTCGCGATGGGCGGATCGGCCAAAATGAGGCATGGGATGTCGCGGTTTTCGCCGCTCGCGCCGAGACTGATTTTGCGCGCGACGGGAAAACGTTGCACGAAATTGTCGATAAAGGCCACGACGTCGTCGTAGCGGGCGGTGGCTTCGAAACTTGTCTTCTCCGCCACGGTGAGGAGCGGTTCGGGCGGCGATTCCGCGATTTGAGCAGCCGCGAGGCATACGAGAGCGGTTAGAAACTGAAGCATGTGTGGGGTGACTCCCAGGAAAACCCGGCCCGATGCGCGACGCGAGGCCATCATACCCGCTTGCGAATCGCCACGGAACGGATACCGCTTCCCGGCGATGAGCGGTAGAATGCCGGCGCACAGTTTCGAAAGGGGTCGGACGTGGCCAACAGAAACCGGAACGAAGTCGTCCAGGAGATTCAACAACGTCGCCTGAGCGCCATCATCCGTACCAAGGACGAGGCGGTCGCACGCGACGCGATGACGGCGGCCGTCGCCGGCGGTTTCCGCGTGATTGAGTTCACGCTGACCACGCCCAACGCGCTGCGGTTGATCGAGCGGTTCGCGGCCAACGACGATTTGCTGGTGGGCGCCGGGACAGTGTTGACCGTCGATCAGGCCCGCGATTCGGTTCGGGCGGGGGCGTGTTTTCTGGTGTCGCCGGTGTTCGATCCGGCGATCCTCGGTGCGGCCGCGAAGCTGGGTGTGGCCTTCATTCCGGGTGCATTCACGCCCACGGAAATGCTGACCGCCCATCGCGCCGGCGCGGATTTCGTGAAGCTGTTTCCCGCGCCTGCGGATGTCGTCGAGTACGTAACCGGCATCCTGGCCCCGTTGCCGGAATTGCGCATTTTCCCGACGGCCGGCGTTTCGCTGGCGAATTGCGTCGAGGTGCTGAAGGCCGGGGCGGCCGGCGCTGGATTCGTCCGCACGCTGTTCGAGCCGGGTTGGATGGCCGAACGGAATTACGCGTCGATCGAACGGCGGGCGGCCGAAATCGTGGACCGGTGCCGCGCTGAATTGGGAGCGGGATAGACCGCTGGGCAGGGAGGTTGTTCGATGGTGCGCAATACCCCGATCGTCATTCGATTGACTACCGCGGCTGTAGGGGCGGCGATTATCTGCGGGGCGACTGACGCAAAGAGCGACGGGGGCGGATCGGCGAATTGGCCGCAGTTCCGGGGGATGAACGCCGCGGGCGTGTCCGACGGTCATTCCGCAGCGACGCGGTGGGATGCCTCGAAGAATGAAAACATCGGGTGGAAGACGCCGATTCCCGGTCTGGGGCATTCCTGCCCCGTGATCTGGGGCGAAAAACTGTTCGTGACCACCGCGATAAGCGGGAAGGACGATCCGGAGTTGAAGATCGGCTTGTACGGCGACGTGGCCCCGGTCGAGGATGAGACGGTTCACAAGTGGCAACTGTTCTGCCTGGACAAGCGAACCGGTGGCGTGCTGTGGTCGAAGGCGGTTTTCGAAGGCGTTCCGAAGATCAAACGGCACACCAAGGCGTCGCACGCCAATGCCACACCGGCGACTGACGGAAAACACGTGGTCGTGTGCCTGGGTTCGGAGGGTCTGTATTGTTACACCGTCGACGGCGAATTGGTCTGGAAGAAAGACATCGGCGTGCTGGATTCCGGCTGGTACGTGATGCCGGGAGCGCAATGGGGTTTCGGCAGTTCACCGATCATCCACGAGGGCAGGATCATCCTGCAGTGCGACGTGCAGAAGAACTCGTTTCTGGCGGCGTTTGACGTCAGCGACGGGAAGGAAGTGTGGCGCGTCGCCCGCGAAGAAGTGCCGACGTGGTCCACACCAACCATATACACGGCCGATGGCGCCACGCGCATCGCGGTGAACGGTTACCGCCACATCGGCGGGTATGAACTTGAAACCGGCAGGGAAGCGTGGCGTCTGAACGGCGGCGGGGACATTCCCGTTCCGACTCCCGTCGTGGCCCACGACCTGATCTACATCACCAGCGCCCACGGTCCGGGCGCGCCGTTATACGCCATACGCACGGCCGTGAAGGGCGACATCACACCGGACAACCCGGAATCGCCGCGTGAATTCATGGCCTGGAGCTACGATCGCATCGGAAACTACATGCAGACGCCGATCGTCTACGGCGATTTGTTGTATTGTTGCCGGGATAACGGCGTCTTGACGTGTTACGACGCAAGGTCGGGCGAAAAGAAATACCGTGAGCGTCTGGGCACCGGCCGGACCGGGTTTACGGCGTCCCCGGTCGCCGCCGACGGCAAAATCTATTTCACCAGTGAAGAGGGTGACGTCTACACGGTCAAGGCCGGTCCGGAATTCAATGTCCTGTCCACCAACCCGCTGGGTGAGATCTGCATGGCCACGCCCGCCATTTCGGAGGGCGTGCTGTTCTTCCGGACGCAGCATCACGTGATGGCCGTTAAAGAGGCAGGCGCGCCGGGCGGCGCGACGGGAGCGCAACAGGGAAGCCGATAATTGTGCCGACGGCGGCTGATCGTCGACGTGAGCACGGTGAGATGTTTGGAAGACGCAGGACGTTGAAAACCATGGGGGACCGGTCCATGTTCAGGAAGTCCGCGATTGTCGTTTCGATTGCAGCCGTTACCGCAGCGGTCGTCATCGGCGTGGTGACGGCGTCGCCGGCCGATCGCGTCGGCGAGAAGCTGCAAGACGTCACGCTGCTGGCCGCGGACGGCAAACCCGTCCAGTTGCTCGACTTCCATAAAGAAAAAGTGCTGGTCATCGCCTATACCGGCGTCGGATGCCCGATCGCCGAGCGGTACGCGCCGCGTCTCGAGAAGATCGCGGATAAATTCGGCAGGAAAGAGGTCGTATTCGTCGGCATTAACGCGAATCCGAACGATACACTGGAGAGAATCGTCGAGTCGGCCAAAGCATTGGAGATTACGTTTCCGATATTGAAGGACCCGGAACAGGCCTTGACGCGACAACTGGACGCCCGCACGACGACGGAGGCGTTCGTCGTCGATTCCGACCGTGTCATCCGCTATCGCGGCATGATCGACGATCAATACGCGATCGGCGCGCAGCGCAAGAACCCCAAGAACCGATATTTGGAAGACGCCATCAACGACGTTCTGAAGGGCAAGTCGCCGCTGGTGACGCGGACGGTGGCGCCCGGATGCTTGATTACACGAGCGGCGCCGGCGTCAGTTCCAACGGATTTGACATTCGCGTCGCCCATCGCCGGAATCGTGCAGAACAACTGCCAGCGCTGTCATCGCGACGGCCACATCGCGCCGTTCCCATTACTGACCTACGAAGACGTGCGCGGCTGGTCGGCGATGATCTATTCCGTATTGACCGAGGGCCGCATGCCGCCGTGGAACGCCCATCCGCGGCACGCCGGGCTGTTCGCCAATGAACGGAAAATGGCCGACGCCGACCGCGATGCGATCTTGAAATGGATTGACGCAGGCATGCCGCAGGGCGACGTGGCGGCCGCGCCGCCGGAGCGCGAGTGGCCCGAAGGCTGGACGATCGGCGAACCCGACGCGGTGTTCACCATGCGCTCGTCGTTCAACGTGCCGGTGGACGGCACCGTGGAGTATCAGCATTTCCGCATCCCCACCACCTTCAAAGAGGACAAGTGGATCACGGCCATGGAAGCCCAGGCCGGCGCCAAAGAGGTGGTGCATCACATTCTGGTGTTCATCGTTCCCAAAGACGGTGAGGTCGATCAGCAGAGGATCGGTCTGGACGATGGCATGTTGTGCGCCACCGTCCCCGGCGACACGCCATCGGTCTATCCCGAAGGGTACGGCAAGAAGCTTCCCGCGGGCGCCACGCTGGTGATGCAGGTTCACTACACCACCAGCGGCAAGAAGATGAAGGACAAATCGAGCATTGGGATGATTTTTTCCAAGTCGCCCGTCGCCCGCGAGGTGCGTACCCGAGGCGTCTATTCATTCGACCTGAACATTCCGCCCGGAGCGGCCGATCACGAAGTGCGGGCGTCGTACACGTTCGATAAAGACTGCGACGTGTTGTCCTTCTTCCCGCACATGCACTTCCGCGGCAAGAGCTGGCAATTCATCGCCCATTACGCCGACGGCCGCGCCGAGACCGTCCTGGAAGTCCCGCGCTACGATTTCAACTGGCAGGAATCGTACATTCTGAAAAGCCCCATGTTCATCCCCAAGGGCACCAAGATCGAGTGCATCGCCCACTACGACAACTCCGCCGCCAATTTCGCCAACCCCGACCCCGCGGCCGCCGTCCGCTGGGGCGAACAGACCTGGGAAGAAATGATGATCGGGTACATGGACTACGTGTATCGATAGTTCGGAACACGATCTTCCTCGCCCGAACACGATCTCCAACGCTCCAGGTCGAACCGCCGGCACCGGTGCCGGCTGCGTCACGTTTCCCCGATCCGAGTCACTAAAGCCGTCCTTTAAGCGAACCGCGCACGACTCCAGAAGGCCCGTCCCAGCCTGTCGATACCACGGCCGGTTCCCGAATTGGTTTAACGCCGCGGAGCCGCGCGGCCCATTCCGAACTCGTGCGGCGCGTCGGGCGGCCGCGAGGCCTACGTTTCCGGGACGAGGCCGGCGAAATCTTGGTCGGTCGCGTCTACGGGCTAACGCGCGAGAATTTGCCTTGTTTCGATTCAGCCGCCCCGTTAGAATCACCGTGGGTTTTTCGCCCGGCGGTTTATGGGGCGTCGGGTCGAGATCGGGGGCGAACAAGGGGTTGGTCGCGTTTCCAACGCTTCGGCGGTGGTCGCTTGGCGATCGCGCGGCCGGAGCTTTCCCTTCATTGCCGGAACGCCACGTTTCTAAGGATGAATTTGATGAGCCATGCGACGAACGGATTGCTGCGCCGACGGGGGAACAGGCATGCCGCGTTTACATTCGCGGAAATCGGAGCCTTGCTGGTGAGCCTGGGGCTGCTGGCCGGGGGCGTGTTGCCGACGCTGCTGGTTGCGGAACGCGACGGCGAACGAACGCGCGGCGCTCCGGCCAAACAGGCGCCGACAACGCCGCCCGACTCCGCCGATCTGCTTCAAACCGAACGCGGCGCCGTCGTTCCATCGGCCGAAGCGCTGCTTCGGAAGGGCACGGTGCGCGGCTCCTCGTCCGTGGGCGGAACTACCCCGTCCGTTTCGTCAGCGTCGCGCCCGGATCGCGGCAGCTCAACGGCCGCGTCGGGCGACAATTCAGACCTCGACGCTTCGGGCGAACGCGTCGCCGAAACCGCCGGACCGGAAATCCAGGCGGGTGAGCCAACCGGCGACGTCTGCAGTAGCTGCATCCGCGTCGATCCCGGATCGACCTTCATCGGAAACAACGCGAACGCGGCCCCGGGCGCGCCCACATCGTGTGGCGGCGGAGAAGACGTATTCGACGTCTGGCATTGTTTCGTGCCCCCGTGTTCGGGCACCGCGAAAATCAACACCTGCGGCAGCACGTTTAACACCACGCTGGCCGCCTACGCCTCGTGTCAGTCGCCCGAGTTGGCCTGCAACGACAACGGCTGCGGAGCGCCGACGGCCGGTTCATCGCAGATCGAGATCCCCGTCATCGCCGGGGAGAACTATTTCATTCGTATCGCCGGCGTCAACGGCGCCCGGGGAACGTACAACTTGCGCGTGGACTTGACCTGCTGCGTGAACTGCCCGACGTTCGGCCTTCCGGAGAACGAACCCAACTGCGGCCTGCCGCAGGACACCATCAACGGCGGGTGCAATACCCCCCCGGTGGTCGCCCCGCAATTCACCCCGATTGCCTGCAATCAGACCCGTTGCGGGACCGTCGGACACAACGGCACGACGCGGGATACCGACTGGTATCAGGTCATGGTGCCGACCCCTGCGGAATTCACCTGGACGGTATCGGCCGAGTTTGCCGCGCAGATCGGCCTTGCCGAAACTGACCCGCCGGGCACGGGCAACTGCATCGACCACACCGGGCAGGTCAACCCGTTCATCGATCTTCCGCCCTGCACCACGGGCAGCGTGACCGTATGCCTGCCTCCCGGCAAGCATTGGTTTTTCGTATCGCCGGTGTTTGCCGCGGGCGCTGTGAATTGCGGGGCGCGTTACACCGCCCGGCTCGATTGTGCGACGTGCATCCCCACGCAGGCCTGTTGCATTCCCACCGGCGGCTGCGTCGACACCGACCCGGTAAGCTGTGATGGCCAGTTTCAAGGATCGCCCCAGGGCGCCGGAACCTCCTGCGAGACGGTCGTTTGCGCGGCCCCTCCCCAGGCCTGCTGCACGCCATTCGGCCAATGCTTCGACGTCGATCCCAACACCTGCGATATCGAATTTCAGGGGACGCCACAAGGCGCCGGTACCTCCTGCAATGACAACGTATCGTGTCCATCCTCCACGCAGGCCTGCTGCACACCGTCGGGACAATGTTTCGACACTTCCCCGTTCATTTGCGACGTCGAGTTTCAAGGGACGTCGCAGGGGGCGGGTACGACGTGCGACGGAACCAGTTGTCCGGGATCGGATCGCGGCGCCTGTTGCAACAATGAAGACTGCTTCCTTTCCAGCCCGTTGAACTGCGTGAAAGGCGGCGGCCTGTATTTCGGCGGCGGCACGAACTGCAATCAAGTGACGTGCCCGCCGGAGGGACCGGTCGGCGCCTGCTGCCGGGGCACCGACTGCGCCGTTATCAAGCAGAGCGAGTGTGAACTGGGCGGCGGGTTCTACAGCGGCGACGGCGTGTCCTGCGTTCCCGACGTCTGCGTCGGACAGTGCTGCCTGCGTGACGCCTTCTGCGACCGGGTCTCCATCGACGTCTGCTTCAGCGAACTGTCCGGCATCTACTGGGTGTCCGGAGGCAACTGCGAGCCGAACGACTGCCCCAAAACCGGCGGGTGCTGCCTCGACGGCGGCTGCTTCGAAACGTCCGAGGGGCTGTGCGTGGATTTCTACGGGGGTCAGTACCTCGGCAACGGCGTCGATTGCTCGGCCACGGCCTGTTTCCCGCCGAACGAGGCCTGCTGTTTGCCGCGCGGCGGCTGCCAGGCGGTGCCGCGCCAAATCTGCATCCTCGAATTGGGCGGCGAGCCGCAGGGCCCGGGGTCGGACTGCGCTACGGCCAATTGCAATTTCATTGAAGTCGACGATTTCCCCGACTCGGAAGCCGTTTTCGACGTGATGTTCGCGGATGGTGCGATGCACACCGTTCATGCCGTCGGACCAACCCGGCTTCACGTGTTCTTCGAAGGCGCCGAGGGGCAAGCTGACGACGACAACGGCAACAATCTGGACGACGTCGAAACCGAAATGGTGCAACTCCAGTTGACGGGCATGACCCCCATCGGTCCGTTCGTCGTTCGCTTGCAGGATCCCATGCTGCACGGCTTCCGTTCGATGGGACAAATCGAAGAGCTCGAGGACACCCAAACCGGGCGGCTCGACCTGCCGCCATTCGCCGAGGACGGCATGGCCCGAAGCTCCTTCGACGTCTATACCCAGGTGGACGTGGCCGGCTTGACGTTTCATTCGCATCAGCCCAAGCGAATGTCGAGCTTCATCGACCACAAGCCGCCGGGACCCGGGACGACCTATTTCGACCCCGTCGTCATCGAGTTGTTTGACGCCAACGAAAACCCGACCGGGATCAAGATCATTCGGGCCTCCCACACTCCGCGGCCGCCGCGACCGGAGATCGATTTCTTCCCCAACACCACGGCGGTGATGCAGCTGCAGTTGCCGGACGGGAGCGGCGTGCCCATCCCGTTGATGGGACCGACCACGGTGGATGTCTATTTCGAGGGTGCGGCCGAGGGCGTGGCCTTCGATAACGACGGCGACGACCGGGACGAGGTGCGGACGCGGATGACGCAGATGGACCTGATGGGCATGGGCCCGATGGGTCCGGTGAGCGTGCGATTGAATCCCAACATGCCCACGGAGGGCGAGATCGAGGAGACGGCCGATCAGCAGA
>JABFSN010000049.1 GCA_013140575.1 Phycisphaerales bacterium | reverse complement strand
CCGCTACTAAATAGAACCACGGAATGGGGAAACCGATTCCATCATGACCCGCGGATCTTCGCCCGGATTATGACGCTCGTATCTTCGCCCGGAGGGCGCATGATCTTAGCCAGGGACTTCAGTCCCTGGATCGGGTTCCCCATTTCTTCCCGCCCGTAGGGCGGACGAAACCCGGGTTCCCTTTTGTGCGTTCCTATTTAGGTCGATTCATTCGATTTGATGTTCGAGAGGCCGCGTCTGGCGGCCTCTCTTTTTTTTCGACCTTCGGAATCGGGCTTGACGTAACGTTGGTTTGTGAGCACGATACGGTCGCTTTTCAAGCTGGATCTGGAGAAGGAATCGTACACCGATGGATGCGGGTGTCATCGAACAAAACAGCGGGCCAACGCGGACGCAACGGATTGCCACGTTTCTGGCCGTTGTGGTCCCTTTCCTCGGTTTGATCGCGGCGATCGTTTTTCTGTGGGGCCGCGGGCTGGGATGGGTCGAGCTGGTTCTTCTGGCCGGCATGTACCTGGCCACCGGGTTCGGCATCACCGTCGGCTACCACCGCTTGTTCGTTCATCGGTCGTTTGAAACCGTCGGCGTGGTGAAGTTGATCCTCGCGGCGCTGGGGTCGATGGCGTTGGAGGGATCGCTGTTCAAGTGGTCGGCCATCCATCGCAAGCACCATCAACACAGCGATGAGCCGGGTGATCCGCATTCGCCGTGCCATTATGGCGGCGGCGTTTGGGGGGTGCTGGCCGGTTTGTGGCACTCGCACATGGGTTGGATGTTTACGGCCGGCACGCCGGAACTCTCCCGTTACGTCCGTGACCTGCAGGCCGACCGGCTGCTGCGCGTGGCCAATGGGTTGTTCCCCGTCTGGGTTTTGATCGGCCTGTTGATCCCCGCGGGCATCGCCGGGTGGATCACGGGGACGTGGTTCGGCACGTTGCTCGGGTTCATCTGGGGCGGGCTGGTGCGCATCTTCCTCGTACACCACGTGACGTTCAGCGTGAACTCGATTTGCCACGTTTGGGGCCGCCGCCCGTTCCGATGCCCGGATCAGAGCCGGAACAATTTTCTGGTCGGCGTGCTGGCGCTCGGCGAAGGCTGGCACAACAACCACCACGCATTCCCCACCTCCGCGCGGCACGGACTGCGCTGGTGGGAAATCGACTTCAGCTATCTCTTCATCCGCGTGCTCCAATGGGTCGGCCTGGCTTGGTCCGTTCGCGTGCCGGAAGCCGACACGATGGCTGCCAAGCTTCGTTCGTAGTCCGGGCGATAGGCCGTTTGATTGATTCTGTCTTGCATGTCGAGCGACGCATCGCGCCCCTATTTCGTTAAACAATTGCCGGTTGCAATATCTAAGGCTCGAATTATGCTCTAAATATGGCTTCGGGCGATGATTCGATTCGAAACCGATCCGCGGAGACCATCGGCGACCGGGTGAAGCGTCGGCGGCGGGAACTGCGGTTGACCCAGGAAATGCTCGCCGAATCCGCGGGGATCAACCAGGGCTATCTGTCCAGCATCGAACGCGGTCAGCGTGAACCTTCCCGGCGGACCATCGACGTGTTGGCCGGGGCGCTCGACATTCCGCCGGCCGTCCTGATCGGCGCGGGCATGGAACACGACAATCCCCAGCCGCTGGAAACGCGCGAACTTCCGTTGCTGGGCTCCATCCCCGCGGGTCGCCCGGCCGACACCCAGGAACAATTGGAGATGTTTCCCGTCCTGCGGCACTTGTGGGCGGCGGACCGCTTCTGCCTTCGTCTCAGTTTCGAGAGCATGGAACCGACGCTCAAGCCCGGCGACATCGTTCTGGTTCATTACCGGCCCGACGTGGACCCGGTGCTGGTGCAGGGGCGCATCTGCGCCTGCCTGGTCGACGGCAAGCCCACGCTCAAGCGCGTCACCGTCGAACAACGCGCCGGGCGCCGGGTCATCATCCTGCACGGCGACAACCCGGTCGTCGCGCCCATGGTGGTCGAGGACGGCGCCGAATTCGCGATTCAGGGCGTGGTGATGAAACTGGTCAGTCGGGATTTGTGACCCGCGCGATTCTTGTAGGGCGGGTTTCACCCGCCGTCGCTGGCTCGTCACGCATCGTGTTCGCTTGGATCGTGTCAGGCGCGTCGACGCTTCGTCGAATGCTCGCAGGCCGTTGCGAAGTTCCGAACGGTCAGGCATGACGTTCCGCTACATCCGGTAACGACTTCCGCGGATCGGCCGCCAACCCATGCCGGGGTTGTAGCGGGTTTCACCCGCCCTACGCTCTGCGACCGCGGTTCCATGCGACGTCGGACGGGTATCAAATCACTCGCCGACGATATCGGCCTTGATCGGTGACCAGGAGGTCCAGTCGGCATCCAGCCATCCCAATCGCAAATGGCGATGCACGCTGGACCACGGCCATTTCAATGGATCTTCCACCAGCCCGTGCTTGACCGGGTTCAGGTGAATGTAATCGCGAAAGGCAAACCATTCATCCTCGCCGCGAATGCGATGCTCCCAATAACGCGGCTGCCAGACCCCGCGTTCGTTATGCCGGTCACGATTGGAAGTCACGGGCAGTTCATCCGCCCCGGCGGCCAGATACGATTGCGTGAACAGGCGTTTGATATTCGCCCAGCGCATGGGGAACCGATCGTCGCCGTCCGGCAGCGTCCACAGGCAATGCAGGTGGTCGGGTAGAAGTACGGAGGCGAACATATCGAACGGCCATTGCCGTCGAACATCGACGAACGCGCGGCGCAGACATCGACGGGCGACGGGATCGTTGAACAGGCGACGGCGGCGGTAGGTGACGACGGTGAAGAAGTAGGACGCACCGTCCGTTCGCCAGCGGACGTAGTTCGGCATTCGGGCATTTGACGGACCGGCGACGGCGGGTGAAACCCGCCCTACGGAACTCGCCATCGTCCGTTGCGAAACCGCACGCTCGCGCCGGGCCATCTTCATGTTCGCCTACATGACTGCGCTGGCGTACGCGGGATCGGTCATCGTCGATCAGGGCGGGCGATTGCCGGGGCTTGGGTAGGGCGGGTTTCACCCGCCGTGACTACTTGGGTAGGGCGGGTTTCACCCGCCGTGACTACGACGCGTGATTGCGATTGTACGGAGGAACCCGCTCACGATCATGCCGAAGCGCAATCAGCCGCGTGGCGACGCTTCGGAATGATCCGCACCGGTCCGGCGAATGGCCGACGCGCCCGGACCGGTCCCGGCGGAAATGAAGAGTGACCGACCGGCAACGGCGGGTGAAACCCGCCCTACCGGACTCGCCATCGGTCGATGTGGATTCAGCGTTCGGGCACTACGCCCACAACGTGCGCGGGTAGACGCCCTTTTGAATCAGCGCAGCGACATGCGCGGCGACCTGCGGCCGATCGTCGCGATGGGTGATGCCCACCCACGCATCGTTCGTGGGCAGCACGGCCACGCGGGCCTTGCCCGACCGCATGACGTCCTGAACGCAGGCGGGTAGATGGAATTCGGCGTTCGGTGACAAGGCGTGTCCCTCGCGGAACGCGGCGAACCCCGCCCGCAGATGACCGAAAAAATCGCGGCCGAAAGCCCACAGGTTCATCGACACCGGCGTGTCGGCGGGCAGCGTCCGCTCCCGGCCGGTCGCGTCGCGGTAGCGCCCGCCCCCGTCGCGGACGCCCGCGCCATCGCCCGCAACCGCGTCTGCATGCCGTTCGCGGCTGTCGGCCATTTCAATGCCCATGGTCTCGGTGATTTCCTGCAACCAGCGGTCCGGTGTGGTTCGGCAGACGCCGCGCGATACAGGTCCGCGGTCCGACAACGTGTCGCCCAGTCGGAATCCAACCATCGCGTACGTCGCCGTCGCGGCCGGCGTCACGCCTCCGGCGATGCCATCCCGCAGAAACGCCCCGACGGCCGCGAACGACGACGATCCGTAGAAATCGTCGGCGTTGGCCACGGCGAATGGCCCATCGACCGCACGGGCGGCCGCCAGCACCGCATGCCCGGTGCCCCAGGGCTTGGTGCGACCGGGCGGGGCGGTGAATCCACTCGGCAGGTCGTCGTCGCGCTGAAACGCGTAGGTCACGGCCGCATCGCGGGCGATCCGGTCGCCGATCCGCGCACGGAAGTCGGCCTCCATTTCCTCGCGGATCACGAAAACCAGTCGCCCGAACCCGGCCCGCAGGGCGTCGAACGACGAATAGTCGAGGATCGTCTCCCCGTTGGGTCCGACCCCGTCCATCTGCTTCAGCCCGCCGTACCGGCTGCCCATCCCCGCAGCCAGAAACACCATCGACAAGTCCATGCCCGTCTCCTACGACCTGCAGACCCCTGACGCGTGCGACGTGTCATGCGAAACCCGCCGGCGGCGGACCAGAAATCGCGCCGGCGATCGCGGAAACGACGGCGCTCCGTCCGCCGCATTTCGTTGAAATCACATCCGTACCAAAAACGATTGCGTTTCGGAAGGCCGGCGTCGATTATCGCGTCGGGTGTTGCCGGCGTGGCCGGGTGCATGCGTCCTGTCAGCCCTCGAACAGCCAGGACGTGCGGATGAGGTGGGTTAGGTCGATCGCGTTCAACGCCCGCTCGGAAAAGTCGGAGCAGCGGGTCAATGCGTAGACTTCATAACACAGTCGCCACTGGATCGCGACCACGGTGTAGATGAACAACATGCCGCCGGCCGCGAGCTCGGCGAGCAATCGTCGGCGGTAGATCACCAGCACCACGCTGGAAAACCCGACCAACGCCAGCTTGTAGATGACCACGGCCGTCGGGCTGTGCAGCAACAGGCGGGCGGCGATGGGATTGGATTCCTCCAGCAGACCGTCCGAATGCGCGGTGACGGTCAGCGCGGTGTCGAATGCGTTGATCAGCCAGACGCCGAACAGCAGGCACAACACCCGGTGGGCGCGCGACGCCGCCAGCCATTGATAGATCCGCGGAATGGTGACGGTCCCGGCATCGGACGCGACGGTGGCGCCGGCCGCGAACGCCCGGTCGGCAACCGTGTCCGTCACGGACGAACCGTTTCGGCCGCATGAGTCGAGCGACGACAGGTTGGTGGGAGCGCCAAGGGACATGGTCGGCGTATCGGCCCGCCTCGATACCGCCTTTATCACAAGTGTAGGCCCCAAAATACGCCGACTCCACCGCCGGCCGATGCGATCCCACGTCCCGCCCGTTACAATTCAGACGTTGTGCGTCGGAACCATCGGATGCAACGGGAGATCGACATGTCCGCTCAACGCCCAGCCGCCCGACTGACCCACCTGGATCGTTCCGGCCAAGTACGCATGGTCGATGTTTCCACCAAAAAAGTGACGCGACGAACGGCCGTCGCGTCGGCGGAAATCACGATGAAACCCGAAGCGCTGCGGATGCTTATCGGCGGTGGGCTGAAAAAGGGCGAGGGAATTGTGACTGCAAAAATTGCAGGCATTCAGGCAGCTAAGTTGACTGGTCAACTAATTCCGTTGTGCCATCCGCTGGCACTAGAATGGGTGGACGTGTCCTGCAACACCATCGCCCGCAACAGGCTGCGGGTCGTGGCGACGGTTCGCACGACATCGCGCACCGGGGCCGAAATCGAGGCCGTCATGGCTGCAACCATAGCAGCCATAACGGTTTACGACATGTGCAAATCGGTCGACAAACAAATCGTGATCGGGCCCATTCAACTCGAACGCAAAAAGGGCGGCCAGTCGCGAGTTTATCGCCGGGTCAAAACGGATGTTGAATCATCAACGGGTGACACGTGATGTCATTTGTCGCCGTGGGGATTGGCAACGCCACGATCGATAGGCGGGCGGTGAATTCGTCGGCGGAGGTCGGCTGGTGGGACGAGCCAGCCGCACTTTCAAAACTTTTGAAAACATTTGGAAGTCGCAATCGGGGTCGATAGCATCCGATGGGCTTCGTTTCCGCCGGCGCGGGGCTGCGCTGCGCGGCCAGAACGACGAACGGCGCGTCGGGTCGCGCGCCGGAAGCGGGATTGATGTCGGCCGATGGTGTTGGCCGGGGATCGACCGGATGGTGATCAGTTCGACGGTTCTTACGGATCTGTATTCGGCGGTGCGCGGTGAATTGAACGCCGTCGAGCGGCTGTTCGACGAGGAGTTGTCGAACCCACACCCGTTCATTCGCGAATTGTGCGGGCGGGTGGGGCAATACCGCGGCAAGATGCTGCGACCGGCGCTGGTGCTGCTGTGCGGCGAGTCGTGCGGGGGCGTGCATCCGGCGCATCGCACGCTGGCGGCGGTCGTGGAGATGGTACACCTGGCCACGCTGGTCCACGACGACGTGCTTGACGATGCCGAGGTTCGCCGCCGGTCGGCCACGATCAACGCTGAATACGGCAACATGACGGCGGTGTTGTTGGGGGACTATCTGATTTCGCATGCGTATCACCTGTGCAGCAGCCTGCGCGATCAGCACGCGGCGCGGACGATCGGCGCGACGACCAACACGGTGTGCGAGGGCGAGTTGATTCAGCAGTCGCGGCGCGGCGATCCCGAGCTTGCCGAAGGTGAGTACCTTCAGATCATCCGCAGCAAGACGGCCTCGCTGACGGGCGCGTGTTGTTCGCTGGGGGCCCATTACGCGGGGGCCGAGCCGGGGGTGTGCACGTCGATGGGCGAATTCGGCGTGGCGGCGGGGGTGGCATTTCAGATCGTGGACGACCTGCTGGACGTGATGGGCGATTCGACGGACACCGGCAAGAGCGTGGGCCGCGATCTGGCGATGGGCACGACCACGCTGCCGGTGATTCATTGCCTGTCCACAGCCGACGGTCCGGTCCGGGCGCGGCTGCGGGCGGTGGTCGCGGGCGATGCACCGTTCCATCGATCGGATGTGCGCTCGTGGCTGGAAACGAGCGACAGCATCGACTACGCGTTCGGCGTCGCCCGCGAGTTTGTGGAGAAGGCCATCGGACACCTGTCGGTCCTGCGTCCGTCCCAGGCGAAGGAGACGCTGGTGGCGATGGCGGAGTTCATTCTCAGCCGGCGATGGTAGCGTTGTTCGTTTGAAGAGGCTGCCCGGCCTGGCGGAGTCTCCGCGGAATGCGCTATTCAAGGCGTAAGTTCTTCCCGTCCCCGACGTGATCGTCGGCATTGTTTTCACCGCTGGAGTTTGACCGGTCCCGATGCGTAGCTCATGATTGATCAAAAACATCTTTGGAGGTCGGGACACGGTGGCGTATAATGTGGCGGGGGATCGCGATGAGCCGGGACGTCCGATGGGCGCGCGGGAGCCGACCGACCGCTCACGTGCGGCGTGCGGTTCCAAGCTCCTCCGGGGGTTGCGGCGGCGCGGAGTCATGGAGTCATGTTGGCGGCACGTAGGATACAAACCACGGTGCAAGCGGGCGGGCGCATTGAGGTGATGGCGCCCGACCTGCCCGTCGGCGAATCGGTCGAAGTCACCATTCAATCGCTCGAGAATTCTTCCACAAGGCGATCCGTGCTCGACATATTGGCCGAGTGCCCCGGCGGGGTGCTTTTCAAGACGGCCGACGAGGTGGACGCATACATCCGTGAAGAGCGCGATTCATGGGATCGCTGACGTTTCCCCGATCGGGAACCGTTTACGTCGACGCCAACTGCGTCATCTACCCGGTGGAGAAGATACCCCCGTACGACTCCATGCTCGACCCACTTTGGCGCGCGGCGTCCGCCCGTTCGCTGTCGATCCTGAGCAGCGAGATGATCGTGTGCGAAACGTTGGTGCGACCGATTCGCGATCGGAAACCCCTACTGGAAGAGGCCTTTCGCAGCTTCCTCGTGAAATCACGGGAATTCCGCCTGGTTCCGATTCGGCTGGCAACGTTGGAGCGCGCCGCCGGCATCCGCGCCGAGACCGGCCTCAAGACGCCCGACGCCATCCATGCCGCGACCGCGATTGAGATCGGCGCGACTGTTTTCTTGACCAACGACCCCGGCTTTCGCCGTGTCAAAGAATTGGAAGTTGCGGTTCTTTCGGAGGTTGCCGGGCCGTGAGCGAATCGGCGTCGCCTGGCACCGTGAGCAGGATTTCATGGAACCGACAGCGGAGTTGATCGACGACATCTACCGGGAAAAGGTGTTGCGCGCGCGGAAGATGACCGTGGAGGAGAAGTTGCTGGCCGGTCCGCGCCTGTTTGAATTCGCGTGCCGGATCATGCGGGAAGGCATCCGCATGCAGCACGCGGATTTCGATGACGCCGCGGTGGAGGACGAATTGCGACGGCGGCTCGCCATCGCCCGCCGATTGGAGGAACTCGCGTGACCAACGACGGACTGGACACGGCTCGGGCATTGGCCCTGGACGCGGATGATCTGTTTCGTGAGCAGGTCCGCGAAGCCCGGCGGCAGCCCATTGAAGACAAAGCTTTCGCCGGGGCCGAGCTGTTTGATCTCGCCGTCGGATTCACAATGGCCGGCATCCGCGCCGAGCATCCCGACGCCGACGGGCCGCGGGCCCTCGATTTGTTGCGCGAGCGCCTCGACCTTGCTCGGCGCCTGGAGGACGCGCCGTGACGAATACGGAGGCGGTGCGAAGGGTGGTCGACACGCTCGAGTCCCTCGCGATCCCCTACATGGTCGTGGGGTCGTTCTCGAGTAATGCCTACAGCATTCCCCGCGCCACACAGGACGCGGATTTCGTCATTCAACTCGGCGACATTCCACTCGCGCGGGTTGTTTCCGAACTCGGCGATGGATACCTGCTCGATCCGCAGATGACGTTTGAAACCATCACCGGGACGTACCGCCATGTCATTCGGCTGTCCGGCAGCGCGTTCAAAATTGAGTTGTTTCTGCTGGGCGACGACGCGCACGATCAGGAACGATTCCGCCGCCGCGTGCGTCGCGAAGGCGCCGACGGCCCGTTCTGGTTGCCGACAGCGGAAGACGTCGTGGTCTGGAAACTCCGCTGGTCCAAACAGGGTCGGCGAAACAAGGACGTGGACGACGTGCGCAACGTTTTGGCCGTTCAGGACGAGCGGCTTGATTTCGATTACATTCACCGCTGGTGCGATGTGCACGGCACGCGGGCGCTGCTCGATCAAATCCGGGCGACGATTCCGCGCGACTTGTGACGGGCGCGCTACTCCGGCCCGGGCTCGTCCGCCTTCGTCGGTTGGGGAAGTCGTCGGCAGAAACGAGACAGGATGGGGTCGGCCAGAATCCGCTCCTCGGTCAACCGGCGATGCTCTTCCGCGCCCAGTCGGCTCATCTCCTCAAGCAGGCGCTGCTGAATCTCGTGCTTCATTCGAACGCAATCGAATTCCTTGTTCATTCGGTGTCGATGACCTCCGTGGGACTGTGAATCGCAATCGTAGCACTGCTACGCCGGAAGTTCCAGGACATTCACATCCGCTTTCGCCCCGCTGGGGCTTGAATGGCGCTCCAATCGCAACCGGGGGTGTCGTCCGCTGCCGCGGCCTCCACCCCCGGCTACTGCCTATAGTCCCTCCGGAGCAAGGAAGGGCGTGCGCGCAAGATACGGGGCAACCAGAGGTATCTGCTCCACGAGTTGGCCAACAACCGCAGACTTCGTTTGGGGTCCATGCCGGTTTAGGCGACTGAATTTTCGCCCCGTTCGGGGCGGCAGAATCGCGCCGCCAAATGTGTCACGGTCCCCGGATCATGTACCGATTTCGGGCGGGCTCGGAAAGTGGTGGGCGGTGCCCACCCTACGGGGAGTCGGAAATCGGTAGGCGGTGCCCACCCCGCGGGGGGTTTGCGAGTACCCGACGCGCCTGACGCGGCCGCAACCGTTATCTTGCATTCCGGCAAGCGTTAGTGTAACCACATTCGGCTTTGTACACGCGGTTTCCGACACGGCAACGTGCATTGTCGGCTGTTGCGACCGCGAACGCGGCCAGAATAGGGAGGGAATCGCGATGTACCGTTTCGCATGCGCGCTTTGGGTCTGCCTGCCGGTTGCATTCGTTGGAACGACCCGCGCGGAAGTCCCCGCCACGCTCTCTCATCAGGGGGTCATCGCTGTAAGCGGCCACCGATTCACAGGATTAGGAGATTTCCGTTTCGCTTTGGTCGATCCCGTCTCCGGAGAATACCTGTGGACCAACGACGACAGCCCGTTGGCCAACTGCCCGGCCCCGACCGATGTACAACCGTGCCTCCCCCCGGTCGGCGCCGTTCCCTTGGTTGTGGTAAACGGCGTCTTCAACGTCGCCCTCGGCGACAACGGCATGCATCCCATCGACGCGTCCATCTTTGATATGCCCGGCGTCGCGCTGCGCGTCTGGTTTAACGACAGAAAAAACGGGACGCATCAACTCGTCCCCGATCAACTGATCGATTCCGTCGCTTTTGCCTTCCGCACCGCCACCATCGACAACAACGCCGTATCGTCCATCAAGATCGCCGATGGGCAAGTCAACAACGCCGACCTCGCCAACAACGCCGTCAACAGCGCGAAGATCCAGGATGCCACGGTCACCGCGGCCGATCTGGCCAACGATTCCGTCGCCGCCGCCGAAATCGCCGCGGGCGCGGTGGGCACGTCCGAAATCGCCGATGGCTCAGTCGCCAACGTGGACCTCGCCGACAACGCCGTCAACAGCGCCAAGATACAGGACGGCACGGTGACCGCGGCCGATCTGGGCAACGATTCCGTCGCCGCCGCTGAAATCGCCGCGGGCGCCGTGGGCAACGCCGACCTCGCGGACAACGCCGTCAACAGCGCGAAAATTCAGGATGCCACGATCACTGCGGCCGATCTGGCCACCGATTCCGTCGCCGCCGCCGAAATCGCCGCGGGCGGCGTGGGCACGTCCGAAATCGCCGACGGTTCCGTCGGCAACGCCGACGTCGCCAACAACGCCGTCAACAGCGCCAAGATACAGGACGGCACGGTGACGGCGGCCGATCTATCAAACGAGCCCGGCGTCGCGACGGCTTCCGTCGTCGGCTCCGTCACGGTGGACAATTCCTTTTCGAGCATGGTATCGCAGACCATCGACGTGCCCGCGCCCGGGTCCGTTTTGGCGATCGGTTCCGCCCAGCTTGCAACTAGCAGTACATCATTACTCGTTTGCGGCATTTCAACCAGCGGCACGAGCCTGCCGGCTGAACAGTCCTACGCGACATCAGGCGTGACGGTAACGGCCGTCACCGTGCATCATCTGTTTGCGGTGAGCGCCGGCAACAAAACCTTTCACTTTGTCGGTAGTAGCACTTCTGATTTATTGTCCGCCAGGAATCCCCGCTTGTCGCTTGTCTATTTCCCGACTTCCTACGGTGCGGTCTCCGCCGCGGAAGAAGGCTTCTCCGGCGGGTTGGACGTCAATCAAATCGAAACACACGACACGGCCGGGAACGACGCCGGCGGGAACGAATTCGACGAAATGCCGCCGGCGCCCGACACGCTGAATGCCGACCAACTCCTCCAACGACTCGCCGCCATGGAGGAACGCATTCACGAACTGGAACGCATCGTTGACGACCCCGCGCCGTAGCCGCAAGCGAACGGAATCCACGGGTCCGTGACACTCTCGGCGGACCGTTTCAGCCCCGGAAGGGGCGATCGTGAATAGTGGAGCGACACGCTTGAATCTTCGAGTTGTGCTCCGAATCGTTGAACGGGTATCTTCCACACCGAAGACCGCTCCCTGACGGTCGCGGCTCGGAAAGACGTGCCGGCGCAGCCGAATTCGCATCTGTGTTGGTGTAATAGCCCACGGCGGAAGCCGTGGTTGCACGACGCCCCGCTCCATCACAAGCCCCGGTAGGGGCGGACGGACCGCGGGAGACGAAATCATTGAGCAGATGGGTGTCCATATGCCCTGCGCGAAAAACACATCGGGCGCGGCTGGTGCGATCGCATGAGCCTCGGTCGCCCCTACCGGGGCTGAGGCGCGGGATGGAAACTCGCTCCCACGGCTTCCGCCGTGGGCTGGCGACGACCGCTCCTGCCGGAGCTGGGCGGCGGGATGCGAATTCGCTCCCCCCCGGCGTCGCCGGGGCTTTGACCACACCGCCGATTCTGTCATGGACCCGGAATCCACGGACGCACCGCCCGCCGCAATACGTGGAGTTACCGTCTTGAATTGAAGGCCACCCGGAACGGGGCGTTGCCGTTGCGCACGCGATTTGACCGGGCGGCACCGGCCGTGGTATGGGTATTCGCCCGAGACGAGGCAGGATTCATTCCCCATGTTTGAAACGCTTACCCAGCGCCTTGGTGACATCTTTGGCTCGCTCCGCGGACGGGGACGCATCACCGAAGACAACGTGGCCGAGGCCATGCGGGCCGTTCGCACGGCGTTGCTCGAGGCCGACGTACACGTGGACGTGGCGGCCGACTTCTGCCGGACGGTGCAGGAGAAGGCCATCGGGGCGGAGGTCATCAAGACGCTCAAGCCCGACCAGGTGGTGGTGAAGATCGTCCACGACGAACTGGTCGCGCTGATGGGACCGGTGGACCCGCGGATTCCGTACGCGTCGCCCGGTCCGACGGTCATCCTGATGGCCGGTCTGCAAGGTTCGGGCAAGACGACCACCTGCGGCAAGCTGGCCCGCATGATGCTGTCGCACGGCAAGCGCCCGATGATGGTGGCGGCCGACCTGAAACGCCCGGCGGCGATCGACCAGCTCGAGGTGCTGGGTCAACAGGTGGGGGTGCCGGTCCACGCCGAGCGCGGCGTGCAGAACCCGGTGAAGGTCTGCCGCAACGGCATCGCGGAAGCGAAGAAGCTCGATCGCGATGTGGTCATTCTGGATACGGCCGGTCGTCTGGCCATCGATGACGAGTTGATGGACGAGATCGCCAAGGTCGCGTCCACGACCACGCCGCACCAGATTTATCTCGTTCTGGACGCCATGACCGGGCAGGACGCGGTGGCGACCGCGAAAGCGTTCAACGAGCGATTGGAAATCGACGGGCTGATTCTCACCAAGTTCGACAGCGACACGCGCGGCGGGGCGGCGCTGAGCGCGAAAAAAGTCATCGGCAAGCCGATCAAGTTCATGGGCGTCGGCGAGAAGCTGGACGCCCTAGAGCCGTTCCACCCCGACCGCATCGCGGGGCGCATCCTGGGCATGGGTGACATTTTATCGCTGGTCGAGAAGGCCCAGCAGCAGTTCGACGCGGTCGAGGCGGCCACGCTCGAAAAGCGGATGAAGTCGGGGCAGTTTTCGCTCGACGATTTCGTGCACCACATGCGCAAGGTGCGGCAGATGGGCTCGCTGAAGGATATCATGAAGAAGATACCCGGCATGGGCGGGCAGGTTGAGGACATGGACATCGACGACGGCGAGTTGACGCGCATGGAGGCGATCGTCATGTCCATGACCACACGCGAGCGGCAGAACCCGTCGATCATCGACGCCGGACGGCGGCGGCGGATCGCCCGGGGCAGCGGCAACGATACCGAGGACGTGTCGGCCGTGGTTAAGACGTTTCTTCAGACCCGCGACGCGATGAAGCGGATGGCGGGCATGTCCATGATGCAGCGCATGCGCTTTGGGTCGCAACTGGCCAACATGGGGGCGGCCGGCGGGTCGATGCCCAAGCTCAAGTCCAGTTCGGGGGTTTCACGCCGCGTTCTGTCCAAAAAGGACCGCCGCAAGCGCCGGAAACGATGACGCCCACAAGCATCAACGCGCGTCGGGGGATTGAAGTGCCCGTCGGGCCGGCTCTTCATCGGCCCGGGAGTTGCGTCCGGCGTGTGTTTAGCGATTCCCGCGGGGTCTCCTCCGCCCCTACCGGGGCGGAAACAGATGGGCGGCGCGAATCTTCGCCAGAAACTTGTGGGCGCGAGCCCGGTGATGGGGTTTTGTCGATTATCCGGTGCGATCGCAATCCGCGGGCTTGCGCCCCCGGCTCTGAATCGGCGCGGCACACGCGGAATCGCTGCGTTCGGTGTTCTCAATCGTCGCCGGACGGGATAAACAGGTGGTGCCGCGGTGGGATGGTCGTCGTCCTGATCGCGCTGGTCGCATGCCCCGGTTGTGCGACGTCGCCGCGAATGCGGTTGACGCTTCAGACCCCCGACCGTCCCGGTGAGACGGCATGGTGGCAGTCCGACGATCCGACCGGGGCCCGCGGGCCGATCGTCGGCATCGAGCATGGGTACGAATCGGGGCTGACGCGGCAGATCGTCTTTTGCGACCGCGGGGTGCGGATCTTCGAATACCACCGCCAACGGCTGACCAGCAGCAGCCCGCCGGTATCGGGTCCGCCCGGCAATCCCGACACGTCCGTCGTGCGGTCCGCCCTGCGCCGCTATTCGCGCAACCCGGCGGCCGCTCCGGGCATGACCCTGCCGCCGCTTCCCGAAATCGCGATGTCGGCGGTCGCGTCCACCGCGGACATCGCCGCGTTGCTGGCCGCCCACTGGTCGGGCATTCGCACGACTCCGCCGCCGGAAATGACCTACGGGCGACTTGCGGCGGAACTCGAACACATGGCCCACGGCGTTTCGGAACTTGTGAAAGCGTCCGGGGCCTTCTGAATTCCTGTTTGCGAAGGAACCCCCGCTTCAGCGCCATGGGCGCACTTCCGGGGACGTCGCGTACCGCAGCGTTATGAGCAAGTCTCCGGTGCCGGCGTCTTTCGCCCCGCTGGGGCTGGTGTATGGGATACGGACGATTCCGGGGGTGTCGTCCGCTGCCGCGGCCTCCACCCCCGGCTATTGACTGTAGCCCCTTCGGGGCAAGGAGGGTGCCGGTGCCACCGCGGGGCAGATTCCGTCAATCGAACCAATGCGGCGGAATCACGTTTCGCATTCGGCCGCGAGTTCGGCGAGCCGGGACTTGGCCGCGTCGTAGGTCAGACCGAGAGCGCGGAGCGTCTGTTCGGCGAGGCTGCCTTTTTCCAGAAGCATGGCCAGAATCAGGTGCTCGGTGCAGACGTCCTTGGAATTGAGCTTTCCGGCGATGTCCACGGCCTGAACCACCACGCCCTTGAGATGGGGCGAGCCGGGGAGCCGGCCGAAGACCCAGGTGTCTTCCATGGACTTGCGGATGCGTTTGTCGAGTTCGGCACGGACGCTGTTCTGATCGATGCCGGCGGCGGCCAGAATTCTGGCGCCGACGCCGGTGCCCTCCTGCAAGATGGCCAGCAAGAGGTGTTCGGTACCGAGGTATTCGTGATCCATTTCGCGGGCGATGCCCCGGGCGATTTTCACGACATCATCGACGCGTTTGCTGAGTTTTTCGTACATGACGATCCAGAATCAGGCGCCGGAACTACTTCACGATGCACCGCGGAAGTAATCATAAAGGAGGCTGAGGACGGCCACAAGGATGGTGACGAGCAGCGTGATTTTGAGGATGCGCAGGCGGTGGGACATCTCCCGGTCCCGCCACTCGCCGAGCCGGCGGTCGATTTCGTCCAGCTTGCGGTCGATGCGCCGCTCGATCTCGTCGAGCTTCTCCCGCACGTAGTCGTCGGCCGCGCCGCGCAACCGTTTGGCCACGCCGCCGACGAGGCCGGATTGCTCGATGTCGCGTTTGATGGTTCGTGCGGAAAGGCCGTCCTCGGGGAGGAACTGGTAATCGTCGTCGCGCTCGGACGCGGTGACCAGGCGCGCGACCAAGCTGCCCAGGACGGACCGCTGCGTGCGGCGGACGCGGGCCCACCAGCCGTCGGCCTTGCGGGTTCGGCGTTCGAGCTCGGTCCGCGGCTCCCCGTCGCGGAGTGTGACGCCGCGGAGCCGGGCGAGGGCGTGCAGGCCGCGGTCGGACAGCCCGTCGAAGTGCGCCGGGTGCTGCCGGGTGATGATGCGGGCGAGCTGTTCGCGGCCGGCCGACTGCTGAACGGGCACGCGCAGCCAGATGACGACGTCGAGCAGCGCGTCGCGGTCCAGTTCGAGCAGCAGTTCCTGCCGGGCGCGGACGGCGGTGAGTGCTTCGCCGTGGGCGATATCGGCGGGCAGGTCCAGACCGAGCGACTCGGCGTAGCGAACGAGTTCGTCGAGCGGGAGCTCGGACAGCGAGGGCGACGGGCCGGCGGATGAATCGTGGGTGTTCATGGGGATCAGGTCGGTCGATGAAGTTTCAGCAGGAACACCAAAATCGCCGCGAGCGCCGCGAGCTGGACGAATTCCCACCAGAAACGCAGGGCGCGGACGCGGACGAGGAGTGAAACGACGTAGCGGCGCAACAGCGATTCCGTGCGGTCGGCGCCGCGACCGGCCAATTCCCATCGCCAGATGAAGGCGACACTGCGGACCACGGCGTAGACGCCGACGGCGAGGAACAGAAGCCGGCGGTAGATTTCGAAGAGCGTCATACGCGTATCCGAATGAACCGGAGCGGGACGTCGGCGTTCGGTCCGGTGGCACGGATTGTAAGTCGATTGGGGCGTGAAGCGTAGCGCAGCGCCGTTCACCGCGGTTACGAGCAGAATCGGCGCAGCAGGGTCAGGCCGACGAACGAGCTCATCAGCGCGAAGGCCATTCCGTTGGCGCAGGAGTTGACCAGCGGGCCGTCGGAACCGCCGTTGTCATTTCCGTTGCCGTTTGAATTGCCGTTGCCGTTGCCGTTGCCGTTGTCGTTGTCGGGCGTTCCGTCGGTGGGGGCCGGATCGACGGTGATGAAACGGGTGGCGGTTTGGGTGTTCAGCAAGCCGGTCGAAGATTGCGTGACGACTTGAACGGAGACGGGCAGGGTTTGGGTGACGCCGGTGTCGTTGATGTAGGTGTGGGGCACGGAAATGGTGTCGGCCGACGCGCCGTCGCCGAGGTCCCACAGCACGCTTTCGATGTCTTCGGAGGCCAATTCGCCGGTGACGCCGAATTCGACCGAGAACGGCGACGTGCCGCGATCGACGCTGGAGCCGATGGAGCCGGGGAGGCTGATGTTGATGGCGATCTGCGCGGCCGAATCGGGCGCGTCGATGTTGCCGCCTGCGCCCTGCACGTCGATGGCCACGGTGCGCGAGCCGGAATTACCGGCCTCGTCGGTGACGGTGAACGAGGGGAAGAAGCGCCGCGTTTCGCCGGGGGCGACTTCGTAAAGGTGAACCACCTGCGGAATGGCGGAGACTTGCCCGTCGTCGAAATCCCATTGGGTGGTGTCGACGGTGACGGGGCTGAGCGCGTTGCCGTGGAAGCGGACCTGCAACGGCGAGACGCCGGACAGTGGGGTCACCTCGATGGTAACCAGCGGACGATCGAACGTTGGCACCACACCCCCGCCTGCGTCGGTCCCGCCGCCGGGAATGCCGATGACGTTGCCGGCCGAATCCACGGCGACACCGAAGGCGTAGCGGCCGACATTGTTGGCCGGGAATATGGCGTAGTAGCGCAATTGACTGCCGCCGGGCAGATTGAAATTCGTGTTCTGGTTGTTCTGGACGACGGTGATGCCGCTGAACACTTCCTGACCGATGGTGTAGTTTATCCCGTCGATGGGGCGGAAGAAATGCGTGGCCGTAAACGGCATGCCGCTCTCGACGAGCAGCGTGCGGAAGGTGCTGTCGCCGCGTTCGACGGCGGGGGTGTCGACGTTGTCGTCATCGTCGACCATGCGGATGACATCGCCGACGGTCCAAGTCAGGACGTTGTTGCTGACGCGGGCCTCGCGGACCGGTTCCGCCCAGGTGAATCCGCCGTTGTCGGCCGACTGACCGGCCGCCACCACCGCGGCGGCGGCGTCGATCCGCCCGTAGGCGTATTCGAGGCTGCGTTCGGTTATGGGGTGGTATCCGGCGCCGCTGGGGTTCACCTTCACGGCCGTCTGGGCCAGGATGGTGCGGGCCTGTTCAAACGTCAGGTCCTGGTTGCGGCTCAACACCAACGCGGCGACACCGGCGGCGACGGGGCAGGCGGCCGACGTTCCGGAGAAGTTCTGCGTATACTTGAAATTGGACACATCCGGAACCCCGGACAGGTCGGTCCCGTCGCCTTGGTTGTAGCCGGTGGAGGCGAAGCCGGCGTCGTCCGACACGTCGGTGGTGAACATGCCGGGCAAGAAGGCGTCGCCGCTGGGGGCCATCACGTCGATGTCGTCGCCATAGTTGGAGTAGCCAGCCAGGATGTCGTCGGCGTTGGTGGCCCCGACGCCGATGACGGTGGGCAGCGTGGCCAGGTCGTCGTCGAAATCCAACTGTTCGCCATTGTTGCCGGACGCGAACACGATGACCATGCCGCGGTTATTCCGACCCGTTTCGTTGGACGTGGCGATGGCGTCGACGATGATATCGACCTGCGAGTTCTGCAACCCGACGAACCCCCAACTGTTGATGTGCACGTCGACGTCGCGCTGCCGGGCGAACGTATAGACGCTGGCCGCCTGACCAAACGTCGGAAAATCATTCAACCCCCGCGACGCGGTGAAACGGGCACCCGGGGCGACGCCGCGGCCGCCGAGCGCGTTGATATCCGCGACGGCCAGACCCATCACCGCGTTGCCGTGCGCGTCAAAAGCGCCGACGGGATTGGGTTCCAGCGGTCCCTCGCGACCGCTGACGGCATCGTGGCCGAACGCGGTGTAATTGCCGGCCAGGTCTTCGTGCTGGACGTCGACGCAGTCGTCGAAGATGCCCAGGCGCACGTCCTCGCCGAAGGTCGACTGCCATGCATCCAAAACGTTGATGTCGGCGCCCGGCGTCCCCAACGACTGACCCGTGTTTTGCAGGTGCCATTGCAGGCCGAAAAACTCGTCGTCGATCTGACCGGCTTGTTTGGGGGCCACGGCCGCGATGAAATCGGGATGGGCCAACAACGTGCGGTCGTCGAGATACATGGCTGCTGCGGTTCGGACCTCGTCGGCGTCAGGATCGTTGACCGGTTTGACGATGTAGACGCTATTTTCGGGGTCGATAACCCGAACCGATTCGACGCGGAAATCGCGGAAGAACTGGTCGCGCTGGAATTGGGTCAATCCCGGCGCCAAACGTACGGATATGCCGCCGGACGACAGCACCGGCGCCGTCCGCCCCTGAAAACGATAAACCGGCCGGACGCTCAACACGCCCCGGGCCGCGCGGACGCCGGCCCGCATGGCCACGTCGGACCGCGGTACGCGGACGATGAACATGTGTTCGGCGTCGGGCGCCCACGGAATGGGTTCGACGGCGCACTGCGGGTCGGCATTGATGGCCACCCGGGCATCGCGGGCGAACTGGGGCATAGTGGTGACGACCAGCTCCGTCGTCGAGCGGTTCAGCCGATGGGCCTTGCCGCCGGAGTAGAACACGGGATCATCGGCCGCGGCGGCGGTCGAGACGACCAGCGCTCCGACCAGCCAGGCCGTGACACGGCGAAAAACGAGGTTTCGATATGCGCTGTGGTTCATGGTTGTTTTATCCGGTTTGCCCACCAACTCGAATCCCGGCGGCCGCATCGTGGCACGGGCGTCCCGCCCGTGACGGCATGGGCTGGAAGCCCATGCCACGACGCATGAAGCCACATCCCCACGCCGGCATCGTTGACGCGGAATCCGGAAGCGGGGCCAACGGAACCGCGACCGGCCCGCGAACGGACCGGGAGTTCTCCCCGCCGCATATCCAACCGCCGGGCCGTGCGGAAACCGACCGCCGGCGCGGGGTCTTCGGTGCGGCATCGCATTGTTAGGCTCACCCAAATGCCTGTCAAGGCGGGGTCTCGACGCCATGACGGTCCTGGCCTGCGGATTCCAACAGGGCGGCGGCGAAGGCTCGATGGACGCGTTCGTCGAACAACACCCACCACACTTTTTCGGGACGATCACATGGCCCAAGGGCGCCGGCGACCGCGTCGATGGACACGCGCGCGGCTGCTTCCAGCGGGTAGCCGTAAATCCCGCAACTGATGGCCGAAAACGCGACCGTTTCGCAGCCGTTTTCGGCGGCCAATTCAATGGCGGTTCGATAACACGACGCCAGCGCTTCAGGCTCGCCGTGCAGGCCGTCGCGGTAGACGGGTCCGACGGCGTGGATGACGAAGCGCGCCGGCAGGTTGAAACCCGGCGTCAGTTTGGCCGACCCGGTCGGACAGCCGCCGATTTTCCGGCAGGCATCCATCATCTGCGGACCGGCCGCCCGGTGGATGGCCCCGTCGACGCCTCCGCCGCCGGCCAAGCGCGAATTGGCGGCGTTGACGATGGCGTCGACGGGCTGCGTGGTGATGTCGCCGCGGATCAGCGAAATGCGGTTCCAGACAGTGGTCGAATCGGTCATGGGCGTTCTTCGAGGCGCGCCGTCGGCGCGACCGACTTGACACGGTGATTCGTCGTCGCGCGAATCGCCGACCAATCGCGTGGGGCGAATGTACGGACAAACTCCAGAATCTCGCTGTCGCCGAGCGCGCATTCGTCGCGGAACCAGTCGCCGACGATTCGTACGTTGCGAATCAAGTCGCGCTCCGGGCGACGCCGGACGATGGCCAGATGTTCGGGGCATTCAATCAAGACTCGGCAACCTGGCGCGACCACGCCGAACGTCTCGCCGGTCCAGTGGTTGATCCGCACGCCCCGATCAGACATGCGGCGGATCAGTCGGGCAACCCCGACGGCGGCGAGGGCGCGATCGGACGCCGAAACCAGTGAATCCCGTAGAAACGACACCAGCGGCGTCGCACTCGGCAACGCGTCCATCCAGACCATGTCACGGTTGCCCGGGCCATGCACCAGCGCGACAGCCCACCGGCACGGTAAATCGCGGTGACGCAGCCGATGGGCGTTTTCGAACCGCCTTCGAATTGAGCGGCTGCCGTCGCGTTCGAACCCGTGTCCACAAACGATGTGCGGCCCCGGACGACCGCCCTCGACCGCCGCCCGTAGTTCATCGCGCCATTCGCCGACCGTGCGATTCTCGATGGACGGCTGCGGAAACCGGTCGGGGTTGCGGAACGACAACACCACTTGGGCCGTGGTTTCCGCGTTGACCACGACCCGGGCGAAATAGGCGTTCGTCCGCCAGATGCGGCCGTCGCGTTTCGCCCACAACCGCGCCGCCTGCCGGTGCGATTCGCATGTCACCGGCGGTTGCAATCGCCGGACCAGAGCGCGGGCGGCGGAATCGTCGCCGTCGCAGCGCAATCGGCAATAGGCACGTAGGAACCGCAGTCGCTGGGTTCCCGCGGTTCGTGTGCGGAACCATTGATTCAGTTGGGCGAGTGCGCCGGCTGCTCGTTGATCCGAGGTCCGATCGGTGCCGCGCGCCGCGTACAGATCGGCATACAGACATTCAAGATGATCCCTGTCGTGTTCAACAACGAGAATGTTCCGCGGATGATCGTCGCCGTGGACGAACCCGTTGCGATGGGCGACGGCCAGCAGCCGCGCGGCCGCGTCGATTAGCGCGTCGGCCCGCCGCCCGTCCGATCCGGAACGCAGCGAACCATTCGCCGGCCACACGTCGGCCAGTCGCGCGGCGCCGTCGATAGCCGGTGAAATCAGGTACGATCGTCCGCGTCCGACGCCGTACGCCACATGCCGAACGGCCGGGACGCCGCGTTCGACGGCCCATCGTCCGGCCCGCCATTCGATTCGCGCCGGCGGGCCGCGGAATCGGTCGCGGATGGTCTGCCGGATCGAGGCGTCGAGCCATTCCTTGACGTACACCGCGCGATCACCCCCGGTCAGGCGGTGAATCGTGCCGACGTCAGAAGACCGCTCCCTTACGGTCGCGGCTCGGAAGGACGGGGTCGCGCCATGCCCCATCGTATGGCTCACATCGGGCGAATCAGTGTTTGCCGACCGCAATTCAACCCGCCAGACGCGGCGGACGGGGTTGGACTTGACCAGCGTGGCGCGGGAATCGTCGGTCAGCGCGGTCCAATCCGGCGAATCGACACGGGCGAACTGCGCGGACCATTCGGGATCGACCGTCCAGCGAACCGCATCGGTCGTCGTTGGCGAATGACGGTGCGATGATCCGGCCGTCGCGCCCATCGACGCGGTGCCAATAGGCGACACCCGTCCTGCCGGCGGCGGTGTCACGTCGGCCGATTCCATTGCAACACCTGCTCCACGGTTTTTTTGGGAAGACGCGGCACGGTGCAATCGTCCGCGGGATAGCCGACGGGTATCAGCAGGAACGGCTTTTCGTTCGGCCCGCCGCCGGCGATGTCCCGCAGGAATCCCATCGGGCTGGGCGTGTGGGTCAGCGTGGCCAATCCGATCTGATGACACGCCATCAGAAAAAAACCGGTCGCCAGCCCCACCGATTCTATCGGATAGTAATTCTTCACCCGGTCGCCCTTGTGCCACTCCCAGTCGATGCGGAACACGATCACCAGCCACGGGGCGATCTCCAGAAACGGCTTGTTCGCATCGGTGCCGATCGGTTCCAACGCCTCCAGCCATTCGGCCGGCATGCGGTGGTCATAACTTTCCCGCTCCTCAATCTCGGCCGCCGCGCGGATTTCGCGTTTCATTACCGAATCATCGACGGCCACGAACCGCCACGGCTGACGGTTGGCCCCGCTGGGGGCGGTGTTGGCGACGGCCACGGCGCGTTGGATGATGTCCCGCGGCACCGGTCGGTCGCTGAAATACCGGCAGCTTCGCCGACCGTTCATTTCCGTCAGAAGCGCATCAGCCCGTTCGCGCATCCGGTCGTGCGTGCGATGGGGCAACGCATAGGGAATTCGTTCCGCGGGCATGGCGGCGGTCCTGCGGCGCGGCCGGACGTCGGGATTCGACGCCGTTCGCGCACATCGCATTTTAGCCGGGTTGGGACGCGCGACCAAATCATCGCCCGGTTCGAGCGCGTCGCCGGATTGATCGATCAGCCGATACTCGATCGCCTCGGCGATTCGTGGCGCTGCCCCGTTAGTGGGGCGGGTCAGCGGCGGGGGATGGATGCGCGGCGACAGGGTGCTTGGTTTCGGTCGTTTGCGGGTTGTGCGCGGATTCGGCGCCTTTGGCCGCGCGGTTGGATTCATCGGTGGCCGCACCGTGGTTGGGTTCATTCGCCGGCGGCGTGGGGTGGGGATCGTGCGCGGTTGACGGGCTATCGGAATGCGGCGGACGCACGTCGCCGGGAATGACTTCATCGGTCAGCACCACTTCGACACGCTGATTCCGCGTGTGTCCGGCGCTGTCGTAGGCGGTCGGGGCGATGCGGTCGTTGTCGCCGCAGACGATGATGCGCAGTTGCTTCCAATCCATCCCGATGTCTTTCAATCCCCCGGCGACGGCCATGGCCCGGTCGAACGACAGTTGCATCCCCATGTCGGCGGAATCGTGGGCTTCGGCCGCGCTCACGTGACCCAGCACGTTGACCACCAGCCGCAACCCGCGGATGTGCCGGGCGATCTCCCGGACGTCCTTCGTGGCGGCTTCGCTGAGCGCCTTGTCGCCGGGTTCGAAACGCACCGAACCACAGGTGGAGAAGTGTTTGCTGGGCCGCAGTGATTGAACCTCGTGGTCGTCGCCGGGCGGACCATCGTCGAGGGTCTGGGCCCGGCCGCGGCGTTCGAGGAGACGCCGAACCAGCGGCTCTTCATCGGGATCCATGGAATTAAGGTCCACGGGGTTGTTGAACGACTCGCGGATGGACAGGAACAGGTCAATCATGTCGGGCGTGGGCGCCGCCGTGGCGCCGGAGGTTTTCGCGTTGGGGTCTCCGCCGCCCTTGGGGCCCATGTTCAACGCCAGCAGGATGACGAAGAACCCCATCATCAGGGCGACGTTGTCGGCGAAGGAGATCAGCCACTCCGGCGCGCCCTCGTGCTCCTCGTGGGAGCCGCCCCCGTGGGGTGCGTGGCTCGCGTGGGGCGGGTGTTCCTGTTGATCGTGTTCCTTCTCGGCAGACATGACGGCTCCGTGGCGTCCATCGTCCTTGTCTGAAGATCAGGCCGCGACCTTCAGCTTGGCCCGCTCGATGCCGGGCAGGAAGACGATCATCTTGTCCGCGGTGACGCGCGGGTTGTCGCCGGCCTGGATGGACAGGATCGCCTGCAGGATCATCTCGCGGTTGACCATTTCCTCGCTGGAGCGGAGGGCGAGTTTGTCGCCGATGGGACCGGCGATGGCGTTGGCCAACACCGTGCCGTACATGGTGGCGCAGACCGCGACGGCCAGGCTCTTGCCCAGGGTGCCGATGTCGCCGCCGCTCAAATTACCGAACATGCCGATCTGCCCGACCAGCGTGCCCACCAGGCCCCATCCGGGGCCGTAGAGTTTGATGAGGTCGAAGAATTTCTTGCCGGCCTTGTGCCGTTCCTGCATGGCGGCCAGTTCCAGGCGGAGCGTGGTTTCGGTCACTGCCGGGCCGCTGCCGTCGATGGCCATCCTCAACCCGGTGGCCAGGAACGGCTCGACTTTCTGGGCGTTGGCGCAATCCGATTCCAGGGCGAGGATTCCGTCGCGGCGGGCCTTTTCGGCCAACTCGGTGAGCATGGTCACGATGGCGGTGGCCTTGGGCCCGCGGTTGAACATGAAGCGTTTCAGGTACTTGGTGACGCCCTTCACTTTCTCCATGGGCATGGACATGAACACGACGCTGATGCTGCCGCCGATCACGGTCAGCACGCCTTCCAGCGAATAGAACATCATCCAGTGGCCGTGGGAGGTTTCGTACGCCACCGTAATGAGGCAGCCGAGGCCGACGATGATGCCGATAAGGCTGGCGATATCCATGGTCCGCGGTCCGTTCGGCTTTTTCGGTCCGTCACCGGGGTGCGCGACGATCCCGACAAAACGCAGTGTTTTATCGGTAGGCCCGCGGCGTCACTGAAACGGGCGCGGCGAATGCCGGTGGAACGGGTGGAATGCCGAAGAATCTTCATGACATTCGTCCGAGGGGCGCCTATAATTGTGCCGGGGACGAGGATCGGGGGAGACGGTTTGCGCCCGGACGGGCGGCTACGGCGGCGGGCGGCGCGGTCCGCCGACGATGGCGGCGGTTCGGTCGGGCCATAGGGAAGGTGCGAGCACATGCCGATGTCGATGCAACGATTGATCTCCAGTTTGAAGGGCTTGCCGAACGTCGAAGACCATTACCTTTCCAAGCGCGTCGAGCCGCGGTTCGCATTGCGGGCCAAGGCCACGCTGGACGTGCAGCGGTCGAACGGCGAGGTGTTTTCGGTCTCGGCGCTGGACGTATCGGATTCGGGGGTGGGGTTTCTGTGCCGGCGGGCGCTGGAGCCGCAGGAGCGGATCGGGTTGCGCCTGGCGTACCACGACGAGCAGGAGTACGAGCCGTTCGAAGTGCGGCGGGGCACGCCGACGGTCGGGGGATACAAGATCGGCGCGGTGGTGAACGAGTGAACACGCCCTGTTAATCGCCGCTGCGTCGAGCCGACCGGTCGGTTCATTCACGCCATCCTTGTTCGTCAACTCCCTGAAGATGGTCCACCGCAGACGGGCACGGTTTTTTCCGCAGATTTCACAGATTGGCGCAGATTGAACCCTGAGATTTGAACTCTGAATTGCCCTCGCTTCCCTTCCTAGCGTCAGACCATTCTCACTCCTTCCCCGTCTGCGAAAATCTGTGCAATCGGCGGATCGCTCTTCTCCGCGTCCTCCGCGCCTCCGCGGTGAATTCTTCTGATTGATTCAAGCGTTCGCGGCCAAAAAACCTGGCCGGGCGGCGGTCCGAAGACGCGCTGCCCGGCCAGGTAGTTGCTTCGGGAGCCTCCTCCCTGCTCCCGTCAACGATTCATTGTGGTCGGCCGCGATGGCCGTCGCATTCGAATCGACTCCCCCACCGTTAAAGCGATGGGCCACCCGACAAATCGACTCCCCCACCGCTGGAGCGATGGGTCCCGCGACACTCCACTCCAGGCGCGTTACGCGGTGCGAATGGACCGCGAACGCAAGACCAGGAACAGGCCGCCGGCGATCAACATGGCGGCCAACGCCATCTTGCCGGAAGTCGACGCGGACGGAACCGGGACGAGGGCGCAGAGGCCGTCGTCACCGGGTCCCCATTCGCCGAGGCCTCCCACCTGCGGGCCGACGTTGGGTCCGCCGCCGCAACCGACCAGGACATCGTCCTTGGTGGCCCAGGCGCGGATGCCGCGGGCGGGGATTTCCTCCATGAGGATATTGCCGGTGACTTCCTCCTCGACCTGCACAGGGTCGACGATGTTGTCGTTAATGCGCGTGCGGATGATGAAGGACACCTTTTCCTGCTCAACGAGCGTGCCGCCGGTGAAGTGCAACACGGTCTGGCCACCAGACCAACCCTCGCAGAGCGACAACGTCCAGCCCGCGGGCGGGAATACGTCGGAAAGCGCCTCGCAGGTGGCCGGCCCGTCGCCCTTGTTCACGGCGACGTAGAATTCGTTGATGGCCAGCGGGCCGGGGCCTCCCACGGTGAAGCTGCGGTTCTGCACCGTGATGCGAATGTCGCAGCACAGCGAAGAGTCGTCGGGCGGGCCGAGGGCATCGGCTTCCACTCCGGGCTGCAACTCAAGCGACCCGGAACTGTTGTAGCCGATGCAATAGCTGAAGTCCGCGGGGTTGGCGCTGGTCGGCCCTTCCTCGACCCAACCGCTCATGAGGTCGGCCTGGTCGGTCGCGTAGCGGCGGATGTCGCCCGGAGGTCCCTGGCGCCAGAACCAACGGCAGCTGCTAGTGCCCGCATTCGGTGTGGTGTCGTTCACGACCGCAAGGTAACGCATGGCCACCGAACCGATTACGAATTCGCTTCCGCCGGGGAAGTTGTAAGTGTTCCGCAGGATGACGCGCGGGCCGAACAGGAGACCCTCATTGACGCCGGTGACGAACCGTGCCGGAGTCGCCGATTGCGAGTCTTGGAAGAGGATGTTGTTGCCATCGGGCAGGCCGTTATCGTTGCCCAGCATGGCGATGGTGAAACGATCGCCGTTCTGAACGTCCGCGACGGTGCAGTCGCCGAACGCGCCACCGGCCAATCGGCGATAATACCCCGTCCATTCGATCTGAGGGATGTCGCCGAGTGTCAGAAAGCGGAAGTTGTCCGCCAGCACCGACGGGTCATCCGCGTCGGGGCCGCCGTTCAAGTCGGAGAGAACTCCGATCAATCCGCCGTACGCGTTCTCATCGCCGGCGATGCCAAGCATGCAAAGCTGGTTGCCGATGCCTGCGCATTCGGGATCCGCGCTGCAGGGCGTGATGTCGTCATCACAAAGACCATCATGGAACGTGCAGGAGAGTTGGTTTTCGCCTGCCGTCGATGGCCCCTCCTGCCCCGGAACCCAACTCGGATCAATGTCGTAGTATTTGGGAAGCTCTCGCGTTTGGCCGCTCGCGTGTGACACGGCACCAGCCGCCAGCGCGATGACCGATAGTCCCGCCATCTGAATCCGGACCCAATCGTTGGTTCGCATACTCCAGTTTCTCCATAATCTGCTGCGGGGGTCCAACCTCAGCCCCTGGCCCACCACACGCAACCACGAATCCGCGTTATCTCGAGACCGCCGTCACTGCTCGCGCAGGACGGCGCGGTCCCAACGAGTAAAACCCAACCGAAACTCAGGGTTGGCAAGAAGGTCCGAGAACGGGCCGCTGGATTACCGCAGTTTGACGGTCTGGCGACGTCAGCCTGGGTCTCCGGCGGTTGGACCTCCAACCATGAACCACGCAGATCGCCATACAAGTTGCGGACCAAAGCCGTCAGAATACCCCCATCCGTCGGCGGGGGCGCGCTCAGGGGAGGACATCGGGCGGCGCAAGTTGAGTTAAACAAACGAGTTGCGCTGGTTCGGAGTGAGTAGGGGGCGAAGACTGGCGAAGGCTGCCAGGCAGCATCGGCGCCCGCGCGCGTGCGGCAGGTGGGCGCGCGACCGTCCAGTTTTCGGGCGCGGGCGTTCGGGTCCGAAGCGCTGATCACGCTCCCCAACCCTCTCCCCCGAAACGGGGGAGAGGGAATAGGGGTAGTCACTGGGGGGCGGGGAGAAGACGTGGCCACGCGAGCGCGGCCATGCCATCCCTGTTGAATTACGCGACCCGCGCAGCGCGGGAGCGAAGGACCAGAAACAGGCCGCCGGCGATCAGCAGGGCGGCGAGGGCCATTTTGCCGGAAGTCGACGCGGCCGGTATGGGAACGAAGTTGCAGGTCGCGTTATTCCCCGGGCTCCAGTTGCCCACCTGGCCCAGGTCCGCGAGCGGTCCGAAATTGCCGCCGCCGATGGCGCACTGCGGATCGCCCACGTCCACGAGCTGCGACCCCCACAGGCGAATGCCCCGGGCGACGACCGTGTTGTTGGTGTCGAGCACGACGGGCGTCAAGCCGTTGGCGTGCAGGGTGATGTGTCCGACCGCCTCGTCGCCTTCGGGGATGGAGCCGCCTTCGAATTCGTAGATTGCGAATCCGTCGCCGCCCCATGTGTTGCAATACGACAACGTGTAGCCCGGCGGCGGCGTGATGTGCCCGTCACCGATGTTCTCGCCGCACGCGGCGTCACCGTTGCCCTTGGCCACTGCGATCCAGAATTTCCCCAGCGCCCCGGCGCCCGGGGAATTGGTGTTCTGGACCTTGTAGCGGAAGGTGCAACAGTTGGTGATCAGGTCCGGGGCGCTGACCAGTTCGGCCGTGATCAGCGGCGGGTTGGGCAACGGCCCGAACGAGCAGAACTCGTGACACATGGTCATGTCGAACTCGATTTCGTCGTCCGGACGGACGTAGGGGTTCGCCGGCGGCGCCGTCGTCTGCAGGGTCAGAAGATCGGTATTGGGACTGGCGGTCTCCCAGCAGAAGAAGCAGGAATTGCTGGCGTCGTTGTTGAAGGCCTCGAACCAGTAATTGCGCAGCGCGAACACGCCGATCGGCGCAGGGAAGACGTACGTCATTTCATTGTTCAGAAAATTTCCAACCGCGGTCTGCAAAACCTCGCCGGTGTTCGTCCGTGTATAAGTGCCGGGTGAGCTGGGGCTCACGTTGGTGAATTCCGCCACAAGCGTCGCTGGGATGCCGTTCGAGTCTTCCCAGTAGCGGATCGTCCAGCGATCCTGGGCGGGTAGCGAAATGCCCGGCGTGCAATCGACGAAGTTTGGACCGACCGGCTGAGTCATGATACCCAGCCAGGTAACGCTGCGGATCTCGCCGTTACTGGTCAGAATGAAATTGTCGGTGATGCGCTGAGATCCACCGGGCGCGGTCGTGTCCGAGAACCCGCAAATCGTTGTATTCGGGGCCGTCGAGTCGTGCAATTCGTTCGTCTGGCACGACTGGGGAGTCGGCGAGTCGAGGCAGTCGACGCACAGGCCGTTCAGGATATCGCACACGCCGTTGGGCTCGGAACAATTCGCGTTCGTGAGGCAATCAACGCACATGCCGATTCCCGTGTTGCAGATCGGCGTGGGCTCCGAGCAATCGCCGCTGTTCACGCACACACCGCCCGCCGCCAGGGGTCGGATCACCACGTCCGAGCGCGGCGTGCCCGGCGCCGGAACGACATGGTCGATCGGCGGCGCGACTTGGACGCCCTCAAAACTACGCATTTGCCCATCCGCCGGGAAACTGACGAGCCAAGTGGCTCCGACAGCCACGGCCATGATAAAAATACCTCTCGTATTGTGCTTCAATTCCGACATGACCCACGTTCCTCCAGAGAGTTATTGAACCAATTCACTCGTCAAAAGCCGCAACCAACATCAGACTCGCGGCGGATCGTGCCATCGCACCAACGCCGCGACCGCGATCCGGGGTTCCGGTACGCACGGCCCCCTGGAGGCGGCTCAATCTCCGCCCAGGCGCAATCGCGTCACTCCAACCAGTGAATGGATCTACGAGGCGGGTCTGATCATCCGCTCAAGAATGTCGCCGCCTCGGGTTTGCCCGGTCGCCGGTGCCGCCGCTCAAGACTCTCGCTCACCGAACTCCCTCACCCGCAAACCCGAGGCGACGAACACAAGACGGTGTCTGGTCCGCCACCGGTTTCCCGACGGCGGTCCCGACGCCGCATCAGACGATACGCACTTCTCGCGAACGCAAGACCAGGAACAGGCCGCCGGCGATGAGCAGGGCGGCCAAGGCCATCTTGCCGGAAGTCGACGCGGATGGAACCGGGACGAGGGCGCACAGACCATTATCGCCGGGTCCCCATTCGCCGAGGCCTCCGACCTGCGGGCCGACGTTGGGTCCGCCGCCGCAACCGACTAGGACATCGTCCTTGGTGGCCCAGGCGCGGATGCCGCGGGCGGGGATTTCCTCCATGAGGATATTGCCGGTGACTTCCTCCTCGACCTGCACAGGGTCGACGATGTTGTCGTTAATGCGCGTGCGGATGATGAAGGACACCTTTTCCTGCTCAACGAGCGTGCCGCCGGTGAAGTGCAACACGGTCTGGCCACCAGACCAACCCTCGCAGAGCGACAACGTCCAGCCCGCGGGCGGGAATACGTCGGAAAGCGCCTCGCAGGTGGCCGGCCCGTCGCCCTTGTTGACGGCGACGTAGAATTCGTTGATGGCCAGCGGGCCGGGGCCTGCCACGGTGAAGCTGCGGTTCTGCACGGTGATGCGAATGTCGCAACACAGCGAATCATTGTCGGGCGGCCCGAGGGCCACGGCTTCGACGCCGGGCTGCAATTCGAGGGATCCGGAGCTGTTGTAGCCAATGCAGTAGCTGAGGTCTTCATCGAAGACCGTGCCCTCCCAGTTGCCTTCCAGGTCGGCCTCGTCGGTTAAAAAATAGGTCCCGTTGCCCGGCGGCCCCGAGCGCCAGAACCAGTTGCAGTTCTCGACGCCGCTGGTGGGCGTGGTGTCGTTGACCACGACCAGGAAACGGCGGGCGACGCTGGTGATTTCGAACTCGCTGCCCGCGGGGAAGTTATACGAATTACGGCGAATCAGGCGGTTGTCGATGGCCAGCCCCTCGTCGACGCCGGTTACGAATCGAGCGGGCGTGGCCGCCTGCGAATCCTGGAAGAGGATGTTGTTGCCGTCGGGCAGGCCGTTGCCGTCGTCGGCGAGGATGGCGACGGTGAACCGATCCCCGAACTGCGTGTCGGCGACGGTGCAATCGGCGAAACCGGGGTTGTTGAAAATGCGGTAGTACCCCGTCCATTCAATCTGCGTCACGTCACCCAGGGTGAGGAACCGAAAGTCCTCGGCCAACGGGGAGGCCCCGGTGTTGGCCGCTCCCTCGGTCAGGTCGGAGCGATCGCCGATGAGCTGCCCGTCGGGGTTGGTGCCGTAGGTGTTTTCATCTCCCGCGATGCCGAGGGCGCAGATTCCCGAGCCGATGCCGGCACAATCGGGGTTGGCGCTGCAGGGCGTGGTCTGGTCGGGACAGAGACCATCATGAAAGGTGCAGGAAAGGGCGTTTTCACCGGCGATCGAAGGGCCGCCGGTGGGGGTGGCGACGGCGTCGGGGTCGAGGTCGCGAGTCCCCTTACTCGCTCGCTGTCCGACGGCATCGGCCCCCGCAAACGCCGCGGTGGCGGTGACCAAGGTCAGTATGAATTTCTTGTTTCTCCATCGATCGATTCGCATGCGTCTTCCTCCATATTCCCATGAGGCGCACCCGCGCCCCAAGACATCCCCCGTCGATGCACAAGCGCAGACGCAGACCCCTGTGCATCAGTCCCAACCACGAGGATGCCAGCCAACCTGGGAAACAATGCGCTGCGACAGGCAGCGAAAAGGACCGTGTGTCCCTGCTGCCCGTCCGCCGCCGTTCCAACCGGGCACGCGCGACGTTTCGCGCGGGCGTTCGGACGGCTCCAACCGGATTGCAACGATTCGTATCGAACCGCGACGGAAGTCTAGCACGTTCGGGACCAAAATGCCAGACTCTGTCTCAATTGAGCCGCCATGCGCATCCTGCGTACGGGGTGAACACGTAAGTTGTTGGATCATCAATGGTTGCGCGCGTGGTGGGGACTGTCGGAAAGAGTCCCGAATTGTCGGTGGGGGTGGCTGCGCGCTTGGCCGTACGCGGGTCGGGCGCGCGGGTGTGCGCAGTTCGGGCGCTCGTGTTCGCCCGTCGAGCGCGCGAGGAGTGACATGAGTGTCAGAAAGTGTCACTGGCGCTTCGCCAGGGGCGCGAGTCAGTCGAGCTGTTTGCGGAAGCGGGTCATGGCCAGCGTCAACACCGCTACGCAACACGCGAACAGTCCTGCGACGTGCGGCAGGAGATCGGCCGCGTCTGCTCCGCGGAGGATGATGCCCCGAAGCACTTCGATGAAATAGGTCACGGGAATGGCGAAGGTGACGAGATAGATCGGCAACGGCATCTCCGCCCGCGGGAACATGAAACCCGACAGCAGCACCGACGGCAGCATGATGATGAACGCGAACTGCATGGCCTGCAGTTGCGTCGCGGCGATGGTGGAGATGAGCAGCCCCAGGCCCAGCACGGTCACGATGAACAGCAGACCGATGGCGAGCAGCAACGGCAGGCTGCCGGCGATACGCACGCCGAAGACGGTGGTCATCAGCACGAGCACGCCGAGCATTTCCAGAAACGCCATGACCGTGTAGGGGGCGAGCTTGCCGAACAGCAGCCCGGCGCGTCCGACGGGCGTGACGAAGAGCTGTTCGAGCGTGCCGCGTTCGCGCTCGCCGACGATCGAGAAGCTGGTGAGGAACAGGAGCACGAGTTGCAGAATGACGGCCACCAGTCCAGGGACGAAGAAATGGGAGCTTTGCAGGTCGGGATTGTACAGGAGCCGGGTGCGGGCCTCGATGGGCAGGACGGCGGCGCCGGTTTCGTCGCGGGCGGCGCTGACCTGAAGGGATTCGCCGACGGCGCGACCGCGCTCCTGCGACAGGCGCGTGGTGAGCAGGGCGATGGTGTTGACCGCGGTCATGGCCACCGTCGAATCGCTGCCGTCGATGAGCACCTGCACGCGGGCCTGTCGGCCGCGGAGCAGGTTTTCGGAATAGTCGGCGGGAATGATGATGCCGGTCTTCGCCCGGCCGGCGCTGAGCGCCCGGTCGAACGACTCGCGGTCGTGGACGCGCTCGGCGATGCGGAAGGTGCGGGTGTTGCGTACGGCGTCGACGAGGGCGCGGCTGTCGTGACGGCCGTCGAGGTCGAACACGACGACGGGGATGTTTTCGATGGTGACGTCGATGGCGTAACCGAAGATGGTGAGCTGAAGCGCGGGAACGAGAAACGCGAAGAAAATCGTGCTCCGGTCGCGGCGGATGTGGGCGAGCTCCTTGAGCAGGATGGCGAAAAAGCCGTTCATGCGGCGTCCTCGCGGGATTCGGCGCGGGTCAGGGTGACGAAGACATCCTCGAGGGTGGGGTGGATCGACCGGGAAGAGGCGGCTGGATCGCCGGGGGCCAGTTGCGTGACGAGCTGCGCCGGGGAAAGCGTGTCGTCGGCGAGGACGTGCAGCACGTCGCCGAAGATGGTGGCGTCGCGAACGGCGGACACGCCGCGGGCGCGGGCGAGGGCCCCGGTCAGGTCGCGGCAGGCGATTTCGTGCCGTGAAGTGCCATATGGTGTCACCCGCGGGGAGGCCTTGAGCTCCTCCGGCCGGCCGAGGGCGATGAGCCGCGAGCGGTAAATGTACCCGACGTCGCCGCAGCGTTCGGCCTCGTCCATGTAATGAGTGGTGACCAGCATGGTCACTCCGCGGTGGGCGAGGTCGAAGAGCAGGTCCCACAATTCCCGCCGCGCGACGGGGTCGATGCCCGCAGTGGGTTCGTCAAGAAAGAGCACTTCCGGCTCGTGGATCATGGCGCAGGCCAACGCGAGACGCTGCTTCCACCCGCCGGACAACTGCCCGGCGAGGCGGTCGGAAAACGCCCCGACGCCCATCATGTCCAGAACTTCGCGTTCACGGCGCCGCAGGCGATCGGGCGTCAGGCCGTAGATGCGGCCGTAGAAACGAAGGTTCTCCACCACGCTGAGATCGGCGTAGAGGCTGAACTTCTGGGACATGTAGCCGATGCGGCGTTTGACGGCTTCGGGGTCGGAGGCGACATCGACGCCGAGTACGGAGGCGCGGCCGTCGCTCGGACGCAGTACGGCGCACAACATGCGGATGATGGTGGACTTGCCCGCGCCGTTGGGACCGAGCAGGCCGAAGATCGTGCCCCGGCGCACGGCGAAGGTCACGTCGCGGACGGCGACGACATCGCCGAAGCGGCGGGTCAGGCCGTGGGTTTCAATCACCGGGGCCTTGGGGTCGTTGAGGTCGATGGCGCTCACAACCCATCATTACCCTGCGACGGCGTTGGACGGAAGTCGTCGAGCGGACCTTGGCACGCAAGACGCTCATGGCGGATCGGCCTCGTCGAACAGGACGTCGGCGGACATGCCCACGCGGAGCCGGTCGAGGCCTTCGTCGAGCGTTACCTTGACGCGAAAGACCTGCTTGCTGCGTTCCTCGGGGGTCTGGACGTTGCGGGGAATGAACTCGGCGTCGCGGGCGATGTAGGAAACGTGCGCCGCGAAACGTGTTCCATCCAGCCCATCGACGCGAATGGGCACCCGCTGACCGAGTCGAACCAGCGCGAGGCGCGATTCGGGCACGTAGGCGCGAACCCACATTTGGCCGAGGTCGAGCAGCGTGACGGCCGGCGCGTTGGGCGCCACCAGGTCGCCGGGTCGCAATTGAATGGCCTCGACGACGCAGTCGCACGGCGACGAAACAATCAGTTCACCGAGTTGCTGTTGGGCGGCGGCGACCTCGGCCTGGACCGCGGCGACTTCGGCGGCGGCTTTGTCGATCTCCTCCTTGCGAAATCCTTCCGAGACCAGGCGGAGCGCGGAGTCGGCCTCGGCGAGCGCGGCCCGCGCCTGGGCGATGTCTTCCGAGCGCGTGCCCTCTTCCAGCAGGGCGAGTTGTTGTCCGGTAGCGGCGATCTGAGCCTGCGCCGCCTTCAGCGCCCGCACGGCGCGGTCGTATTCGGTTTGCGCGGCCTGGGCCTGTTCGCGAAGACCGACGATGCGGTCGAATTCGGATTGGGCGAGGTCGAGATTGGCCTTCGCGACGTTGAGCTGCTCGCGGGCGATCTCGATTTCGCGGGGACGCGGTCCGGCGACGAGCTTGTCGAGCGCGGCGGCGGCCTGGTCGCGCCGGGCGCGGCCCTGCTCGATTTCGTCAGGGCGGAAACCAGCGGCGAGCCGGGCATGCTCGGCCCGGGCGGCGGCGAGCTGGGCCTCGGCGCGGGCCAGCCGTTCACGAAGATCGAACGGGTCGATGCGGAAGAGTTTTTCGGCGGGCTGCACACGCCGGCCTTCCTCGATCCAGACCTCGGCGATGCGACCGCCGACGCGCGAGCCGACGCGGACCGGATCGGCCTCCACGAATCCCGAGACGACGAACGGCCGCGGTCGCGACTGTTGCCACGACAGCCAGCCGACCGCGCCTCCCGCGAACAAAAGAATGACGACGACCATGCGAGTCATGACGATGATGTTAGCGGACCGGGATCGTCTCGTCCCGCATCCGCCGACCATCGCGTCCAACCTCTGCGCGGCGTCGAGTGAACCGGGTTTTCGGGAGCTGGCCAACGCGGCACGGGCGATGGCACGGGCATCCTGCACGTGAAGACATGGGCGGGACGCCCATGCCACGATGTTGGCCGCGGCGCGGTCCATTCTGGAACTGGGCACGCGGCTGCGCAAGGCCGCGGAACCGGAACGGCGCATCACCGATCTGGAAACGACGGCGGCGCGACGCATCGAACAGCTTGAGGACCGGCTCCGGGAAGGCGTGGAATTCGGACGGCGCGAGGGGCGGGAAGTCGGGCGTCACGAGAGCGGGTCATGGCCACGCGGATGAACCGGGTCGAACAGCTGGAAACGCGTTTCGCGTCGCGGCGGGCGCTGGCGCACGAGGCCATCATCCGCGCCGTGAACGAGCTTGTACCACGGTGGCAGGATCGGATGGGCCTACCCATTGATATCGACGCCGACGCCGAACCGGACCGGGAGCGCAAAAGCGAATTCCGCCGGCGGATTTGGGACGAACTGCGGCGAAGGGGGTACGACATTCCGGGGGCGCGTGAATTCGGGAGCGTCGTGACATGAGGCCAAACGTGAGTAATGCGGCACCGTGGCAAAGCGTCGGCAATACGATCAGTTCCGGGCAGTCGCATTACAATCGGGTCATCACGCCCATGGCGCCAATGTGATTGGCGACGAATGCAATTGAAATCCGAACGTCATACGAGAGCGCGCCGCGCTTTGTTCCGAACAGCTCGATCTCGGCGAATCCCAGCGATCCCACCAGAGTGCTAAACTTCAGTTCGAATGACTCGCCATTAAAAACGACTTCCGTAGACGAAAGGAGTTCATTCGCGGCGGAACAACCATCGAAGAATTCGGTCACCCGACCATCAGCGATCGTAAGGCAGAAGCTAATGGCTTCCCCGTCAATGGTCGCCGTCACATTCCAGCTTCCATCAATCCGACCGGTCGCATCGCAAATTTCGTAGGGGTTCGGAATTCCGGGACGGTGAACGTAAAGCGATCCCAGCCAAGTGCCTGAAAGGAGTCCGTCTCTGTAATACTCGCCGGAAGCCGTTTCAGATGCCGGATTGATGAACCCCTCGTATGCAAAATCGGTAATACTCACGGTTTCATCGGCAAAGGTTACCCTTCCGTAATCATCGACGGATCCACGTAGTGGTGGGTTCGCATCGTTCCAGCAACTCTCACCATGCACGGCGCCGTGACGCTCCGAATCAATATAAAAGGTGTGCGAGAAAGCACCAGCCAGATCAAGGGCATCGCAGTTGAAAGTGCCGGAGTAGTCCGGCGGCGGAGGCGGCAAAGGCGTGAGTGGGACTGTACGGTTGAGGACAGCGTTAAGTAGATCATTCAGAAACTTCACATGAATTCCGAACTTGTTTGAGGCGACATCAGTTCCCGCGGTGTGCACCCCAATTACGTGGCCGCAATGAAGCAAGGGCGATCCACTTGTGCCGGGAGATGTAGGAATCTGATACTGAATGATGTCGGTGTTATCGGGATCGACGGCGACGTTGTCGTCAAATGATCGTAGCGACGTGATCGTCCCGGTAAGAGCCGTTGCTTGCGGAACGTTCGTGCCGGGGACGATTACAAAAACGTCGTCAACGTCGCCGGGGAATCCTGCCAAGTATATAGGATCGGCGAGGGCGAGAGCGACAGTTTCATCGGGCGACCGGAGAGGTAGGCGATCGGTCAAGCCGTCAAATGTTTCCAGAATTGCGACGTCGGGCGTGGAGAGAAGCTCTTCGTCGACGTACGCCGGGTGGACGGCCACACCCGTGATTTCGATGACGGACCCTGTTCCGGCTTGGACGCCGAGGACCATCTTGACTGGTAGTTCATTATGCAGAATCGCGAGCCCAACGTGGGCCGCCGTGGCCAGGCGAAAGTGGCTGACAGCGAAGGCTGTACCGATGAAGACGGTCACTTCGTCACCCGTGTTGGGGCCTGTGGCATAAACGACCATGATTGCGTAGACCGACCGAACTGCTTCGTTAAGAGTCTGTTGTGCGGAAGGACAAACCGGTTCGCCCTCCGCTGGAATCGGCGTTCCGACCGCCGGGAACTGCTGGTCTGATCCGCTTGGATCGATCCCGATACCGCAACCGGTGATCGTCGAACACGCGGCGGCAAGCCAAACGACATGCTCAATTGTGCTGCCGATCGGACGATTCATCTCTCGCGACAATTCTACCTAGAGTGGCGTTCGGACGGAATTCGGTGTTCAAGGCGAGTCTACAGCGATGCTTGTCGAAATTCAAGCTAGCGCAACCACTGGCGGGTTCCGGCAAGCGAAGATTATTGGCCCGACTTTGGCAATTACCCTTCGCTGCCGGCGAAAATGGATGCGCGCTAGGCATCATCGTCGGCACACCTTGCAGGGCCGATGGCCGTCGGCGAGGGCGTCGTCACGGGACGCGTAGCCGACGAGATTGGCGCGGCTGATCTTCTCCGCCCAGCGGCAATTCGGCAAGTGGAAGGGTTCGCGGATGGATGAGGCCACGTAGGCCGCGGTGTCGGGGGCCACGTGCCGGGCGTTCCCGGCCGAAATCAGCCGCCACGCCCCGAAACCGACGACGACGGCGGCGACCGCGGCGATTCCGATAAGCTGTCGGCGGGCAAGGGCCATTGCGTCGGCGACCGGGGGGACGGGATCACACTCATCGTGTGTAGATAGCTTGGCAACTCATAAGTGTGATGTCAAGCCGTCATGGCGACGGGGGACATCAAATCGCAAGTCGGGGAGCGGGTGCGGCGGCTGCGGGGCCGGAAACGGTGGTCGCAGGAGCGGCTGGGGTTCGAGTCGGGGCTGCACCGCAACTACATCGGGGGCATCGAACGGGGGGAACGCAACGTCGCCGTGGTGAACATCGCCAAGCTGGCCAAGGCGCTGGGGGTCCGGCCGCGTGACTTGCTGCCGTAGGCCGTGATGGATCACTTCACGCGCGCACGCCGCACGCGGGACGGTTGTTGCCACACGATTCGGTCGGTTTACAATTCCCCGCGACGGGACGGCGGTTGATCCCCGCCAGGCGTCGTCGGGTGGCGCATCGACGCACGATCCGACGCATTGACGGTGCTGCCGAACTTGTCGCCGGGAACGCCGGACCGCGAACGGCAACGAGCGACGGGAACCTATGACACCCGACCCCCGCAGTTATCCCCGCAGTTGGGACGCCAAACCGTGCGAAAGGGCGCGGCGTGTGACGACAGACGGTCGGCGAGTGCCGCAAGGTGTCATATCAAGGGAACGGGTTCTTTCGCCGGAAAGAGCGGCGAATGGCGAGACCTTGCGACGCCAAACGGAGAGGGCGGGATTCGAACCCGCGGTACCGGTTTAAACCAGTACGACGGTTTAGCAAACCGTTGCTTTCAGCCGCTCAGCCACCTCTCCGGTTCAGGTCGGTTCAATTATGCACGGCGAGATTGAACCGACGCCGGCCGATTTGCCCCGGCCGGGCGTGACGCTCAATTCTACCCGCATGATCGACGCCTGCAACCATCGCAAAAACCGGGACGCACCAACCGGATCACGCGGTAGCGATGGCGGGGCGTCCGGGCTTGCCAACGATCGGTGGGGCCGCTATTTGTCGCGGCATGCGCTGGACGCGGTTTTTCATTCCCACGACCAAGGAGACGCCCCACGACGCGGCGGTGCCGTCGCACGTTTTGATGATCCGGGCGGGGATGCTGCGGCAGGTGGCGGCCGGTTCGTATGCCTATTTGCCGTTGGGGTATCGCAGCCTGCAGAAGGTGACGGCGATCATCCGCGAGGAGATGAACGCGGCCGGGGCGATCGAGCTGCACATGCCGGCGATGCAGCCGGTGGAATTGTGGCAGGAATCGGGGCGGGTGGAGGCGATGGGGTCGACGCTGGTCCACCTGCCGGACAAGGCGTTCCGCAAGGGGACGGTGCTGGGTCCGACGCACGAGGAGGTCATCACCGACATCGCCCGGGCGTACGTACACAGCTACAAGCAGTTGCCGATCAATTTCTATCAGATACAGACCAAGTTCCGCGATGAGCCGCGGCCGAAAAGCGGCGTGCTGCGGACCCGCGAATTCCTGATGAAGGACGCGTATTCGTTCGACACCGATTTGGCCGGGTTGGACGTGGCGTACGACAAGATGTACCGGGCTTACTGCCGCGTGTTTACGCGGTGCGGGTTGCCGTTTCGGGCGGTGGAGGCCGAGTCGGGGCCGATCGGCGGCGACGCCTCGCACGAGTTCATGGTGGTGACGGACGCGGGCGAGGATTACATGGTGCGTTCGGAAGACGGCAAGTACGCGGCCAACGTGGAACGGGCGGCCGTCGCGCCGCTGCCTGATAGCGGGTGCGCCGGTCTTGATCCGCTGGCGGAAGTTCACACGCCCGGGCGGTCGACGATCGACGATGTGTCGCGGCTGCTGAAGTGCGAGCCGGCGCGGATGATCAAGTCGATCGTTTATCAGCACGCCGACGGTATTCTGATGGCACTGGTCCGCGGCGATCACGAGGTGAACGAGGCCAAGCTCCGCCGCGTCGCGGGCGTCAAGGGGCTGGCGCCGGCCACGCCGGAGCAGATCGAGAAGACGACGGGGGCGAAGGTCGGTTTTGCCGGGCCGGTGAAACTGAACGCGCGGGTCATCGTCGATCAGGCCGTCACGGTGATGCACAACGCGGTGACGGGCGCGAACAAGACGGATTACCACTTGACCGGGGTCAATGCGGGCCGCGATTTCGTCATCACGGAATCGGGCGACATACGCACCGCGGTCGCGGGCGATCGGTCGGTGGACGGCTCGCCGCTGGCGTTCGACAAGTGCATCGAGATCGGGCACGTGTTCAAACTGGGCACCAAGTATTCCGACGCGATGCACGCCCACTATCTCGATACCAACGGCAAGTCGGCGCCGTTCATCATGGGCTGCTACGGAATGGGCTTGAACCGCATCATGGCCGCCGCGATCGAGGCGTTTCACGACGAGAACGGCATCATCTGGCCGGTGACCATCGCCCCGTTCAGCGTTCACATCTGCGCGTTGGACGTTCGCGACGAGGCCGTCATGGGCTGTGCCGCGCGCTTGCACGACGAACTGGAGGCTGCGGGCGTGGACGTCTTGCTCGACGACCGCGACGAGCGTCCCGGCGTCAAATTCAAGGACGCCGACCTGATCGGCAACCCCATTCGCGTCACGGTCGGCAAGCGGGCGCTGGCCGACGGCGTGGTCGAGATCGGCCTCCGCCGCGACGGGGAAGTCCAGAAGATTCCGGCGGACCGGGCGGCGGCGCGAGTTCGCGAGTTGGTGGTCGAATTGATGCCGCAGGCGCCTGCATCGACCTGACCCGCCGGTGTTGAGACCGCAATTCGACGTCGCCTTGAACATTCCTCGCACGGATTATCGCTTCGGAGCGAACTATCAGAACCCGCCACGCAAGTGGCGGGCCGTAGGGGACCGCTGCACGTCGTCTGCGGGAGCCGTGCGTCCACTCCGTTCGGCCCCGGACTTTCGTCCGGGGTTCTGAAACCGGCCGGCGAGCCGACGAAATCGGCTGGCGGCCGCGAGTCGCAGCGATATCAACCGCGGCGCGCGTCTCGCTCAGGCCGATACGGCGGAATCACGTGGACTTGGTCCGCCCTGCGCCGTATCATTCGGGTATGACCCAATACGTGGAGGCCATCTTCACCGGCGGCGTCCTGAAGCCGTTGGAAGCCCTGCAGCTCCCCGAACGGCAGCGGGTGCGGCTGGCCATTGAGCCGATCGACGGGTCGCCCGCGGACGATCGGGCGGCCGCGATGAATCGGCTCCTGGACAGCCTGAGTAACAGCACGTTTTCGCACGGCGGCCCCTATCCTTCGCGCGACGAGCTGCACGAACGGTGATCGTCACCTTCGACACCAACATCCTACTTTATGCCGCGGACGCTCGCGACGCCCGAAAACAATCGATCGCCACGCAAGTGCTGCACGGCGCTCCCGACGGCGTCTTGCTGTGGCAGGCGGCCGCCGAATTCGTGGCCAGTTCGCGCAAGCTCGCAGCGCATGGACTTGCGCCGGTCCAAGCCTGGAACTTGCTCGCCCAATTCGTGGAGACCTACGGGCTGATTGTTCCGTCGCCGACCGTGCTCCAACGCGCTCGCGTGCTGCACGTCGAACAGCAGTGGTCGTTCTGGGACGCGATGCTGGTCGGCGCGTGTCTGGAGGCGGGTGTCACGCGTCTGTATACCGAGGACCTCCCGGGCCGACCCCCGCCCGGAGACCTCGAAATCATTAACCCGTTCGCTTCGTAGCATCGAGGCCGAAGGTCTCGTCGTCCGTAGCCGGGGGTCAAGCGCAACGCGACCCCCGGTACGTCGATCGTCGCAGTCCATTCCACCCCGACGGGGTGGTCGTCATTACGACAACCCAACGCACGACGCCACGACGACCCCTACGGGGTCGGATTCTACGCGGGCGGCATTCCGGGGGTGTCGGTCGCTCCCGCGACCTCCACCCCCGGCTACGAACGAACAGGCCTTCGGCCTGATGGGTTGCACGGCCGACACGCCGAAGTCCGCGGATTTCATCCGAGTGCCGGGCGTCCCGTCCATCGCGCAGCGATGCGGCGGCGTATGCGTCGCCGGGTTACGATGATTCGACGCGACGACGACGGGGGCCAGCGGTGGTATTCGACCGGTGTGACCAATCCACAACGCCTCGTGACGAATGGAATCGTACACGTTTCACGCCTGGACGCCGCCCGCTCCGTTCGAGCATCGTGACCCCACGCTTTGCTATCGCAAAGAATGGGCCACCCGACCAGATCAGGGACGTCTCCAATTTTGGCGAACATGCAAAAAGCCCGGACGAAACATCTGGATATTCCCGCAGTAATTGCAAATCAAGATAATCCAGGAAGAATTGCCATCTCCTTCGGACTTTAGTCCAAGGTCTTCGACGTGACGGCTGTTGTAGTCCTGCTTCGTCACATATTCGTCGTCCGCGTGGACCTTGTATTCGCCCATCCCACACCATACGCACCGCGACGGAACACCCAAGTCTGTCGGTCGCCCACCGGCTTCAAGTCGTTGAACAATCGTATGGGTTTGATCGGCCACTCCACGGGCCGATGGAATCCGTGCGCCGGGGCTCTCCACAATGCACTTGTCCAGCAAATCGTATACGAGCGTCGTCGCCGTTGACGGCATTGTCTTCGTCAAGTCCCATTCTGGAAGCCGATGCCTTTCGCGATCGAAAATGCGGCCGTCGTTACGCATCAACCAATACAGGAGCTTGCCGAGGGAGTAGACATCGGAAGCGGGCATGATGGGGTCTGCCCGCCCTTCCGCCAGTTCGGGAGCCATGAAGTACCTTGGTCCGACGCGCTCGTTTGTGGACGTGTCGCGTAAATGACCATCTTGTAGAAAGCATATTCCAAAGTCACCGACAACGCGCGCGCCATCGCCGCGAACGAAGATATTTCCCGGCTTCAAGTCCCGATGCACGATTTTGCGGTCGTGCGCGCACGCTACGCCTTCGGATATGCTTGCGAACAGCCGAAGCCGTTCCAGTTCGCTCATTGTATTCAACCGCGGATAGTGGTCGAGCGCCCCTGACTCGCAGAACTCGCTAACCATGTATGGCGGAGCTCCGTCAAGTGTATAGTCAACAATCTTCACAATGTTCGGATGGTTCAAGCTCTTGCACGCTTCGATCTCGGATTTGAAGCGGTTTAAGGCCTTGGAGTCGTCGCCTCGCAGCCGCTTCAAAACGAATCGTTCATCGCCCAAGCTCTCATCCCCAATAACAAGCCATGTTGTGCTTTGCCCTCCGCCGGGTAGTTGCTTCACGATTGTCCAGGGCCCGATTTGCTCCCTGGTCACTGCCGAAGCCCGTTTGGCCGCCTCGCCAATCGCGGACTTCTCGGAAGTCTGTATCAATTGGGTGATCGCCTCCAGAACATATTCAATCCGATTGCAGACTAATAGATCGCCGCCCATGCGAGGTAACGACGTCAGCGCCTCGACCTCAGCGAAATGCGCTGGATGGGCTTTGCGGAGTTCACGAATGTGATGATTGAAATGAGAGATTACATCATCGAAGGCCGGTTTAGCTGGAGCGTAGTCCCCGTCGAATTCACACAGCTGGGCAGCTTGCTTCAATAGCTTCGCAAGCTTCTTGCTAGTGACTATCAGGTCCAAAGCCATCGGAACCCTCCGCGTCGCCCGGACCAATATCGTAGCCGTTTGCGTTCAGGGCAGCAATTCGCCATTGCCCCAATCGGGGAGATCATTTCAACGGTGAGGGATCGTGAGTGATCTCGTCATCGACCACGTGAAACGCCCAGGCCTTGATCACCAGGTACACCGTCGCGCCCTGGTTTAGTTCCAGCGATGCGATCGAACGCCGGGTGACGCGGGCGCGGAGCGTCGGGCCGTTTTCAATCTTTACGCGGACCAGCGGCAGGCGATCCTGCTGAATGCCGACGACGACACCGCGGAGTTGATTGCGGGCGCTGGTTTCGGTCACCGCGTGGCGGGCGATCAGAATGTCTTCCGGCCGGACTGCGACGACGGCGGGCGATCCGACGGCGGTCGAGCAGTGCGGGACGTGCAGCACGACGCCATCGACGCGCAGGTCGGTGGTGTCGTCGTCGGGATGATGGGCGTCGACCACGCCGCGAATAATGTTTTCGGCGCCGGACAAGCCGGCCAACGAACTGCTCGTCGGGGTCTGCAACACGTCGATGGGCACGCCGTCATGAATCACCCGCCCGCGGTCCAGCACCAGCACCCGATCGCCGAGGCGATAGGCCTCCGCGATCTCGTGGGTCACGTAGATCATCGGGACGCCGGTGTCGCGCTGAACGGCGCGTAGTTCCTCCATCAGCACCTGCCGCGTGGCCACATCGACCGATGACATCGGTTCGTCCAGCAATAGCAATCGCGGTTGGGCGGCCAGCGAGCGGATCAATGCGACGCGCTGCTTCTCGCCGCCCGACAATCGCGCCGGATAGCGGTCGGCGAGATGCCCCACGTTGAATCGATCCAGCCAATGCGCGATGGGCGCGGCGTCGTTGGCCGCGTAGGCGATGTTCTGCCGGACGGTCATGTGCGGGAACAGGTTGTGGTGTTGAAAAATGAACCCGAAGCGCCGCGATTGAACGGCCGCGTTGATGCCCCGCCGACCGCAGAACATCGTCCGACCGTCCAATGCGATCTCGCCGCTGTCCGGACGATCCATGCCCGCGATCACGCGCAGCGTCGTCGTCTTGCCGGCGCCGCTCGGGCCGAACAGGATCAGAATGCCCGCGCGGTGCTCGAACCGCACGGTCAAGTCGATGGTCCCGATGCGTTTTTGAATGTCGACAACCAACATGGTCGGTTATTCCGCGGCCCGAACGGTCAAACGCACATTCAAGCGGTTTGTCAGGTAGATGACGGCCACCGAAAACAGCGTCAGAATCAACACCAACGTCTGAACCATGCCGTCGTCGTGGTTGGTGAATGCGTGAAAAATGGCGCTGGGCATGGTCATGGTCCGGCCGGGGATGATCCCCGCGAGCATGAACGTGGCTCCGAATTCGCCGATCGCCCGGGCGAAACTCAAGACCGCCCCGGCCAGCAGGCCGTTGCGGGCCAGCGGCAGGGTCACGGCCCAAAACGTCCGCACACGCCGCCTGCCCAGCGTGTACGACGCCAATTCCATGTCGCGATCCACGCCGTCAAACGCCGCCCGTGCCGACCGAACCATCAGCGGAAGGGCGACCACGGCCGACGCCATTGTCGCCCCCCACATGGTCAGAACGACGCGAATTCCCGTCGCTGATTCAAGCAATCGCCCGACCGGCGACGCCGACGCGAACAACACGATCAGATAGTATCCCGTCACCGTCGGGGGCAGGATCATCGGCAACGTCAGCACCGCGTCGAGCAGTTCCCGCCCGATGAATCGCCGCCGCGACAGCAACAATCCCAATGCCGTTCCCACCGGCACGACAATTACCATCGCCCCGACGGACGCGATGATCGAGAGCTTCATCGCCGTCCAGATGTCGCGCCATCCGCCGCCGCGGGATTCATGCCCATTCAGTCCCATGTCACCGACATTCGACGCCGGATACCCCGTGACCGACTCCGCCGGCGGGTTCACTTCGTCCATTGACGCCACGCCGTCGTTCGTGCCGCTCGACGCCGACCCGAATCCATGCGTGTGCAGCACGAGCTGCCCCGCGCCGGACAGGACGAACGCCGTGAACGCCCGCGCCGCCGCCGGGTGCGCGCTATTCCGCAACACCGCGATCGGATACCGGATCGGTTCGTGCCACGACGGATCGGCCGTCGCCGCGACGACGACGCCACTTCCTGCCGACGCAGCGTCCGTCGCGAAAACGAGCGCGGCGTCGACCTCTCCGCGCATGACGTAATCGAGCGCCTGCCGGACGTGGATCGCGTAGACCACTTTCTTTTCGACGGCGCCTGATATCCCCAAATGTTCCAACGATTGCCGGCTGTATCGTCCCACAGGCGTTTCCGCCGCCCCCAGCGCGATTCGGCGAACTGAATCGCGCGTCAATGCGTCAAACGACGCGATTTCGGTCGGATTTTCGGGTGGACAGACCAGCACCAGGGTGTTGATGGCGAACACGTGACGATCGGCCGCGTCGACCAGCCCGGTCGCAATCAACGCATCCATCGGCGCGTCACCCGCCGACGCAAATACGTCCACGCCGCGTCCGGCGCCGGCCTCGATCTGCCGTTGCAGGTGATTGGACGCGCCGAAATTCAAATCCACGGTGATGGCGCGGTGCTCGCGCACGAACGAATCGCGGATCGCGTTCATGGCGTCGGTCAGGCTGGCCGCGGCCGACACGGTGATGGTCTCGCCCCGCGCCGCCGGCGCCGTCAGCCCGACGACCAGGCTGACGGCAACCGCGCGGCAGGTTCGGACGACTCGCCTGTTCATTTCGCCACCCTGCCCCACTTCGACCGCCGCACCTTTCACCTTTCGCTTTTCGACGTTTCGCCTTTCCCGCGTTTCCCCTTGACGTTCGGCCGCCGCCGTCGGATAAGGTGCCATCGCCGGTCGCCGTGCGTCCGACGGTTCCCCGATTCTATCAGGAGAACTCGATGTCCGTCGTCGTCGCCGTCACCAAACGCGGGCGTACCTGCATGGCCGCCGACACCCTTTATTTGACCGGGCCGCAAAAAGACTACACCGAGAACCTCGTCGGCCGGTCGAAAATCCGCCGTTTCGGTTCCAACCTGATCGGTTTGGCCGGGTGGTCGGTCTATCAGAATATATTCGCGCACTACCTCGCCAAGCAGCGCGGCGCGGCGTTGAAGAGCGAGGAGATGATCTTCGAATTCTTCCTGCGGTTTTGGAAGACGCTGCGGGCCCGCTATCCGTTCGTCCGCGAACAACGCGAGGGGGCCGATTCGCCGTTCGGCGATCTCGATTCGTCATTCCTGCTGGCCAACCGCCACGGCATATTCGACGTCCACGGCAATCTGACGGTCTGGCGGCATCGGGAGTTCTGCGCCATCGGCAGCGGCTCGCAATACGCCTACGGCGCGCTTCACGCCCTGTCATCGCGGGTCAGCAGCGCCCGCGAGCTCGCCGAACAGGCCGTTCTGACCGCGATCCGTTACGACGACGGGTGCGGCGGCCCCATTGAAATCCTCGATGTGCCCAAATAATCCCGTGGCATGGGCTTCCAGCCCATGTCTTGCCGCTCCAGCGACCACCGGCGCGCACAATTCAAGACCACGGGCAAGATGCCCGTGCCACGTTCGCCCCTTCCGCAACCAGTTTTCAATCCGGCAGACACGCCACACAATCGATCTCGATTTTTGCCCCCTGCACGACCATGTCCTTGACCACGACCGTGGATCGTGCCGGCGGGTCCTTCGGAAAAAACTCCATGAACACCTTGTTGAACGTCGCGAAGTCGGCCAGGTCGGTCAGGAAACACGTGCATTGCAACACGTTTTCCATGGTCGCCCCGGCCGCCTCCACCGAGGCCTTCAAATTGATCAGCGTCTGACGGCACTGGGCGTCGAAATCGCCGGTCACCATGACGCCGTCGGGCGTGCGTCCGACCACTCCGGCCGGAAAAACCAGCCCCCCGAAAACCGTTGCCTTGGAAAACGCCGGCGACGGACTGCCCGGCACGATCCGTTTCGCCCGCTTTTCGTCACTGGCCAACGCCGTGCCCGAGGCGCCACCGACGACCGCGGCCGCGGCGGCCACGCCGGTCGCGCCCAACAGTTCCCGTCTTGATCTGTCCTGCGTCATTGATTGTGTCCCCTTTTTTATCGGTTCGGCGCCGGCCCCAGCTCCCGCATCATCGTCCGATGGGCATCGACCACCAGCCATCGTTCGTTCGGGTTCGCGGCGCGCCGGTCATCGTACACGTCCTTCAGGAATCGCGCAATATGGAACCGGTTCAACCGATGGGCGTATTCGTTCCGTTCGCCCCAGACGGGTCGTTCCGCCGACTGGAATTCGCGCGGCGTCATGCCCGTAAACGCGGCCAGGTAAATATCCGGCTGGTTTCCGCGGGCGACCACATAGACGCGATCGTAGTTGTTCATCCGTGGCGTCAGCCAGCGGCCGAGCGCGACCATGTGCGGTTGATGGAACACCGACCGGAGGTGGGCGTCCCCGGTGAATCGCCCGACGTACCACGCCCCGGCGATTAGGATCAGCATCGCACACGCCGCCGTCGCTGCGTCGGCGATCGCATCACCCCGTTTTTCGGAGTTGGTGTTCTGCACTCGACCGCGATGCGCGGCCGTCGAGCGGCCGACTTGGGCAAATACGCCCAACGCCGTCGACGCTTCGCCCGGAGGGCGCGAGATTTTAGCCAGGGACTTCAGTCCCTGGATACCGCCCTCCCTGCCTTCCGCCCGGAGGGCGGGCGGACCGTGGATGCCGCTGGTCCGGTCGCTGGTGCGGGAGTCCCTTCCCGCGCCGCGCAATCCCCCAGCCCATTCCGGAGTTTTCCCTGCGGACATCCCGATCATCCACGCCCCCAATCGCCCCCATGGGACCAGCCCGACAACGCAAATCATCGGAATCAGAACAGCGCAGCCCGATGCGCGCAACGAATGAACATTCGCCCGCGTGAACGCCGGCGGACAAGCGCAGATCAACAGCCCGGCCAACAGCAGTACGCGGTCGTACCAACGGATGCCACTCCACGGCACGCACAACCAGATCAACCCTGCGTAAAACAAGGGCAGCGCGACGATTGAACATCGGCCGGCGGCCAACCGATCGGGCTCGCCGAAACTGTAGAACAGGTATCGCGGCGACAGATTGGCCACGACGCTGCCCCCGATCGTCTCCACCGCGTCCAACCAGCCGAAAAACGCCGTCTGCGTCATCCGCGCCCGACCCACGAACGCGTCGTAGTCGGTCCACGACGCCCAGATTTGCGGCCCGGCGCCGATCAACGCGCCGAACGCAATGCCGCCGACGGGCGCCAACATACTTCGCAGACGCGATTCCCGTCGCCAACACGACGCCACCACCACTGCCGCGGCCAACACCGCGAACAGCAATCCCGTCAATCGCGTTGCGCCGTAGGCGTTGGTCGATAGGCCGATGACCAGTCCAGCCGCCGCCCATCGCCATGTTGAATGCGTCACCCGATCGTTCGCCATAGCGGCTGATCGCAACAACAAAACGATGGCGACGGCGAACAGTCCCGGCAGCGCTGTCCCCTCGTGCGCGAGCCGCGAGTACAGCAGGTGCCACGGGCTGACCGCCAGCAACAGCGATCCCAGGAGCGCGATCCGCCGGCCGGCCACGCCGACGCCCCACCATGCGACCAGCGCGACGGTGATCGTTCCGACGACGCCCGACACGGCACGGCATCCACCCACCGAAAACCCGGTGAACGCGCTCACGCCCGCGCAGAGCCAGGCCATCAGCGCCGGCCGATTGTCGCCCGGACCCCACCCCCGGCACAGAATCGGCCACCGCCGCCCGGCGCGGTCCGCGCCCGTTTCGGCGATGCTCCACCCGTCATAGATATTGGAAAGTTCGTCCTCGTTGACCGGCTCGGGATGGCGATCCAGCGCGACGAGCCGCAGCACGCCTGCCAGCACGATCGCCAGCACGAACCACAGCGAATGCCGCGGCGACCACAACCGCGGGCGTTCGCCGGCCGCGATCCCGCCGCCGACGGAAGAACGATCGTCGAGGGCGCCGTGTTCGCCGCCATTCGAGTCAGTAGAATCGGGGCCCGTCGTCGCTCGATTTGTCATTCATGACGACGATAGTGCGATGTCCGACGAATGGCCATTCAGGGCGATCTCGGCGACGATCCACGCCCCGCGTACGTGTCTGGCGTATTCCACTTGTTTCAGGGCACCGGGCGGCGCAAGCCCGGTGATTGGAGGATCGAAGGCGCCCCGCGTTTTAAGAAACCGCGGGTTTGCGCCCCACGGCTCTGATTTGGCGTTCCCCACGCTAAACACATACCACGGCGCGGCAGCGTGCCGGTCGTGTGTATTGATCGAAACCCGCCACACGAGTGGCGGGCCACACGGAACCAATGTCCGCGTGTGGAACCCATCGCAACAGGCGAGACGACCGCGGGCGCGTCCCGGTTGGTCTGAAGCCGCTACCGCCCGACTACGTAGTTGCCGTCCGCGTTGATTCGATCCTTGATCGCGGCCCGCGATGGGTCGTTGAAATCTTCCGCCGGTATGATCGTCCCCGTCGGCCACCAGGTGTCGGGATGACGCGATTCGGTCTCGGTCATGAACGCGCTGTGCCCGTCGTAGTAATTCACCACGATCCCGCGTTCCCCCTTGGATTTGTGCCGGTAGGCGTACTTGCCGAGCTCCTTGTCGTAGTGGTAGGCGGACAGCACCAACTTGCCGTTGGTTTCGCGGATCGTCGGACCGCCGTTGGCGAAAGCGCCGCCCGCGATGGCGTCCCATTCCAGGTCATACGTCAGCTCGCCGCCGATATCCGTATAACGATTCCCGTCGGCCAGGTACGCCTTCATCGCCGGCCGTTCGATACGGTCCATCCGCGGAACGTAATTTTTCGGCGGCAACGTGTTCCCGCCGATGCGATCGAAACTGGCCTCGTGATGCGGGGCTTTTTCACCCCACGGCTTGCTCGAATTGCGCGCCACCGACGTCCGCGTCCAGCTCAGGAAATTGCGCATCGTGTTGTAGCTGACCATTCGTTGCCGATCGAACTTGCCCATTTTCCGCGGGTACGGGTCGGCCTCGAACGAATTCGACGGGCACCGGAACATGTCCTCCAGCAACGGCTTCATGCGCTCCGCGCGATTCGTCGGCATCGAGTTCTTCCAACTGTGCGCGGCCACCGGCGCCGCCCAGTCCCAAATCTGCATCGGGATCGTGTCGATTTCCTCGTCCTCCGGCGCCGGTCTCGGCTTGCGGTACATGACGCTGCCGCTGGTGCCCGGCGATCCGCACATCCAACCGTTCCACTCGGCCGAGTATGCCGCCGCCCCACGGCCGATCGCCGCCGTGTTCGAAGCGCACGCGACGATCTTCGCCTGTTCCCGCGCCCCGCGCAACGACGGCAGCAGGACGCCGGCCAACAATGACAGAATCGAAAACACCACCAGCAATTCGACGAGACTGAATCCCGTGTACGGGTGGCACGCGCGTGATTTCCGTCGTCTGATCGCCGTCATATCAACCGCTCCACAACCGCCACCCGCGGCACGACTTCGGGCCTTGATCTGCGGCGGAAATCCGCCGATGCGCCTTGGCCGCGCATGATACCCCGCAATGCGACAAGAATTCCAGCAAAAAAACAATGTCACGGAGAACAAACCGCCGAGTGCAAAAATGGGATAATTGCGATGATTAGGAAAACTATGGCGCCCGCTCGATCGATCGAATGACCTTCTCCAGCAGGCCCAGATCTCCGCGGTCGGATTCACGCCCTTCGAACGACATCGCCGCACAATAGGCCCAGCGGTCGTCTGAATCAGTCGCGATTGCGATCGTGCCCTTTCGCGGATCCTGGACGGCAGATGAACCACTGGCGCCGAAGCGCGGAATGACCTGAAACCGCGGCTGAATCAACATGGCCAAAATGCCCTGATACTCGATGTCGTGAATGAACGCCGCCGCCATTCCCTCGACGTCACCGCCGGCGAAGGCACGTCGGCGTCCGACGAAAAGCAACCGCCTTGCGTGATTCACTTCGGGTTCCACGAATACCAGCGCGTCGAGCACGCCATAGTCGCTGCCGGGCACCCGCCGCCAATCGGCCGGCGGTTGAAACGACACGTCCCAATCGTCCGGTCGCACGCCGGCGCCCAACGGCACGTCGTCGTGCTGACCGTTCACCATCAGCGACGCGAGACCGGTGACCCCCGCCAGCATGGCGGCCGAGCATAGCGCGGCACGGTGTTTGTGGAGGCCGATCGTGCGATCCGCAGGCATCACCGCGATCCTAGTCCGCGGGAACGTCTCCAGCAACGATTGACCGTGGCGCGGGCCGTGCGTACATTCAACCCTGCCCGAAATGTGTCACGCCGCGCGGCCTGCCGACGCGGCCCGAGAGCGGATTCGGTCCCGGCTGAAACGCATGTCTGCTCCTGCGAACCGGACGCGCGCCGTTCGGCATTGGATTCGCCACGGATGGAAACAAAACTATTCAAGCACGGTTTGGCCGCGTTGGCGCCGACCATTCTGACCATCGCCCTGTTGGTCTGGGGGTACCGCTTCATTGACCAGAACATCGCCCGGTACATCACCCGCGGCGTGGTGGCCATTTATTCGTGGGGTGGCGATCCGCATCCGTGGCTGGGAATTGACGACGAGGCCGTCCTGCAATACGGCGACCCTATTGATTCTTGGAACAACCACGGACGTCGCGAAACGGCACAATTCAGGACCGTCGAGGCCGCCAGGACGCTTATCACCAGCAATCCGGCGATCCGTTCGGCCGCTGACCGAGATGCGACCGACGCGAAATGGGAAATCGCGACCCGCAAATGGAAGTTTTTCAACCTGATTGGGTTCCTGATTGCATTTTTACTGATTTACTTCACCGGCTACCTATTGGCCAGTTTCGTAGGTAGGCGGACGTGGCAATTCCTTGAACGGGCCCTGATGCGGGTGCCGTTCATCAAAAGCATCTACCCCAACATCAAGCAGGTCACGGACATGTTCATTTCCGACAAGCCCCTCGAATTTGCGGGCGTGGTGGCCGTCGAGTACCCACGTGTGGGCATCTGGTCGGTGGGCCTTGTTACCGGACCGCCGATGCGGCCGCTGCGGGAAAGGGATGAACGCGAGCTGGTTACGGTGTTCATTCCCAGCTCCCCAACGCCTTTTATGGGGTACACGATCACCGTGGCCCGGGCCGACATCATGGAGTTGCCCATTTCCATCGATGAGGCGCTCCGCTATATCATCAGTGGTGGGATCGTCCGGCCGGGGGAGACGCGTGCGGGCGATCGGGTTCTCGCGGCGGTCGAGGCGTGATGCCGCCGGATGGCGAGGGTGAATCCGCGGGCGGACAGGCCGCCCTGCGGCAGGAGGTGAATCGTGCAGATAACCGTGGTCAGCCGGCATGTCGACCTGCCCGAGGAAATGAAGGAGTATTCGCGCAAGAAGGCCGAGAAGTTGCTGCGGTTCTACGACCGCATCCAGTCCATCGAGGTGCTGTGGGATGGGCAAGGCGATCAGGTTTCCGTGGAGCTCATCGTCAGAGCCGGTGCCCGGAGCGATTTCGTGGCCAAGGAAGTTGGCACCGACGGGATGGCGCTGGTGGATTTGACGATTGACAAGCTCGAGCGACAATTGACCAAACACAAGGAAAAATCCCGTAACCGGATGCACACGGGCAGGATACCGCCGGAAACCGATTAGTCCGGGGGCGCTTTGGTCCGGTGGTCACCATCGGGAAAACGACGGTTTTATGAAGCTGACCGACTTCTTTCTCTGCGAATCGTTCATTCACGAGTTGCAGGCCACGGAGCGCAACGGCGTCATCCGCGAACTGGTGTCGAGCCTGGCGGCACACGGCGCGATTGATCCCGGGCACGTCGAAAACGTCAGCAAGATCGCCATCAAACGCGAAAACGAGGGCAGCACCGGATTCGGCAAGGGCGTGGCCGTTCCGCACGTGAAGTTCGACGGGGCCAAACGCATGGTGGCGACCATCGGGCGCTCCAGCGTGGGGGTCGATTTCGCCGCCCTCGATCGGGCCCCGGTGTACACCGTGGTCCTTCTGGTCAGCCCGCTCCACGATCCCGACTCCCATTTGGCCGCGATGGAACAGATTTTCAAACACATGCGGCGGGAGAATTTTCGCCGTTTTCTGCGGCAGGCCGACAGCCGCGAGGCGATCATCGACATGATCCGGGAGGCCGACGAGATCGCGGAGGAATAGTCGCCGCCCGGACGCGGTATCGAATCGGGGATTCACCGCAGAGGCGCAGAGGACGCGGAGAAAAAAAGATTGGAAATGTGACGCGGACCCGGTTTGGAACCGATCAAAAACAAGATGGACAAGTTGAGGTGGACATGATTGACAAGATCAACAAGATTGAGATGCAGGCTGGTTTCGCCGGGGGGGCGGGCAGACCCATGCCATCCTGTCAATCTTGTAAATCCCGTCCATCCTTGGGGCGTTCGCCCACGCCGTTCTTGACTGCGCGATTGGTTTCGTCAGAAACATGATGCCTTGCGGTCAAATGGACGCCGTGGAAAGAACGCCGTTTGACGGGTTGTTGCCCTTTTTTTTCTCCGCGTCCTCTGCGCCTCCGCGGTGAACTCTTCGCGAAGGGCGCGGACCAACCCAGCCGGAGCGGACGTAACATCGTGCCCCCCGACCAACCCGTCATTCGCGAGGTCGCCATTCGCAACACCCACGGTCTCCACGCGCGACCGGTGATGAAGTTCGTGGATCTCGCCCAAACGTTTACGGCCGACATCGTCGTGCAGACGACGAAGAACTCCGCCACCCGCGTCGACGGCAAGAGCGCCATGGAGATGATGCTGCTGGGTGCCAACTGCGGCACCATCCTCCGCATCACCGCCGCCGGCGCCGACGCTGCGAAGGCGGCCGACGCCCTCGTCGAACTGGTCAACAACCGGTTCGGCACGGAAACTTGAAGTCCAATCCGGTCCATACCGCCCCACAGAGGGAGGAATCCCGGCAATGAAGCGCCGCTTGATCGATGGGGCTGTTTTCGAATCCGCGAAGAACCCCACAAACTTCACGGCGAAATCTATTGCAGTCGGGCGTCATGTGCGATAGCATTATTGCACCGTCTGCAACGGCCAAGCGATCGCACGGTATGGGTTGGAACCACCGTCATGCGGCTTCGGCGATCATATCGTGATTCATTGCGCACCACCGACATTCAAAGGAGAGTTGCCATGCCATCCCGTGAACTGGTTTGGGATTCGCGCCGTCGTTACTCGGCGACAGCCCTTGCTTGCACGACCCTCGTGCTCCTCTGCTGCGAGGGCTCGTCCGTCTTCGGCGGTGAACCAGGCGGCGTGACTGCGGAACCGCGACTGCTGGCGACCCGTGGGCCGCTTCTTTACGAGCTCGATGCTGCGAGCGCGTCAGCCACACCGATTTCCGGTACGGGCTTGGCCGGCATCGCGGACGTTTATTGCGCCGAACTCGATTCCAACACCGGCCATCTCATCGCATGGGATCAATTCACTGGGCGGATCGTGCGCATCCATCAGGCTACCGGCGAGGTTTCCGTCATCGGGTTGGCCGATCATTATGACGACTTCGCGTTCGACCCCACGACCAACGTGCTTTACGGAGTCCATAAACACTGGCTCTACGCGATTGACCCGGCGACCGGTGATCGCACGTTGATCGCCGATTGGGGTGGGGTGTTCGGCAACGCGACCGGAATCGCCTTCAACCCACAAACCTCCATGCTCTGGGGCATCACGAATACGCCGGATCAGTTGATCGTCATCGACCCGGCAACCGCGGAGGCGACACTCTTGGGAGCCTTCGATCTTGACGACGAACAGGGAAGTCGGTTGACCTACGACCCCGACACGAACACGCTCTACACCATCGCCGATGGAAGCTCCATCGTGGCCATTGATCCCGAAACGCTGGTGGCCACGGTCGTCGGGGCGCCCACGCCGACGAGTTTGTTGAGCCTAACCTTCGATGCCGCAAACCACACGTTGCTTGCCGTGGATAGGAACGGCGATCTGTTGATCACCGTGGATCCGCAGACCGCGGCCTGGCAGCCGATCGTGCCGCTGGGGTTTCCGAGTGTGATTGGACTGGCTTACGACCGCAACACCAACACCCTCTACGGCGCGGATGGCGAAAACCACTACCTGTTGACCATCGACGCGACGACGGGAACGGGAACCGGCATTGGCATTTTGCCATTTGAGCGGGTCTCGGCGCTGGCGTTCGACCCGAACACGGACACGCTCTACGGTATTAATCAGGTCGACGGCTATTCGGGCGTCGATGAACTGATCACCATCAACCCCGCGACGGCCGAAGTCCAAATCGTCGGGTCAATCGGTTTCCGCGAGGTCGAGGGACTGGCGTTCGACGAGAACACAAACACGCTTTTCGGTCTCGACGACGACGACCGCGTCCTGATCACTATTGACACGGCCACTGGCGCCGGCCTGATCGCCGGACCCTATTTTCCCTTTGCGCGTGATTTCTTCGGGTTGGCGTTCGACCCCGGCTCCAATACGCTGTTCGCCACGGCCAACGGCGTCGAGCCGTTGCAATATCAACTATTCGCCATCGATCCGTTGACGGGCGAGGTCTCGAACAACGGCAATCTGAAATGGCAGGAAATCGGCGCACTGGACTTTGATTCCAACTCGGGCACGCTCTTGGGCACGGAATCGTCGACGTGGACGGAATCATCGGCGCTGCTTCGGATCGACCCGGCGTCGCTCCGCGCGACGGCCGTCGGTACTCTCGGCTTCGATTCGGTGTGGAACCTCGCGTTCGATCCGGACTCCAACACGCTTTATGGATCGGATCGGTTTCACTGGTCCCAGATGATCAACATCGACTTCGATTCCGGCGAAGGCACGCCGTTGACCGGACGCTATGACTTGGGATTCTCCGACTACGCGTCGCTGACGTCGAATCCCGATCTGAACGAACTCTACGCGACGGTGCAGGGCTCTCAATTCTACGGGCTCGTCCGGCTCAATCCGGACACTGGAACGGAGACCGTCCTCGGACCGATGAGCTCCGGCATGACCGCCGCGTGCTTCGATCGAATCTCCGATACGCTTTATGCCGCAAATACCAACGACGACTTGTTTACCATCAGCCCGGACGACGCGCAGGTGAGCGTGGTGGGGAGTATCGGCGTCGTTCCCGACGGGTTGACGCTCGACCCGTTCAACAACGTGCTTTATGGCGTCGGCACCGACGGGCTTTTCAGCATAGACCCGACGAGCGGCGCGGGAACAATGCTCGCCTCGTCCTTGCGCTCGTTTGACGGCATAGAGCTGCTCTACGAGCCCGCCTGCAACTACGACTACGGCGATGCGAATTCGGATGGTACCGTCGACATCTTCGACATCCTCTGCGTGCTCGACGGCTTCGCGGGCAATTTCAACGACTGTTCGGCGCTCGATGTGGATTTGGTCCCATGCACGGGTGGCGACGGTCAGGTGGACATTTTCGACATATTGGCCGTGCTCGACGCTTTTGCCGGCACGATCCAATGCTGCGACATGCCGTAGCCCGGTGGGGCTCGGCGTCGCGGCGTTACGCGGTCGGGGCGAGCATGTGCGAGACCGTGTCGGCGATGATGCCGTAGACCTTGCTGGGGATGACGTCGATTTTGAGGATGCCGGCCAATTCGGTGATGTCCCGCTCGACCGCGGTGAGGACGGATTTCAAGACGGAAACGTCGAGTTTGACCACGTCCATGGCCTCGGCGCAGATGCGGGCGACCTCGTCCGCGTGCGGCGCCTCGCAGAGCAGCCGGGCGATGTCGGAGGCCGCGTGGACCGCACAGGTGAGTTCGGCGACACCTTCGGGCAAACCGTCGGGCAGCAGTTGATCGTGGTGGTGCCGGACGGCCAAGGCCATGCGTTCCGGCAACGTCCATTTCTCCAGGACCATGGCGCTGACCAGCGGATGAGTCGTGCCCACGCATTGGGCTTCCACGGCGGTCAATTCGGTTCCCTTGCGCGGGGCATAGGCGTCGGCGGCGGGCGCGTATTTTTGCGGAAACGTGCGGGCCAGGATGACGATGCCGACGTCGCTGAACAGACCGGTCATGAACGCCTCTTCGCGGAACGAGGGGGCGGTGTGATCGGCGAATCGTGCGGCCAATACTCCGGTGGCCAGCGATCGGCGCCAGTAGTAGCTGGAGTCGATGAGTTTGGAGCCGGTGGAGCTGAGCCCCTGGACCAGACAGCGTCCCATCACCAGGGTGCGAATGCGTTTGATGCCCAACAGGGTGGCTGCCTGTTGCAGACTGCCGACCTTGCGGGTGACGCCGAAGAGGGGCGAATTGGCCAGCCGCAGAATGTCGGCGGCCACTCCCGGATCGGTGGAGAGCAGTTGGATGATGTCTTCCTGCCGGTAGTTCGGCTCGAGCGTGATCTCGAAGAAGCGGGTGACGATCTGGGGCATCGAGGGGAGGGCGTCGGTGCGTTGGATGGCGGCCAATACGTCGGCATTCATGGAAGAGTCTCCGTCACGCGGTCCGGTTTCAACCCATCAAGTGCGGTGCGTCGGTAACTGCCGTCAACACGCGGCATTGTCGATTGACCATTAGCACGCGATGAGCGTGTTCCCGTCATTTCCGAGCACGGGGCGCAAGCCCGGTGATGGCGTGGCGAGGGATGCCCTCAACTCCCGCCCTCCGCGGGCTTGCGCCCGCGGCTCTGACGTTGGGTGTCGTACGATCGCTCTGACGTTGGACGTCGTACGATAGTCACGATTGAGCATCGGCGATTCACAGAGGCGAATGGAGTCGCCCGTCCACGGTGAGGCGGTGAAAACGGTTCCCATAATCCGCGTCGAGCGGGGCGGTCTCTTCACGGATGTGATTATGTTAAGGGCGAGCGGAAGTTAGCCGAAAATTTCTCCTGTAATCGTGCGGCGCCGGTCGGGCCGCGATTCAGGTCGGGGACCGGCCCATCACGTCCGGGCCGGGAGGCACGGATTTCATACAGAAGTGACGCGCGCGCCGCGTTCGGCCCCGCGCGTTCACGGTCAACGCGGTATCAGGGACCAAACCATGACGACGATGGCGGAAGTCGAAGCGCCGCAGAAGACGGCGAAAGCGGCGCCGGAGTCTTCGTCGCCGGCCGACGGGAGGGCGATCAACCAGATCGTGGGCTTCCGGCTGGCGGACGAGGAATACGGCGTGGACATCATGCGCGTGCAGGAGATCATCCTGCTGGGGGAAATCACCAAGATACCGGAGGTGCCGGACTTCATCTGCGGGTTGATCAATCTGCGGGGGCACGTGATTCCCATCGTGGACCTGCGCAAGCGGTTCGATCTGCCGGTGCGGGACAACACCGAGCACACCCGCATCATCGTGGTGAACGTCAAGAACAAGACCATCGGGATGGTGGTGGACGCGGTTAACGAGGTGCTGCGGATCAACGCCGAGCAGATCGAGCCGCCGCCGTCGTCGATCGCGGGCATCGACCACGCCTACATCCGCGGGCTGGTCAAGTTCGACGACAAGCTGCTGATCCTGCTCAACATCGAGCAGATCCTGACGGCCGAGGAACAGGAGCGTGCCGCGAGCGCGGGCGGCAATCAGAGCTGAACGTAATTGAGCCGCCGCTGAGCGCGGATCGAGGATCGGGATGGGTGTGAATAACGACACGCGGAACTTCAGAACCCCGGACGCAAGTCCGGGGCCCGACGGCCCGCCACTCGCATGGCGGGTTCTGATTAGTCGCGGCGGCGAGTCGCGATAAGGGGTTGAACATCGGACAGGCGTCACACGGGACGACCGTTTTCACGAGGACAAGTCATGGCGACGAACGTGCAAAAAAAATCGAAGGGTAACGAGACGGACCGGTTCGAGCTGTTCATGGGCAAGGACGATGAGAAAGCGAGCGCGTTCCAGCGCCTGCAGGCCGTGGTGGACAACCTCGGCACCAACGTGCTGATCAGCAACGCGGACCTGGAGCTGGTGTACATGAACCAGCGCTCCGAGGAGACGCTCCGTGCGGTGGAGGACATCGTCAAGAGCGAGCTGGGCCTGACCGTGGACGAGCTGGTCGGCGGATCGATCGACCGGTTCCACGGCGACCGGGTCAAGGAAATCCGCAAGATTCTGTCCAATCCCAAGAGCCTGCCGATCAAGACGGACATCAAGCTCGGGCCGCTCACGCTGGCGCTGGAAGTGAACGGCATATTCGACGACTCGGGGGCCTACATCGGCCAGGTGGTCAATTGGGAGGACGCCACGCAGCGCCTCGCACTGGAGGAGAAGAACGCCGATTTTGCGAATCGTGACGCCGCGATCAGCAAATCGCAGGCGGTCATTGAGTTCAATCTCGACGGTACGGTCATCACCGCCAACGCCAATTTCCTGGGCGCACTGGGTTACACGCTGGACGAGATTCGCGGCAAGCACCACAGCACGTTCTGCACGGAAACGTATCGCAACAGCCCGGACTACCGTGAATTCTGGGCGAAACTCAATCGCGGCGAGAACCAGATCGGCGAGTTCAATCGCATCCACAAGAGCGGGAAAACGGTCTGGATTCAGGCTTCCTACAACCCCATCGCCGACATCAAGGGCAAGTTTTTCAAGGTCGTGAAGTACGCCACCGACATCACGGCGATGGTCCAGGCGCGAGGTGACGCGGCCAAGAAGGAAGCCATGATCACCAACGCACCCATCAACATCATCCTGGCCGACAAGGACCTGAACATCACCTACGTCAACCCGGCGACGGTGAAGGCCCTGACGCCGCTGGCCCATTTGTTGCCCGTGCCGCTGAACAAGGTGGTGGGGAGCAACGTGGACGTGTTCCACAAGAACCCGGCCCATCAGCGCGGCATTCTGAAGGACCCCAGTCGTCTCCCGCATCGCGCGACCATCAAACTTGGTGAAAACTCGCTCGATCTGCTGGTGAGCGGAATCTACGACGACAAGGGCGAATACATCGGGCCGATGGTGACGTGGGAAAACATCACCGAGAAGCTGGCCATGGAGGAAAGGACCCGTCAACTCCAGGAAGAGGCCCAGCGCGCCGCCGACGAATTGCGGAAGAAGGTGGACAGTCTGCTGGTCAATGTGCAGGCCGCCGCGAAGGGCGATCTGACCACGGAAGTGACCATCAGCGGTCAGGACGCGATCGGTCAGCTCGGCGAGGGGCTGTCGCGCATGGTCGGTTCGCTGCGTGACGTGCTGGTGCAGATCAAGGAGACCGCCGACCAGTTCACCGAGGGCGCCCGCGTGGTGTCCGAAGGATCGACCGCGTTGTCCGACGGGGCGCAGACGCAGTCGGCCAATGTCGAGGAGATGACCGCGTCGATTCAGTCGCTGAACACCATGATCGGCACGGTGGCCGAGAACGCCAAGGCCGCCGACACCAAGGCCCGCGAAACCAGTCAGCGGGCGGAACAGGGCGGTCGGGCGGTGGAAAAGAACGTCGAGGCCATGAAGCTGATCGACAAGTCGTCGGAACAGATCGGCGAGATCATCGGGGTGATTTCGGAGATCGCGTCGCAGACCAACCTGCTGGCGTTGAACGCGGCGATCGAGGCCGCCCGCGCCGGCGAACACGGACTCGGATTCGCGGTGGTGGCCGACGAGGTTCGCAAGCTGGCGGAACGGTCCAGCGAGGCGGCCAAGGAGATCGCGTCGCTGATCAAGGAATCGACCGTGCGGGTGAAGGAAGGGGCGACGCTGAGCGAGCAGACGGGCGTGGCCCTCAAGCAGATCATCGAAGGCGTCGAGCAGACGGCCAAGGGCATCTCGGACATCGCGTCGGCGACGGACGAGCAGGCCAATACGGCGAACGAGGTCAATACGGCCATTCAGAACGTCGCGTCGATTACCGAGAACAACGCGTCGGCGGCGGAAGAGATGGCCGGTTCGGCCGAGGAACTGTCCGGACAGTCGCAGCAGCTCAAGGAGTTGGTGGGCACGTTCAAGATCAGTGCCGCGGGCGTGTGACGATGGGGTGTGTGTCTAGCGCCGCCGAGCCGCGGGCGTAAAGCCCGCGGTCGGTGGCGTAGTAGTCGGGTGGAGTTTGGGCGGGTCACGGCGTCGTGTGTGGTGGCATGGGGAACGCCGAATCAGAGCCGCGGGCGCAAGCCCGCGGATGCCGAAGACGCAATGTGGCCTCCGTCTTCGAATTGCCGGGCTTGCGCCCGGTGCTCTGAAACGAGCGGCGCCTGCCAGACACAGATGGCGCAGAACGCTGGAAGGCCGATGACGCGTGGAACTGGTCAAGCTGACACCCGACGAATTCGCCCGCTTCGCGAAGCTTGTGTATGACAAGACCGGAATCTATTTGCCGGAGCAAAAGCGGGATCTGCTGAGCAACCGTCTCCGCAAGCGAATGCGGTCGCTCAAGCTGGACTCGTACGAGGCTTACTTCCGGCAGGTGTCGGACGCGAAGACGGGTCACGAGGAACTGCCGCACTTTCTGGCCGCGGTGACCACCAACGAAACGTACTTCTTCCGCAACGAGCGCGTGTGGAGCCTTTTGTCCGATCAGTTGATTCCGTATTGGGTTCAAACCAAGCGCGCCGCGGCGAAGTCCATTCGCATCTGGAGCGCGGCCGCCAGCACCGGGGCCGAGGCTTACACGGCGGCGATCGTGCTCCGTGAGCGGCTGACCGATTTCAAGACGTGGAACGTCAAGCTCGTGGGCACGGACATCGACCAAAACGTGCTGGCCCAGGCTTCGGAGGGGCGCTACAACGAGTATGCGGTCGCGCGTATGGACGCGGGGTGCCGCAAGAGGTGGTTTAGCGACGTCGACGGCATGTTTCAGTTGGCCGACGAGATCCGCGGTTTGGTGGAGTTTCGTTTCCACAATCTGCGCGACAAGTTCCCCAATGCCCGATTTGACCTGGTTTTCCTGCGCAATGTGCTGATGTACTTCGACAACCCCATGAAATTGAAGGTCATGGACGTGGTCAGCGAGGCGCTCGCCCCCGGCGGCTTGCTCATCGTCGGCGACGTCGACCCCATACGCACGTCGGCCGAGTTATCCGCGGCCATGACACTGACCTATCAACGGCCCGGGCTGTATCAGAAGGCGGCGCCCAACGTGAGGCTCTTGAAAGAACTGGAAACGGCAAACGCATGAGCGGGTTTATTGAAGTCACTCCCGAACTGATGGCCGGCTTCATGGACGAAGCTCCGGGGTATCTGTCGGCGCTCGACGAGGGCATCCTGGAGTTCGAAACCAAGGCCGCGGGCGGGCCCATCGACTTCGGCAAACCCGACAATCAGGCGCGGATGAACGAGATGTTCCGCGCCGCACACAGTTTCAAGGGTCTGGCGGCCACCATGGGTTTCGACAAGGTCCGCGACCTGACCCATGTGATGGAAACGTTGTTCGATCAGATTCGCATGGGCGAACGATCGCTCGACGCGGCCAGCATCCAGACCCTGTTCGGCGTCATCGACACGCTGCGGGCGCTCATCGCCGAGCTTAACGATCCCCAATCGTCGCCGGTGGACATACAGGACGCACTCGCCCAGTTGAATCGCATTCTGGAATCGCCGGCGTCGGACCCCGCCGCGGCGCCGGTCGCGGTCCCGGAGCCGGGGGCAGCCGCATTTGAGCCGACGCCGGTTGCGGAAGCGTCGGGCGTCGCGGAAACGACCGCGGTTGCCGCGGGGAGTCGGCCTTTCAATTCCGTGATGGACGACCCGGCCTTGGCGCAGATGTTCATCGATACCACGCTCGAAACTCTGGAAGCGCTCAGCGGCCACCTGCTCAAGCTGGAAGAGACGCCGAACGACGTCAACCTGCTGAACGAAATCTTCCGCGCCGCCCACAACATCAAGGGGGCGACGGGGGCGGTCGGCCTTCAGGGAATGTACCGGCTGACGCACGACATGGAGACGGTGCTCGACCAACTCCGCTCGTGCAGGCTGACGCTCGATGAGCGGCTGGTCAACGCCCTTTTCGCGGCCGTCGATCGCCTGCGGTCGGACATCCATCTGGTCCGCAAGCAGCATTATGATTCCGTGACCGAACAGGGCACGCGGGAAATGTTCGCGGCCTGGACGGCGCCGGAAGCGGGCCAACCCGAGGCACAGTCCGAATCCCCCGCGGCCGAGGTCGTGGCCGCGTCCGGCGACCAGGCCGCCGTTTCGGTCAAGGTCACCTTCCCGCCCGGGTTCATCGAGTCCGAAATCCAGGCTTATCTGATCCACAACCGATTGAATGAGCTCGGCGACGTCCTGGGGTCCGAACCGGCGATGGACGCGTTGGACGGATCGGCCACCGTCGAACAGATCGTCTATCGCGTACGCACGTCGCAAAGTGCGGACGAGATCAAGTCGGCCGTCCAGGCGTACGCCGTCAAGAGCGTGGAGGTTTCGATGGGCCATGAAAACGCGGATGCGCCGTCCATGCCGACGGCCGCGGCGGCGAACGCCGTAGCGGTACACGCCGCCGGCGCGGCGATACCCGAATCCTCCGCGCCGCCCGCGCTGCGTCCGACGAACGCGCCGGCGAAGCCCGTTGCGTCGGTCGGAGCGGCCAACGCGGCACAGGCGCCAGGTGCGGTCGCGTCCTCGACGGCCGCCGCCGCGGCGGTTTCCAAAACCACGGGCGGTGCCGGAGGCGGAGCGCGTCCCGGGGAGACCATTCGGGTCGATCTGGAGCGACTGGACCAATTGATGAATCTGGGCGGGGAGCTGGTCATCAACCGCGCCCGATTCGTGCAGATTCAATCGCGGTTCGAACCGATTTTCCGCGGCGGCAACTTGCGCGGGCTGGTGGAGGAACTGACCGAGCGCGTCGACAAACTGGGTGGTCTGGTGCGCAGCGTGTCCGGGACGTGCAGCGATCCGCACGTGGTCCGCGAGATGTCCGACCATCTGGTACACCTGACCCACGATTTCGGTTCGGTGCGGGAATTGCTGGGCCGCGTCCGCGACGCCCGTGGGGCGATGAACGACTACGCCGAAGCCCTGCACAACATGAATCGCGTGTCGGATGGCTTGCAAAAGGGCATCATGGCCACGCGGATGGTCTCGATTGGTCCGCTGTTCCAGCGGTTCCGCCGGGTGGTGCGTGACATCGCCAAGTCCACGCACAAGGATGTGGATTTGATCCTGCGCGGCGAGTCCACGGAACTGGACAAGCGCATGATCGATGAGTTGGGCGACCCGCTGACCCACATGGTACGCAACAGCGTCGATCACGGCATCGAGCTGCCGGACAACCGCGAACGCGCCGGCAAACCCCGCATGGCCCGCGTCACCCTCGACGCCTATCACCGCGGGCGCTACATCTGCATCGAGGTCCGCGACGACGGTCGGGGCATCGACGTCGACGCCGTCCGACAACGGATCATCGAGCGCGAACTGGCCACGGCGGCGCAGGTCGAGGCCATGACCCACAAGGAACTGATCCAATGGGTGTTCAAGCCCGGGTTCTCGACGGCCAAGACGGTGACCGATCTGTCGGGCCGGGGCATGGGCATGGACATCGTGGTCACCAAGATCGAATCCCTGAACGGCACGGTGGAGATCGACTCGACTCCCGGCAAGGGCACGGTGGTAACCATTAAGCTACCGCTGACCCTGGCGATTCTGACGTCGTTGCTGACCCGCGTGGGATCGTCGGTGTGGGCCGTGCCGCTGGAAACCGTGGCCGAAATCATCACCGTTCCGCGTAAAAACCTGCTGTCGATACAGAAACGCCGCGTGGTCCGATTGCGCAACCGGGTGATTCCCGTCGCCTTTTTTGAAGAGATATTCCAATCGGACGGAACCGAACTCCACACCGTCAGCCGGCAAAACACCGATTTGACGCTGGTGATTCTAACGATCCAGAACGAACTGTTGGCTTTGGTTGTCGACGAGACCATCGGTCAGGAAGACATCGTGATCAAGAGCATCGCCGCAAACTACCGGAACGTGGCGGGCATCGTCGGCGCGTCGATCATGGGCGACGGCAAGGTGTCGCTGATTCTGGACACCGCGGCGGCCATGAGCATGTTCGCCGAGCGCGGGGCCGCGCGGAGAATCGGAGACGCCGAAGCGCCGATCGACGCGGTGATTGCGGAATCGGACGACGTCGCGCCCACCACCGATCCGGTCGATGTCGCGCCGCCGGCGGAAGTCCCGCGCGATGCCGAAGCGCTGGTCGGGGCGATGGGATGAAGGCATGACCACCATCGAACAGCCGACGATAAACGAACTTCCCGAGGCGCTCCGCACCGTCGCGGTCAACAGCGCCCATCGCGCCTCGCGGGCGTTGTCCAAGTGGTTCAAGCACGGGGTGCGCCTGACCTGCGACGGCTTCGAAAGCGTCCCGATCAGCGAGCTGGCCGCCTCCGCGGGCGATCCCGACGACGCCGTGGTGGCCATTCACATGCCGTTAGCCGGGGACATGCTGGGCGACGTGCTGCTGACGTTTCCCGAGAAGGTCGCGCTGTCATTGGTCGACGTCATGATCGGCGCGCCCGACGGAACGTCCACGCAGTTCGGCGAGCTGGAACGGTCCTGCTTGCAGGAGACCGGCAACATCGTGGCCAGCGCGTTCTGCAACAGCCTGGCGGGCTGGTTGCACCTGGACGTCAAGCCGCTGGCGCCGATCGTCACCCACGACCTGGCCGCCGCGGTCATTCAGCCGCTGCTGGTGGCCCACGCCGCCACCGGCGACGAAGCCCTGGCGGCGCGCACCGAGTTCGAGTTCAACGACCGGCATCTCGACTGGAGCCTGATTCTGCTGCCGTCGGCCGAAAGCATGAACACCATGCGCGGGCAGTGCCACCGCGACCGCATCCAGCGGCACGCCCTGCACACCATCGCGGTGAACGGCTCGTTCGACGCGTCGCGGGCCATGTCCAAATGGCTGCACCGCGGCGTCCGCCTGAGCACCGAGGGGTTTGTACGCGTGCCGCTCCGCGACGCCTGCCCCAGGAACGAATCCGGCGAGCCGTTCGTCGCGTTGCATTTACAATTGGGCAATCAACTGCACGGGCACGAGCTGATGCTGATGAGCCTGGGCACGGCCCGCGAGCTGGTCGAGCTGTTGACGCAGACGCCGATGCCGCCGGGCAACCGGTTCGACGAAATGCACCGGTCCGCCCTGTTGGAGACGGGCAACATCATCGGCAGCGCCTTCGTCAACAGTTGGGCGAAAGTCATGGACATCTACACCGAACCGGCCGCGCCGCAACTGGTCATCGACCTGCCCGAGGCGGTGTTCCAGTCCCTGCTCGTCGAGCAGGCCATGGCCGGCGACGACGTGTTTCTCGCCAAAACGGAATTCAATCTGGACGGGCGCTGGCTGGACTGGTCGCTGTACATTTTGCCCAGTCCGTCGTCGTTGCGTCTGATCGAGGCCTACTGCGAATGAGGGGAAGGCATGAGTGAGATGCACCACATCGGCATCGCGGGCATGTTGGTGGTCAAGTCTCCGGATCGGGTGCGCACCACGCTGGGCTCGTGCATCGGCATCGCCCTGTGCGACCGCGTGGCCAAGGTCGGGGCGCTGGGGCACGTCATGCTGCCGTCGTCGCAGGGTTGCAAGGGGGACAAGGGAAAATTTGCGGATACGGCGGTCGACGCGCTCGTCGACGACATCGTCAAGAACGGCGCGGTCCGCGGGCGACTGACGGCCAAGCTCGCCGGCGGGGCGTCGATGTTCGGGCCGACGCTGGACAACGGACTGGGCGAACGCAACGTGCAAGCCGTCCGTGAGAAGCTGGCGGCGCACGCGATTCGCGTCGCGGCCGATCACGTGGGCGGGCAAAAGGGCCGCAAGATGATGCTGGACCCAGGCAACGGCGAGGTGGTGGTGCAGATCATCGGCGAGGAGCCGATCGTGATTTAGCGGGCCGGCGTGCTCGCAAGGAGTTGGCTATGCCTTCGCGCGTGCTGGTGGTTGACGACGCCCTGTTCATGCGGCACATGATCAAGAACATTCTGTCCGAAATGGGACACGAAGTGGTGGGTGAAGCGGCCGATGGCGAGGAAGCCTGCCGCCTGTACGATCAGCTCAAGCCCGACATCACCACGATGGACCTGGTCATGCCCAATGTCGGCGGGCTGGACGCGCTCAAACGCATCCGCGAGAAGGATCCGAACGCCAAGGTCGTCGTCATTTCCGCGCTCGACCAGCGCCAACCGCTGATGGACGCGCTCAAGCACGGCGCGGCCGACTACGTCGTCAAGCCATTCGAAAAGGATCGCGTCGAGGAAGCCATCAAACGCGTCATCGCCGGCTGATGGGTCCGCGACGCACCGCGACCCGACGATCAAGTCATGAACGGTGGAACCCGAATCGCGTCCGCCGGCCGATGCCGACCAGCGACATGCCCAGCGTCGACAGAATCATCGCGGCGGCCGTCCCCTGCCCGCAATTGAAGATCGGCGCCGTGTTCGTTTCGCCATTGGATCCCACCCCGTCGTCGCCGGAGCTTGTGCCCTCGTCGACCGTGCCTCCTGTCCCATTGTCGCCCGTCGAGTCGTCCACGTCGTCGTTCGCGACGTCATCGACGTCGTCCTCGTCGATGATGCCATCGTCGATGTCGTCGTCATCAATGTCGCCGTCGTCAACGCCGTCAACGTCGTCGGCGGAATCGTCGATGTCATCGCCTGTTTCGTCCTCGTCCGCCGCGTCGTCCTCGTCGTCTGAATCCGTCGAATCGTCATCCACGTCCGTTCCCAGCGCCACGGCCGTCACGGTCAGCGTGGGCGGCTGGCGGGTATCGACTTGCTTGCGATCGCTGGAATAAAACGTGAACCCCGTCCGCGGATCGGCGGACACGAAGTTTAGCGTGATCAGCCCGCCGGACATCACGTCCGCGACGAACCCCTCCGTCAATGCCAACTCCAGCGTGTGAGTCTGATCCGCGCCCGCGTTGGAGAACGTGCCGACCGTCTCGTCGACCGCCGCATCGCGAATCGACCGCCCCGTGTCGAATCCCAAGGTGATGCTGCCCGCCAGTCCCGGCGCCTTGGGTTTCCCGGCCCCTTCCGCCCAATCATCGTTTGCCACCCAGTCGATGGTGTATTCACCGACGCCGCGGCCGAACAGATCGCTTCTCGGCGAACCGACTTCCGAAAGCGTCAACGTCGCCGATTCGATCATCCAGCCGCCGGCGCCGAACTCGACGTTGAACTGTTCGATCGCTTCCGCGGCCGCGAATTGAACCCATGCGTCGGCCACCCCCATCTGGTCGCCGTCCGCATTTCCGGCCCCGCCGCCCGCGACGTGCATCGCGCCGGCGTCACCGTACGAGAGCGTCGGTTCGGCGAACCGCGTGAATGCGTCCTGGACCGGCGATAATTGAAACGATGTCGCTGATTCGGGCTGTGCGTGAACCAGCGCGGCAGGGCCCAATACGCCAATGCACACCATCCCGATCCACTTGTTACGTGCCATGATCTGTTCCATTCAAGATCGTGCTCATTCCCGAAGCCCGCCAAACGCCGCAGGTTGCATTATCGACGCCACGATACCGAACCCATGACCGGGCGGCCAACGGCGCGCACCGGTGGGCCCGAAATCGCCATTCCGTGCTCGCCGCCAGCGGACGAAATAGCCGTCCGCGATGCGGAAAACACGGATTCTCCCCGGGTTTGGGGTCGGAAGGCCGGGCGGCATGCCGCGATGCCGAGCCTTATCAACGAGTCTGAAGCGTCGGCCATTCGGCCCTAAACTCGCCCGCCGGCGCACCTTGCCGAGTCGAATCGGCTCAACTTCCCCGCCCGAACGACCGAAAATATCCATTATGTCTATGTCAACATAGCGGGCGCACGGTCCCGTGTGGGGCAGGGGCGGACCAGTGGCAACCGTCCAAGCGGTCGCGACCCGAAGAATGTCGAATTTTCAGGAGCAACAGGAAATGCCCGTAAGAAAGAGCAAGAAGAGCACAACCAAGCGGTCCACCGGCGCCAAGCGCTCGACCGCGTCGGCCAAGCGCACCGCGCGCAAGGCCACCACCGCCAAGAGCGCCACGAAGCGTTCGAGCGCGTCGGCCGCCGCGAAAAAGACCGGAGCCCGCAAATCGACCGCCCGCCGATCGAGCGCCACGGCCAGTGCCGGACGTCCGACGGCCGCACGAACGACGGTGCGGGCCAAGACCGCCCGCCGTTCACCCAACGCGGCGTTTATGGCCCCGGTGCAGCCCGACGCGACGCTGTCGCGGATCGTCGGCTCGCAGCCGATTCCGCGAACCCAAGTGACCAAGAAGCTGTGGGCGTACATCAAACGCAACGACCTGCAGGACCCGACCCAGCGGCGGATGATCAACGCCGACCCTGCGTTGACGGCCGTGTTCGGCGGCCGTCGCCGCGTGGACATGTTCCAGATGACCAAATTCGTGAGCCAGCACCTGATCACGCGCTAACTTGCGATCCCCACAAAACCATGCCGCCGTGGCGCTATTCGTGCGCCCCGGCGGCTTTTTCTTGTCCGTGCCGCGAAACTGGTTCGCGCGGAAGCGCAGCGCCGGCGCCGCGGGCGATGCTAACAACCCGAGCCGGGCGGCGCGGGGCGGATGTTGTCCAATTCGTTTCGTTTCACCAGCGAAGTGTAGAGCAGCTCTCTCCCCCCCGTGGCATCTCGACAGACGTCTTCGGAAATGAATTTCCTGGAGACTCTTAGGTCTGCGGCATGTGAAAACCGCACGCTGTCCGGCGCGCTACAGTCGCACGACGAAGTCAGCCACCGAAAAACTGCCACATCCCCGTCCGGTATTGCGGGCGGGGCGGCCTTGAGCAAAACGACGCCGGCGTTTTGCTGCGATACCTGTTGTGGTCCTGTGTGTGAAAAACACGGCATATAATGATACTCCCCCGATAGCCACGCCTGTCCGCAAACCAAGCCATGCGCCCTAGCACCGCCGCAGGCGGCGATCAAGCGAACAATCCCCGACCTACGGGACGATTGCCGCGAATCGGGCCATCGCCGCGGTGGCCTTGCTCACCACCAGCGCGATGTTCCGTGCGATCTGCGTGGGGTCGTTGCTGATCTGGTAAATCCGGTACTGTCCGGGATGCTCCATCACCAACATGATGGAGGAGTCGCCGGACACTTCCACTTCCGCCTTGGTCAGCAATTCCACGCTGAGATTACGCTTCCAGAGCAGCCATTTCAGCGGCTCCCAAGGGCTCGAAGAGTTGAGAATGTCGCGATATTTCGGGTCGCTGGGGTTGATCGGGTAGATGTCGGTCGAGACAAACCCGCCGAATCCCGGGGAGGGCTCGTCGGCCGCCTCAATGGCGATTCGCATTCCCTCGACGGCCTCGGTCAGTTCCTCGCCCAATTCCTTGAAGGTGCTGGTCTGCTTGAGCGCATCCACGGCGAGCGATGCCCGGGCGCGGGACTCGTAAAGAAACTGGCGCACGCGGCGCAACGTGGTTCGCAATTCCGACGATGACAGGGCCACGTCTTCAAGTCCGAAGTATCCCTCGCACTGGGCGCGCAGCGTTCCGGCGTTCTCGGCGATTTCGTCATACGATTGGGAAACGCCCGTCAGAATCTCGGCTTTGGCATCGCGCAGCTCCGCCGATTCGCTCTTGTCCAGGAACGTGTCCCGAGCTCTGACAAATTCCGCACGCCGGGCGGAAATGTTCGTGAGATCGACGATGGCCGCGTCCAGTTGCCGCCCCAGTCGGCTGTCCGGATCGAGACGCGTCGAACTCACGCCCAGCACTTTTTCCACGCGAACGGATAGCCTGTTCTGGCAGCCCGCCGACAGACCGCAGGCAGACACGACCGCCACCCAGCAGACCAGACGCATATGCATCATATTGATCCCCGCCCGTGTCATGGTTCGCCTCCCCCGCCCGAGCCGCTCGATGCGTCGGGGAACAAATGATTCAGCGCCGTGTCCAGCGCCGCCCGTTGAACGGGATCCTGCACCACCGTGTCCACCATGGACTTCACGAAATCCTTGTTGCCCTTGTGCTGGGCCTTTCGAGCCGCGGCCTGCGTCTTGGCCGTCTGGGCGATGCTCATCACGTTGTCGATCACGCCGTCGATCTCGGCCGCATAGGACTGCAGGTCTATATTGTTGGCCGTCGACCAGAACACCAGCTTGCGGAACTGATACGGATCGACGCTCTCGGTCATGCCGATCGATGCGACATCGGACGAAGAAAGGCTGCCCAGCCACACCAGGCGCGACAACTCGATGACATCCTCCCGCGACAGTCCGCCCTCGCCCTCCTCCGCCGGGCCGCCGGCTCCGGCCAGCACCGCCTGCATCAGCGCATTGAGCAGCGTGGCGGCATTCTCGATCGCATGGTTGGCGCCGTTCAGACTCGTCTGGGTCGAAATCTTCAGCGATGCGATCGTTTCCTTCCGCCGTTGGGCGGCCAGAAAGTCCTGCCGGGCGCTGACCACCGCCGACGTACACGCGCGAAGCGCTTCACGGGCCGCTTCGATGTCGCCGGACGAAGGATCGATGCCATCCAGCGTCGTCTTCGCATCGGCCCGCTTTTTCTCGGCCGCCTTCAATCGTGCGTCGTGCTCCCGAACGCTGCTGTCGGCGATCGCGCCCTCCAGTTCCAGCGTGTCAAGCTCAACCGTTAGCGCATCACGTTCCTCGGACAGACGCCCGATCAGCGTTTGAACTTCCGCCAGCTTTGCGGCCGGATCCGGCGACAGGATTTCCGCCTCCTGCAACAAGCGGTTCTGAAACCGATCTGTCAGCGCGTCAAACTTCTCCACCTGCTCGACGGGCAAATCCAGAATCGGAACGTCCGGCATCGACCCGCGAAGGACATCGACCGCCGCCGCACTGAAATAGCCCGCCTGCAAGTGATAATCAACGCCTCCCCCGCCCCATCCGGAAATGCTGAGGCGATAGTAGTTCGTGGTGCCCGTCTCCGGATCGGTGGCGGCGAAATACTGCTCCTGCATCTGACGCGCGCAACCCGCACCCAACATTCCGCCCGCCGCAGCGGCCAAAGTGAGCAGGGTCAACATTCGGTGATTCATACACGTCTCCTCCGACACAGGATTGGGTATCGTCATTCAGCAGTTTTCGAAGCCGACTGTACGCCCGAACAAAAACTCACGACACCAGATTATCCAAATTAACAGGTCTTCCCATCTCCCGAAGCCAGCGATTTCTGCACAATCCGAATTTCGATGCGACACCGACCATCCGATCTACGCCCTACAGCGAAGACGATTACGCTAATGAGTGAATCACATTTGTCAACTAAATTCCACTATTTTGAATTGGGCGGTGACACATTCTGGCTCAATCCTCGGCCGGCTAATCGCTCGCCGGGCCACTCAATGCCGTCGGTGTCATTCCCGAGCGGCGTTCCAGCAGTTCGGCGAGTTCGGGGATACGGAGGGCGCGGGCGGCCGCGTAGATCGCGGTGCAGCCGAGCGTCACCGCGATGGCGACAAGGATGGCGGGATGCCAGTTCGTCCGGCCCGCCAGGCCCGCGTCGCTGACCACGAGCCACACCACGAGTCCCATGACCGCGGCCGCCACCGTGGTCTTGAACAAACTGGTCGCGAGACCGGCGTAGTCGGCGGACGGCAAACGACGCTTCAGCAATAACGCCAGCCAGACGGTTTGAATGACGGCGCTCACGGCCGTCGAGAATGCGACGCCCGCCTCGCCGAACGGAATCACCAGCATGAAATTGACGGGCAGATCAATGAAAACACAAATCACCGAGACGCGGGCGGGCACGCGGGAATCGTTCAGGGCGTAAAAGGCGCGGATGAAAATGTGCTGGATGAAATAGGCGCCCAGACCCAGCGCGTAAAACTGCACGCACAACGCCACCCGGGCGCTGCTGGATTCCTTGAATTCCCCATCTTGATACAACGCCACGACCAATGGATGCGCGATCAGGTACAGCCCGACCGTTGCGGGCAGGGCGATGAACCACCCCAGGGTCATGCCGCGCTCCACCGAACGGGTCATGCCCTTCCAATCCTTGTCGGCGGCGAGTCCGGCCAGCATCGGAAAGATGGCCGTGGCCACGGATATGCCGAACACGCCCAGCGGCAGTTGATACAGGAACTGGGCGTAGTTGAGGACGGCCGGTCCGTGACCGTCGGCGACGAAAAACCACGCGAAGAGCTTGTCGATGAGGCTGTTGATCTGGACGGTGGAGACGCCGACGATCATGGGGGCCATCAGGGCGATGATTTCGCGGATCCCGGGCTGCTTCCAATCCCGGTTCAATCGAAGCGGAAAACGCGCCCGGCGGAGTGCGATGAGCTGCAGCACGACCTGCCCCGCGCCGGCCGCCAGGACGGACACGCTGACGGCGTATACCAACGGAATGTCGGTCAGACCGAACCACTTTCCGCCGACGATCAGGGTGACGAGGACGAACACGTTCAGAATGACGGGTGACACGGCCGGGGCGGCGAAATGACCCAGCGTGTTCAAGATTCCGCCGAGCAACGCGGCGAAACAGATCACCCACATGAAGGGGAGCATGATGGCTGTCAGGCGCACGGCCAGCGATGGGTGAATGGCGTTGGAAAGAAGGAGGCTGCCCTCGGCCGCCACGATGAGCGCCAGAAGCACCACGCCCAGCAGCGACAAAACGCCTCCGGCCAGGCGAACGGCGCGTTCGTTGGAATCGTCCTTGAGCGTCCGTGCGAAAACGGGGATGAACGCGGCCGACAAAGCCCCCTCGCCGAACAGTCGACGGGCGAGGTTGGGGATCATGAAGGCGATGACGAACGCCGAAAGCAGCGGACCGGTGCCGAAGAAGTAGCTGTAGGCCATCTCCCGCGCCAGCCCGGCGACGCGGGACAGCATGGTGAGCACGGCGATCAGCCGGGTGGAGGATGCCAAGCTGTGTGGGGCGGACACGGAAGGGGACTATAGCAGGCGGGAACACGGCGAAACAGGCGCGCGGTGCAACCTCAATCGTCGTGATGCAAATCGTGATCGAGCATAATCTGCACGAGTTGTTCGAACGAGGTCTTGTGCGTCCAGCCGAGGACGCGGCGGGCCTTGGTGGGGTCGCCGCAGAGGACGGGCACCTCGTTGGGGCGTTCGAGGGTCGGGTCGTGGCGGACGTGCTTCTTAAAATCGAGCCCGGCCTTGGAAAAGGCGAGCTCGACGAAATCGTGGACGGAATGAGTTTTGCCGGTGGCGACCACGTAGTCGTCGGGCTTATCCTGTTGGAGCATGAGCCACATGGCCTCGACGAATTCCTTCGCGTATCCCCAGTCGCGCTGGGCGACGAGGTTGCCGAGCATGAGTGTGTCGGTTTTGCCCTTGACGATGGCGGCGATGCCCCGGGTGATCTTGCGGGTTACGAATTCGTCGCCGCGGCGGGGCGATTCGTGGTTGAACAGGATGCCGGCGCAGGCAAACATGCCGTAGCCTTCGCGGTAGATGCGCACGGAATGGTGGGCGTAAAGCTTGGCGACGCCGTAGGGGCTTTGCGGCTTCAGCGGCGACGTTTCCGACTGCGGCGGCGGAGAATGGCCGAAGATTTCGCCCGTGGAGGCCTGATAGAAGCGGCATTTCGGGTGTGATCGGCGGACGATTTCCAGCAGCCGGGCGGCGCCCAGGGCGACGATATCGGTGGTGTAAATCGGGTTGTCGAAGCTGAGTCGCACGTGACTTTGCGCGGCCAGGTTGTACAGTTCGTCGGGTCCGACGCCGTCGATGATGCGGGACAGGCTGTTGACGTCGCCCAGGTCGCCGTAGTGCAGATGAAGGCGTTCGCGGAGGTGATCGATGTTTGTGCGGCGGTTGGTCGAGCGGCGGATGATGCCGTGGACCTCGTAGCCCTTTTCAAGCAGCAGCTCGGCGAGGTAGCTGCCGTCCTGCCCGCTGATGCCCGCGATCACAGCTTTTTTCATGCCCGACATCCGAATAGGGGACGTTGTCCGGTTCCATTCGGCGCGGTCATCGCGGGACGAACGGTTGCCCGTTTTTAGGGCAGGCTTGGCGATGGGTCAAGGACGCGCGGCGCTGACTTGAATCAAACTCCGTCCCTGTGACGGTGTGGAGTGCCGCGGACGTTCGCCCGATAATCCGCGTGGCGTTCGAAGTTGTGACGGCGGACCATTCATGGCGAAAAGCCTGTGTGACAAAGTGGCGATCGTAAGCGGCGCGTCGCGCGGATTGGGGGCGGCGCTCGCGATGGTGTTGGCCCGGCGCGGGGCCCGGCTGGCGCTGATGGGGCGGTCGCGGGAGCGGCTGGAGGCGGTGGCCGCCGATGTGCGATCGGCGGGCGCCGATGCATTGGTCGCCGTGGTCGACGTGCGGGACCGGGCGGCCGTCGATCAGGCGGTCGGCGAGGTCATCGAGCGTTGGGGTGGGGTGGACGTTTTATTCAACGTAGCCGGGGTCAAGGTCCAGGGGTCGATGGAATCGACGTCCTACGAAGCCATCCGCGAGGCGCTGGACGTTAACTTCGGCGGCGTGCTGCGCTGTTGCCGGGCGGTTCTGCCGGTAATGCGGGCCCGCGGGCGCGGACATCTGGTCAACGTTTCGTCGGTCCAAGGAAAACGGGCGACGCCGTATCGCGGGGCGTATGCGGCGAGCAAGGCCGCGCTGAATGCGATGACCGACGCGCTGCGTGTCGAACTAAGCGGAACGGGGATCGACGTGACCCTGGTGTGTCCGGGGCGGCTCGACCATCACGGCGACCCGCGGCGAATGGCGATGGGGTACGATAGGGCGGCCGAGGCCATGGTGCGGGCGGTGGAACGTGGTCGGCGCGAGGTGGTGCTGACTTGGTCGGGTCGGGCCCTGGTCTGGCTGAATGTTCTGGCGCCGGGCGTGGTCGATCGATTGCTGCGCGGCTTGCGCGACGAGCGACAACGCGAATTCGAACGGGTGCACCGAGAACAACCGGATCAGCCGTTCCGCCGATGAACAGGAACTGCCCCCCGCCATGGCGGTGTTAAGTGAATCCGGGGGCGTGGATTTCGGCGGGCGCTTGTGACGTGCGCGACGCCCGGTTATAAGCGGTGTGGGATCCGGGTTGATGAACGAGGCAGTGGAAGCGAAGGGAGACACGGTGTCCTCCGAGCCGCGACGCATCATTCAGGGCGTCTGCGTCAAGTCGCTGAAGGCGCACTGCGACGAGCGCGGGCGGCTGATGGAGATACTGCGCAGCGACGACGAACTGTTTGAGAAGTTCGGCCAGATCTACATGACCACTGCCTATCCCGGTGTTGTCAAGGCGTGGCACTTTCATCACAGACAGACGGACCATTTCGCGGTGGTTTACGGTATGGCCAAAATCGTTCTGTTCGATCCCCGTGATGGGTCGTCGACGCGGGGCGTCGTGAATGAGTTTTTCGCTGGTGATTTTCAACCGCTGCTGATCAAAATCCCGCCGCTGGTCTATCACGGCTATAAGTGCATCAGTGAAGGGGAGACCATCGTCCTGAACATGCCCACCGAACTCTTCAACTACGATCAGCCGGACGAACATCGCATTGCCCCCGACGATCCCGGCATTCCCTATGATTGGGCGCGCCACGATGGGTAGCATCAAGGGCGTCATTCTGGCGGGCGGTCTGGGGGCGCGCATGCTGCCGGTGACCAAGGTCACCAACAAGCATCTGTTGCCGGTCTATGACAAGCCGATGGTGTTCTATCCCATTCAGACGATGATTAATGCGGGTATTGACGAGATTCTGCTGGTGACCGGCGGACAGCACGCCGGTGATTTTCTTCAATTGCTGGGCGACGGCCGTGATCTCGGCGTCCGCAAGTTGCAATACACCTACCAGAAGGGTGAAGGCGGCATCGCCGATGCACTGCGTCTGGCCGAGGATTTCGCGGACGGCGGCAGGATCTGCGTCGTGCTGGGCGATAACATCATTCAGAAGAACATCCGCCGTGCGGCGTCCGATTTTGCGGCCCAACCCCGCGGGGCCAAGATCCTGCTGAAAGAGGTGCCGGACGCCGAACGGTTCGGTGTGGCCGAGGTCAACGGTGATCGCGTCGTGCGCATCGTCGAGAAGCCGAGCCGGCCCGCAACGAATCTGGCCGTCATCGGCATCTATCTGTATGACGCGTACGTGTTTGAAGTTATCAAGACGTTGAAGCCGTCGGGCCGCGGCGAACTGGAGATCACCGACGTCAACAACGCGTACATTCGGCAGGGCACGCTGACCTACCAGGTGCTGGACGGTTGGTGGAGCGATGCCGGGACGTTTGATTCGCTGCTGCGCGCCGGCGGTCTGGTGCGCGATCAGGGTGCCAATCTTGTCGACTGACACTTCGGTATTCCAGGCCAAGCGATTAGTCGTCACCGGTGCGGCCGGGTTTATCGGCTCCAATCTGGCGCATTGGCTGCGCGTCCATCGGCGCGATACGTCATTGGTCTGCGTGGATGCGTTGACGTATGCCGGCAATCTCGCGAATCTGGCGGGTCTTGAACAGGACACCGGATTTCAGTTCGTGCGCGGTGATATCCGCGATGCCGAACTGATCGGACGTCTGTTGGACGCCGGTGTGGATGGCGTCATCAACGCGGCCGCTCATACGCACGTGGACCGCAGTCTGTTGGGTGGCGACGATTTCGCGGGAACCAATGTGGGCGGAGTGCAGGTGTTGCTGGAGGCGATTAAGCAGCGGCCGGAGATGCGGTTTTTGCAAGTGTCGACGGACGAAGTCTACGGAGCGCAGGGGCCTGACGAACGGGCGGACGAGGAGACGGCCTACCGTCCCGGGAATCCCTATTCGGCGACCAAGTCCGGCGGCGATCTTCTGACGTTGGCCTATGTCCGGAGTTTCGGTTTGAACGCCGTCATAACGCGCTGCTGCAACAATTATGGGCCGTTCCAGCATCCTGAAAAGGTAATTCCGTTATTCGTCACCAATCTGCTGGCGGGTAAGCCCGTTCCGTTGTATGGCGACGGTCTGCACGAACGGGAATGGCTGCACGTGGAAGACCATTGCGCGGCCATTGTCTGCGTTCTGGAGACCGGACGGGCTGGAGACATCTATAACATCACGTCTTCGGAACGCATTACCAATCTGGAATTGACCCGCCGCATCGTCGAGATCATGGGCCGCGATGAGCGGTCGATTCGATATGTCCAGGATCGTCCAGGACACGATCGTCGCTACGCGCTCAACGACGGCAAAATCCGCGGTGAACTCGGCTGGCGGCCGCGGCATCTGTTCGCCGACGGTCTGAAGCAGACCGTGCAGTGGTACATCGAGCATCAGGACTGGTCGTCGACGGTCCGGTCCGGCGAGTATCGGAACTATTACGAACGCCAGTACGGCCGGCGTATCGCAACGTGAAAACACCCACGCGCGTTATCGTGCTGGGGGCCGGTGGCCAGTTCGGTCGTCAAATCGTCAATCGTCTGGGTGATACGGGCGCCTGGGACGTTCAAGCCTACGAGCGGCGTCAACTTGACATCACCGACCGCGACAGGCTGCGACAGGCGATCGTCGCCGGCCGCCCCGCGTGGGTGGTCAACGCAGCCGCATTCACCAATGTCGACGCCTGCGAATCGCAGGCGGATTCCGCCGATCGAGTCAACGCCCGGGCAGTCGCCGATCTGGCGGCAATATCCGACGAGTCCGGAGCAGCGTTGCTGCACATCAGTACGGACTACGTTTTTGACGGGCGATCCGCCGTCCCGTATCGCGAAGACGACCCGCCGGCGCCGATCAGCACGTATGGACGCTCGAAAATGCTCGGCGAGCAGAGCGCGCGGCACGCGACGCGGCATCTGATCGTCCGCGCCGCGTGGCTGTACGGCCCCGGCGGCAGGAATTTTATAGACGCCATCCTGGCTCGCGCCGAGACTGGTCAGCCATTACGCGTCGTCAATGACCAGCGCGGGAATCCCAGTAACGCGGCAGACATGGCCGAGTGCGTCGAACGCCTGATGCGCCTGGATGCGACCGGCCTCTACCACATCGTCAACGGCGGTACGACGACGCGCTACGAATTGGCGTGCCGGGCGATTGAACTGGCTGGTCTGTCCACTCCCGTGGAGGCCGTCGTCACCGCGGCCTACCCGACGCCCGCGGCGCGGCCCGCCAACAGCGCGCTCGATGCGTCGAAATACGAGACTGCGACCGGGCACCAACCGCGGCACTGGTCCCTGGCGCTGGCCGAGTACGTGGTGAATCGGCGCGCCGCCACCGCGGAATGAATTCGTCAGTGAACGATTTGTTCGCCCCGTCCGGCAGGTGCGCCGCCGGAATTCACCCAATAGCGGCAATCCACCATCTGGTCCACGGTAATCACCGTGCGGTCGATCGGTTCGCGCGTCGAGACCACGCTGTTGGGCATGACGACGACGTGTCGCAGTGACGCGCCGGGCCCGATTCGTGCGCCGGCGCCGATCACGCACTGGTGGAGGTTCGCGGACGGATCGATCTTCGCGCCGGGCGCCACCGCATTGTCCAGACCGGCCGTTCGCAGTGCGTGCAGATTCGCCAATAAGACGTCGTATGGATAGGTCAGGTTGATGTCGATGGAGACCATATCGCAAGCGATCACCCTGGCTCCGTCGTCGATGAAAATCTGAATGGCGTCGGTTATTTCGTATTCATTGCGGCCGGCCGTCCGCGGCGTGCGCCGTACCGCGTCAAAAAACGATACGTCCAGCACGTAGAGCCCGCAACCCTTCCAATGCGTGCGCGGAAATCGGGGTTTTTCCACGACGCGGAGCACGCGGCGGTTTTCGTCCATGTGCACCGCGAAGTTGCGACGCAACGCGACTGCATCGGGCTCGTTCATAATCGCGAGTAGACCGGCGGCCGATTCGTCACGCATGCGCGCCAATGGATCAATGGACCGATCCATATCGAAATAAATATCCCCCAATAACATGGCGAAAGGCCGCTGAATGTGCGGTTCGAGCTGCATGACCGCATGGGCGATGCCCAACGAATCGCGTTGTTCCACGTAATCGATCTGAACGCCGAACGCCTCGCCGCGACCGAGATGCTGCGCGATCTCGTGACCAAGATGGCCGATGACCACGACGATTCGCCCCGCCCCCATGTCCCGCAGATATTCAATTTGATGACAGATCAGCGGCTTGTTCAAAATGGGCAGCAGCGGTTTTGGATAACGATCCGAAAAAGGCGCCATGCGCGTGCCCCGTCCGGCCGCCAGAATCACGCCGTCGAATTCTCGCCCGATCGTTCCGGCCATCGCGCTCACCGTGCTCCGCAATTACCAACGCAGACAATAACGCGGATACTTGAAGAAAAACTGCAACATCGTCTTGTAGTGCCTGAATCGACCCCGCGTGAAATAACGATTGTATTTCTCCTCGTCAAAATCGTGAACGATGACGGCGTCCGGCACGTAGTCGATACCCCACCCCGCGCGGTGACACCGCAAACACCAGTCAATGTCTTCGCAGAACATGAACATGGTCGTATCCAGCGGCCCCACCTCGATCCACGCCTCGCGGCGGGCGAAAATGGCCGCGCCGAACATCCAGTCGATGGACCGGTGCGAGTTGTGGTCCCAGTCGGCCATGGTATACCCGCGTGTGAATGCCGATTCGCCAAGCAATAGACGCAACGGCGTGCGGCGAAGAATAACGCTGCCGACCGATGGAAAACGCCGGCACGACAATTGAATCTGTCCGTCGGGGTAAACGAGTTTGGGAGCGCAGGCCCCGAGTTCGGGATGCGCGTCCATCCAGTCCATCAGTTTGTCGACCGCACCGGTCTTAACGACCGTGTCCGGATTCAGAAGAAAACAATATCGTGCCGGCGTGCCGGCGAACGCACTGTTGTTATTCTCCGCAAACCCTTTCGGCGCTTCGTTGACCACCAATTCGACCTGCGGAAATCGCCCGCGGATCAGCTCCGTAACGCGCGGCTCACGCAGGTTGTCCACCAACGTTACTTTCAAGGAAGCGCGGTCGGTGTTTTCGAAGATGGATGTGAGGCAGGGTTCAAGATATCTAAAATGACCGTGCGTAACGACTACAATATGCACATCGACAACGGCGCCGACCGGCGCCGACCCAGGAGTCGAAACAGGACACGCGACGTTCACCGGCCGTTCCTCCGCGCCATTACATCTCGATAGACGGTCAGCGTCTGCCGGGCCGTCCGCTCCCAACTTAATTCCGCCGACCGGCGGAGTCCCGCCTCCCGCAGACGGTCCCGCTCGGTGGAATCGGTCATCACACGAACCATCGCCTCCGCGATGGAGTTAACATCCCGCGGATTCACCAGCACCGCGGCCGAGCCCGCCGTTTCCGGCATGCACGAGTTATTGGAACAGATCACCGGCGTTCCGCAAGCCATCGCCTCCACCACCGGAAGTCCAAACCCCTCGTACAGCGTGGTGAACACAAACGCATCGGCCGCATTGTAATACATCGGGATATCGGCGTCGTCGACCCATCCGGTAAAGACGATATCGCGTTCGAAACCCGATCGCGCGATCGCCTCGAACACCGGCGCGAATTGATACTTGGGCCGCCCGGTGATCACCAGTTTATGCGGCATTCGCGTGCGGCGCCGAAATTCCGCGTAGGCCTCCACCAGGGCGGCCACGTTTTTTCGCGGTTGCAACGTGCCCACGTACAACAGAAAGCCGTCATGCGTGCCATGCCGGTCGGCGACCGTCGCCCGGCATCGCTCGCGGTCCAGCGGTCGGTAACGCGGATCGGCCGCAAGGGGTATCACCGCGATACGCCCGGGATCGAGACCATAAACGCGTGTCATTTCGTCGCGGGTGAATTCCGCGTCGGTGATGATCTGATCCGCCCGCCGTAGCGACCACGGAACCAGCCGACCGAGCAACAGGCGATCGCGCCGCGTAAAGTACTCCGGATGAACCGCGAACGAAATGTCGTGGGCGGTGACCACGACGGGCGCCCGCGTCCGCGGCGGCACGAAATACTGCACGTGAAGCAGATCGACGGGCTCGCGGCGCAGTGCAGCCGGCAGACCATACGCGAACCGCAGCCAGATAGATCGCGGCGTCACGGCCTGGAAATCGAACGCATGACCGTCCGCGAACATCGGTCGCACGCGCTCAACGTCACGCACATACACGACGTAGTCGTTCTCCCGGTCGACCGTTGCCAGTCCGCGCATCAGACCGACGAGATAGCTTTCGTCGCCCGTCCGCCGCCGGCCAAGAATGTCTCCGTCCAGCCCGATGCGCATGCCCCCGTTCGAATTCGGCGTTCGTCGAGTCGATGGACCGTTTCCCGGTGCAGGCATTCTGTTCATCCAATGCTTCGTGGCAATCTACGGGGAGTGTTATGGGCCGTCGCCCGTGACCGAGAGAGCGAAGCCGGCGAAGTCGTCTGCGTCCACGTCCCCGTCTTCGTCGCGGTCATGGACGAGGCAATTACGATGGAAGGCGTACATGTCGGCCCCGTGATAACACCGCTGCAAGTCGGCGAAGTCGCGCACATCGAGGTCGTCGTCGCCGTCCACGTCGCCGCGCAGCGGATAGAGTGATGCGACGCGTTCGGCACGATACATGGAGGACGGAAACGGCAATCGCATCTCCCATGCCAATTCGCCTTCGCGCGTCACTTCCTGTATCACCGCCGCTCCGGCATGTCCGCCGGTGATGAGTGTATTGCCGTTGCGCAGCCGATCGGCGTCCCCCTTCGTGGCGCTGTAGAGATTCTGGCGATATTCCCACGCCACGGTCACCGGCGTCGGCGACTGCGGGTCCACCCTTAGTTCAATGGCCGCGGAATACGGATGGGGCGATTCGCAGTCCGTGTTTCCGCGGCGATTGCCGTTATCGTAGAGAAGTATGTTCCCGCTTTCGAGAATGTGCGGCGAATGTTGAAAGCTGAACAGATCGACCGGGAAATCGACCTCGCCGGACGGCTGGTCCAGACCCATGTTCCAAATGACGTCGCCCGTCAAATAGTCGATCTTGACGATACGGGACAGATGCCGCGACGAAAGATAGACGGCCTGCTCCACCGCGTCGTAGACCACGCCGTTGCCGTGAATCCAGTCGTAGGATCCGGTCGGGCGGGGGAATTCCATCAAACACTCGTCGAAATCAAGGGTCGATAAATGGTCAAACGTGTTCCAGTCCCATACGACGTCGCCCTCTGTGGTCAGTTCCACAATGCGATGACCCGCCCATTGCTGCTCTTCGTTGTTGCGCGTGACGGTCCGCACGTCATCGATCATGAACAGCCAGTTTCCGTTGGGCATGTCGAATAATTCGTGACTGTCCACGAGCAGACCCATTCCCTCCGTGCTTCGCACGATCGCGCCGTCAAGCGTCACTTCGTACGCCTCGGTGGGCTTGCCGATCAACAGGTGTCCATTCCGAAGAAGGCGCACGTCGCCCGAGACAAGTGGGCCGAATGGGTCCAACGGCATGGCCAACACGAGTCGCCCCGTCTGGTCAATGGCCAGCAGATAGTCGAAGTTCAATCCCGACGTTCCCGGAATCGCCCACGCGTCAAACAACGTTACGCCCGGCCCATACCGGTCTGGAATGGCGTTGGTCACGGTGATTCTTCCCTGCAAATTCGGATCGATCGACGCGATCGAAAACCGGTGCGACGGCGCCCATTCGCCCCGCGTTCCCAGGCCGTCGATCGGTCGCACCCGCCACGCGTAGCTATGTCCAAACGCGAGACCCTCCGTGACGACGCGCCGCGGCCGGCTCATCTGCGCTTCGATAATCGGCGCTTCGCCCAGCGGAGTTTCATCGACGTCATCCAAAAAGACCTGCAATTCGTAGCGATCGGCGCCTTCAATCGGATCGAAGCCGAACAAGACATGGACGGCCGACAGCATCGCGCCCTCGAGCGGAGTGACGGTCTCTTCTGGAACGAATCCCGCGACGTAGGAATACTGTTCAGCGGGGGCATTCACCGGATCGCGCGAAATGGCCGACTGCGAGTCGATCGCGAGCACGTAATACCGGACGAGCAGACCCTCCGGCGCCGGCGGAATCGTCGTCCCATACAGGCCGTCGCCCGCGTCGCCGTCGCCGTGCGCCCCGTCGTCGAACATCTGGATCGCGTCCGGCTCCAGTCCCACATCCACGATTAACGAGACCGCGTCCACATCACGATCGTCATGCACCAGCGACGTCACCACGACTTCGGCGTCCGCCGCGGGATAACGCGGCGAATGCCGCGTGTTCAAAATGGCCGGCGGCGTATTCAGAACATAATTCCAGTCGCCGGGCGACGCCGAACTTAACCCAATCGGCTCGCCGCCGCCGTCTGGGCGGCGACCCACGGACACACCGGCCGCTTGCGGTCCGTATTCGAATGCGTCGATCAGCGTCTCCCCGTCCGACGCGAAGAGTGCGACCAGTCCGCCGCCGGCGCTCAACGAAATCGCAGCGTGCGTGGATCCCTGGGCCGTTGATTCGTCCGCCCAGAACACCACGTGACCCCCCGGTCCCATCGTCACCCCCGCCGGAATCGGCCATTGTTGAGGCTTGGCCATGTTCGTCGTCACATACATGCCCCCGAGCTCGACGTCGTCCGCGCCGCCGTTATACAGTTCGATCCACGGATCGGACTCGCCGAATTCGTCCCGTAGGGCGCCGTCGTTGATCGCCATCACCTCGTTAATGGAAAGGTAGGGACCGCCGCGCGGCGCGAAGCCGGGTATTTCATTCACCAGAAACGGCCCGCGTTGAGCCACGAACGCCTTCATCGCCGCCGGTCCGGCATTGAAAAGATCGTTCTTCTCCCACCCCAGCTTGCGAACGTCTCGATGGACATCCGCCTTGATGTGATCGAAAACCACGTCGATCGCCGGATTCATGATCGTCGGATTGAAGAGCGTGGCAATCCAGCCTTCCAGACGGTCCGCGACGTAATCGCGAAACGCGTCCACCGCCATCAGCCGGGTGATCAGGACATTCGACGCAAACACGTGTTCCGGGAAAACGCCCTCCACGCCCAGGTTGATCGGCGTCGCCCACGCCTCGGTCCCCAGAACCGTGCCGATTCCGAAGCCGCTCGCCAGGTCTTTCGGAAACACCATCCATCGGCCACGCATCGGATCATGATAAACGTAATAGTTGAACGCCGAAAAAGAGACGTTCCCGATCAGAATCGTCGCCGCGTAATAGTCCAGAACCTGCCGCACGTCCAACAACTGGTGCATCGCGACCGGAAACGCCTCGCCCTCGGTTGCGTCGATCTTCTCAATGAAATAAATCAAATCGTCATAGGTCGAGTCCGGGTTGTTAATTTTCCTGTACGCTGCCGAGTACTCCCCGGACGCCGACAGACTGTTCAATCGGCCCGCGACGGCCTCGTAGAGGTCGCCGCCCGTGCTCAATCCTCGGCGCTCAAGAAAGTCGTTAGTCACCTCCTCCACGTCCAGATAGACGCCCCAGAACTCGTCATTGACGTTCAGATGCACGTACGATCCGGCCGGCGCGTCCGCGCCGACGGCCTCGAAAATGCCCAGCCCCAGAGCGTCGCGAAGCATGAAGAAATCGGAAAACAACGAGTGCAGCGCCACCCACGTGCGGTCCACCAGCGGCCGCGCCTCGTCGAACTCCAATCGCCACCCTTTCTTGGATGCGTTCACGGGCAGCACGTCGATGAACCGTGCGGCCACGCCGTCGAACGTCTCGCCACCGTACGTCAGCGTCGTGCCGACGGTCGTTTCGGCGTTCACGTCGTAATACAGGGTGCTCAGCGCCAACGCGTCGATGGAGAGGTCGTAAGTCGACAGGGGCGTATCGTACGGAGCGACGGCCGTCGCTGAGACTATCGCCGTTGCGTTCCCCTCATTACCCCAGATATCCACGGCCCGCACTTGATAGAACAACTCGGCGCCCACCGCTGCAGCGCGGTCGATGTAGCGATGTGTTGCCACGATCCCCGCGTCGATGCGCTCAAACGGACCACCTGCCGACGCCGATCGATAGACGTGACATCCCGCCCGGTCGATTTCCATGCCCGGATACCAGACCAGCAGGTTCTCCGAGAATCCGCCCCGCGCGGTCAGTCCGCTCGGCGGGAAGGGCGCGGACGTATCCGGATTGGCGCTGACCACGGCGATGGCCGCGAGCGTGGGCGATCCGGTTCCCGGCGTCACCGAGACGTTTAACACGCCGTCCCCCACCACTGCGGGGAATGTGTAGTCGAGGGCGTAGTCCTTGCCCACCTCGGCCGCAATGTCAAAGCCGGCGCGGACCGGGACTCCCTCGATACCTACGTCAAAAACGCGAAAGCCCGGACCGTGTACGCATTTCTCCACGAATCGCAATCGCACGGAATAGAAGCCGGTGGGCACGTCAAAGCGGTATTCGCTGAATCCCGAACGGGATGTCTGATAGAGCACCGAGTCCATCGTCCCGCCGTACAGCCCGAGACTGACGCACGACTCCATCTCCCCGCCGACATAACCGCTCTTCGGCTCCGCGGACGTATCGTAGGCCCGGTCCGCTTCCCAGATGTGGCCGAAAAAGTCCGTGTACGCAGCCGCCCCCGACTGCGTCCCACAATTAATGCGCACCTCAACGGGCTGGCCGACCGCCACGCACGCCGCCGACGCCAGGGCGGCCGCGACCGACAATGCCCGAAATCCGCGTCCGCCGCCGAATGATGATGCCGGTCTGTGACGCGATCGACGAACGTACTGGTTCATTCGCCGATTCACCGTTCTAATCCCGGGTGGTGCCGACCACGATCGAGACGCGATCTACAGCGGCCCCGTGCTCTCGTCTTCAAAACGCGACCAGTCCTCCGCGTCCACGTCGTCGTCGCCGTCCACGTCGCACAGCGTGCACGGAAAATCCAGATCGGCCGGGCCGGAGCCCGTGTAACACACCTGCCATTGACCGAAGTCGCGGCTGTCCAGATCCCAGTCGCCGTCCGTATCGCCCGGCGTATCGACAATCAACGACGCGTCCCGTGTGGATCGATAAATGCCATAGTTCGGCACCCCGCCGCCGACCCGGCTGAGCCGCCAGACCTCGGTGCCCGTTGCGTCCACTTCAATCACCTGCGCCGCCGCGCCCGCCGTAATCACCGTGTTGCCGTTCGGCTGGCGGTGATTGCTGCCCACGAAATTGTTATAGCTGGGCAGCGTGTATTGCCAGACGATCGACGCCCCGCTCGGCGGCTCGCCGCCGCCGAACGCCAGTTCAATCACCTTGGTCATGCCCGTTGCAGACGTCTGGTCCATGTGGTTCCGCCGGTTGCCGTTGTCATAGACCAGCAGATTGCCGTTGGGCAGCGCTTCCAGCCCGTGTTGAAACGAAAACAAGTTGTCGCCGAAGTCCACCTCGCCCGACGCCGCGTCGAATCCCATGTTATAGACGATCTCCCCGGTGTCGTAGTCGATCCGCACCACCCGGTTCAGGTGCCGGCATGAAATGTAGACGCTGTTGTCCAGCTCGTTATAAATACCCGCGTTCGTCCAAGTCCATCGGTATTTTCCCTGCGGATCCGGCGCTGTCATCGTCGTCGCGTCGAAATCGAGCGTGGATAGGTAATCGAACGTGCTCCAACTCCACACGATGTCGCTCGTATGGCGGTCGTACACCACGATGCGATCCCCGCGCCACGACTGCGGCATGCCGCCCACCATCACATCCCGAAATTCATACAGCACCGCCAGCTTGTCGCCGTTGGGCATCGGAAAAATCTCGTGGTGCACCTGCTGGTTCGGATCGGCCGGCGATTGCCACGCGATTCCCCCGGCCAACGTGCCCTCCGTCCCCCGATTGGACGAGATGTACAAGATGCGCCCGTTCTCCAGCAGCCGCAGGTCATTGCCGAACACCGACCCGGTCGTGAGATGCCAGATTACCTTCCCGTCCTCGTCGACCGCCACGAACAACGCCTGACCGCCCGGAATCTGACCGGCCTGTGAAAAGATTGTCAGCATCGTGATTCCCGGCTGAATCGGTGCGCCCGTCTCCGTGACCGAAAACGTCGGAACGTACGCCGGCAGCGCCGGTATCGAAAACCGATACGTAGCGCTCCACGGCGTTGGGTCGTATTCAAACCCGCGTACCCGCCACGCATACGACTTCCCAAACTCCAGTCCTTGACGGACGACGATCCGCGGTTCATGCGCGTCGACATTGGCCAGGAACACCGCGCTCGGCTGCCCCGCGAACGGGTCGGCCATGCCGTTGTCCTCCACCACCTGGAGTTGATACGCCGCCCCGCCGCCAGGCAGGAACGAAAACCCCAGCGGCTCCCAGCGGAACGGAACGTGCGTGTAGTTCAGCGCCGCACCGTCCGGCGGTAGAATCACCCCGGCCGACGCCGACGGCCCCCACACCCCGGTCAAAACAAGGGCAATGCAAACCACGATAATGCGATTTCGCACTTCTCCTCCTCCTGAAATCAGACCGCCGGGTTTGGGGCAGGGTAGGCTATCTCCCCGGACCTTTCGGACCGAGGTTGCAACGACGGCCCCCAATCTCACCCCTAGCGCGCCGACCCCTATTATAGCGGGCACCAGCATCGAGACAAAACCGGAACGAATTCGACCATCACTTTCGTTCGCCGATAAAACCGTAGCCTATATTGAGCTCGCGGCGACGCAAACTTAAATCTATGCGTTATCTCGACCACCCATTCCGCCCGCGGTGGTGCGCATTCGGCTAGTGTTGTGACGCAGATTAAGTTTCGGGTCGGGTGGCACGGACAACGGTACTCCGTTGTCCGTGTGCGACCGGTCGGGACGTCGAAATCGCAGTCCACGCCGAAAGTCGGAGACCACGGGCAAGCGAGTACGCTTGCCCGTGCCACCCCGAAGAATTAGGTGCGACGGAGCCCTAGCCAGTCCGCGGCCTTGTTGCGGTCCGACTTATCGGCCTGTCCGTGGGCGAGTGTCTCATCGGCCGCAGTCTCGACGGTGCCGGCAGTCACGTGGGCCGCCCGTCGAGGATGCGAGAATCCAACCCTGTCGGGCGCTCGACGGTATTCGCCACCCCATCCGCACGGCGTCGGTCCACGCCACCGAACCCGTCATCCGATGCTGTGCCGTGGTCGTCGGCCTTGGATGGCCGCGACGCCCGATTGAACCGGTTTACCGAATCCGGCGGGCCTTGGCTTGTTTCGGCGTGCAAGCTGGGCGTGGGGCAATTGGGCACATCCACGCCCGTCGATGAACTCCAATCCGGGTCCCCCGTCGCACCGGCGGTCCAATCGTCGCCGCCCACCGTCCGCCTTTCACGCACTGCTATTCCACCGCCACATCGGCCGCCGCTGGCCCCGCGACGTCGAGCGCCGCGACGGCGGATTCGACGGCCGACCGCGGCGTCAGGTGTTGCATGTTGAGGATCAAGTCGTAGCGCATGGGGTCGTGGGCGCGGCGTCCGAAATGGTGCTCGACGAAACGCCGCCGGTTGCGCTCCACTAACTCCACCTCGTGCGTCGCTTGTTCAATCGTTAGACCACGTTCCGCGGCGCAACGGGTCGCGCACTGGGTGACTGGCGCGATCACGCGGATGCGTAACCCGGTGTCGCGCGGCAGAATCAGATCGACCGCCCGCCCCAGAAAGATGGCGTTGCCTTTCCGGGCGATGGTCAACGCCGTTCGCGTCAACTGGCGGAAATATTGGCCGCGGGCGAACTCGCTGACCATGATCAAATGCAGCATGTCTTCCAGCCATCCGAGATCGCATTCATCGAGATGTTCGTACAGGCGGGCCCGCACCGGCTCCCGCTCGGCCATCAACGTCAGTATGTCGCGGTCGAACAGCGGCCACTGCAGGCGATCGGCAAGGGCCCGGGCCAGTTCTTCGCCGCCGGCGCCGGCCATTCGCGATATGCAGACGCAGTCGCAGACCATCTGGGCGGGCGAGCGGGGTGACGCCGGGCGTTGGGCGTTACGCAGCTCCCAATTTCGCATTTGCAGTTCGGTGACGCGGGACACAGACGGATCGTTGGCGACGTGTTGACGCAACATGATTTGAACCCCCAGCGGGCGGCGACCGTGTTTCGACGTGCCGGTCGCGGCCCGCGGAATCACCTAGCAATTCGTGTGCCGGAGCGGAGGCGATACCGCTGAAAAACGGGTTCACGCGGGAGTTGTGCTGAATGAAATGCCGACGGCGCCGGCAGACGCACGCGGTCGAAAAGTCAGCACCGCCGGAATCCCGCTGTTTAACACCGATCAACTGGCACGCCGATTGCTGGTCGTTTCAATGGGTGGGTCGGCGGCGGAATGCCCTTCCGTAACCAACCCCTTTCCGGCCCGAACAGGGGGGGTGTCGCCGGCTCACCCATTTTGTGATCTGAATGTCCCGAAAAGGAGGTTTTTCGATGACGACATGCGTTTCTACGAAGCCCGCCAAGACCGCGGCCTGGATGCGGAACGAACACCGCATCATCGCCGGGCTGATCGCTAATCTGTCGGCCCACATTGCCGCGGTCCCGTCCATCGGCCGGGACGAATGGCTGTCCACCCTGGTGCAACTGGTCACCCGATTCCGCGCCCACATGCGTGGCCACATGAAGGCCGAGGAGGCGGACGACGGGTTTCTGACCCCGGTGTTGCAGCGCCGCCCGACACTGTCGCGAGAAGTCGACCACCTGCTTCACGAACACCGCGAGCTGTTGTCGCTGCTGGATCAGGTCGCGGAGGAGGTGGCGGGCCTCTGCGCCGAAGACGTCCTGTTGATCGAGGATGCATGTCACCGACTGCAGCATCTTCTGTCCGCGATTCGCCACCACGAAGAGCACGAGGAACTGCTGGTGACGTTCGTCTTCAGCCAGGACATCGGGACTGAAGACTGATGACTACCGCGACCCGGGAGATTCCAACGCCGTTGCCGGCCGATTCGCCGGTGCTGGCCATGCGCGACGAACTGGGCATGTGCAACATCCTGTTGTCGGCGCTGGGCGGCGACGGGGCCAACATGGCCGCCAAGCTGATGTTCAAGGTGGCGTGCACGCGGTGGAATCTCGACGGCGGTTATGACGCGCGTTACGGATCGGAAAAGAAGGGGACCGCGACCGACGTCTCGGTCCGATTCTGTTCCGTCGGAACGCCTGTCCGCCAATCGGGTCCGACGACCAACCCCCACGTGTTGGCCGTTTTTCACCAGTCGCTGATCGAGCCGCTGCAATTATGGCGGGGTTTGCGCCGCGGCGCGCTGTGCATCGTCAACAGCCATCATTCGCCGGACGTGGTCCGCGAGCGCATGCGTCTGCACAGCGGAACGGTGGTTTGCGTCGATGCGACGCGCATCGCGGCCGAGTGCGGCAGCCGACTGAACATGCCCATGGCCGCCGTGCTGTGCCACCAGCTGGGGTTTCCCGACCACGTATTCCGAAACGCCATCGCGAAACAATGGCCCAATGCCGCGGAGCGGAACCTGGGCGCGTTCGACCGGGCCATTGGCGAGGCGACGCGGGCGACGTTTGCTGACGACGGACGGTTTGCGATCGAAGCCGGCGTGGTGACCCGCGGCCCGCTCGGTTGGCGAAACATGCTGAACGGCGGCACGATCGACGCGTTGACCCATTCGACGGTGGGACGCGACAACCGCATCGCCGCCGGCGGGCGGGTGCCCGAATTCCACGCGGAATCGTGCTCGAACTGCGGCATCTGCCTGACGGTGTGTTCCGATCCGGGCGGGCTGCTGTGGCGCGAGGGCCGGATGACCGGCATCGACGACCGGTTTTGTAAAGGATGCATGCGCTGCGTGGAGGCGTGCCCGGAGACGAAGAAGGGGCACGCGCTGACCGTTCCCCTCGGGATTTCCGAATGACCCGGGAAATCCGACACGCTCGAAATGTCGGGTCGGGGGTATGGATCAGAACCGGCCACGCGCGCGGCGGGCCGCGCGGAACGGACGTCGGACGGTGAAGCAGACGCAAGCGGATACCCACTCGGCCCCGGACTTGCGTCCGGGGTTCTGAAGTCGGCGCCGCGACTCGAACACAGAAGCCTGCCCGAGCATTGGGCCGGAGGTGTCATCATGACCGCGACGATTGAGATCGAACGCAACCCCGCGACGAATACGAAATGCGCGCAGCGAACGATCATCGCCAACGGCAACGAGGCCGTCGCCCGGGCGATCGTCGACATCGGCTACGACGGCGAAGGGTATTATCCGATCACGCCATCAAGCGAGGCCGGCGAGGTGGTGTCGAAAGCGTTCGCGGCCGGTGAAACCGATCTGGCATTTGTCGTCGGAACCAGCGAACTGGCGGCCATCGGCATCTGCGCCGGAATGGCCGTCGCCGGTGGACGCGCCGTCGATGTGACGTCGGCCAACGGTCTGTTGTTGAAGATCGAAGAATTGCCGGCCATTGCCGGTCTCGGTCTGCCGATGGTGCTGAATCTGTCCACGCGCGACGTCTCCGCGCCGCTGAACATCAAGAACGGGCATACCGATCTGTACGCCACGCTCGGTCTGGGGTGGATCATTCTGATGGCCCCCAATGTCCAGGCCGCGTACGACATGAACATCATCGCCATCAAGATCGCCGAAGCCGTCAATCTCCCCGCCATTGTGGCCTACGACGGGTTTCACACGTCGCACGCCAATCGGCGATTCGACGTGTTCGCCGACCGGGAAGACGTGCGGCGATTCGTCGGTCCGCCGCCGTTTTGCGGCACACTGGAAGGCAAAAACGGGCGGTTCTCGTTTCTGGACGTCAATCATCCGCGGACATTCGGGCCGTACATGAATGACGATCTGATCAATTCCAAGGTGCAGTTGGACCTCAAATTCGAGAAGGCGTATCAACTCCTCCCCGGCATTTTCGATGAGTATGCCGGTCTGACCGGCCGGCGGTATGGATTTGTTGAGCAATACGGCGACCGGTCCGCCCGCCACTGTCTCGTCGGACTGAATACCATCGGCGAGGCCGCCCGCGATGCCGTCGATCGTCTGGCCGCGCAGGATCGCGCGACGAACCTCGTGATTCCGACGGTCCTGCGCCCCTGGCCGGAGCAGGAGATTGTCGACGCCATTGGTTCGGCCGGGCGGATCGTCGTGGCCGAGCGGGCCAGTCAATACGGGGCCAATAACTATCTGGCCAATGAAATTGGGGCCGCGTTGCAGCGACGGGGCAATGCCGCGACGATTCTGCAACGCACCTGCGGCGTCGGCGGACTGACTATCACGCTGGACGATGCGCTTGCGTTTTACGAGCTGGCCGATCGCTGGCCGAATTTCGACGACACAGACGCGCGCCGCGTCAAGTGGTACCACGGCGCCTGGCCCGGCGACCCGAATTACAACCCACCGCAGACCATTCAACCGATCGCCGCGTCGGCGTGCCAATACAATGGAAACGGCGACGGCGCCGCGTCAAAAGTCGATTTGCGGGTGCTGTCCAACATGCCCACACGGTTCGACAAGCACGCGGCCTGTCCGGGTTGCGGCATTTTCACGAATCTGAATCTGTTTCTGCGCGGCATCGACGGGCACGTGTGTCTGTTGTTCAACACCGGCTGCGGAATGGTGGTGACCACGGGCTATCCGCTGACCAGCTTCAAGGTGCCCTATTTTCACAATCTGTTTCACAATGCGTGCAGCACGGCCACCGGCGTGGTGGAGATGATCAAGAGGTTCAAGACCCGCGGCGATCTGCCGGAGGACATTACGGTGATTGCCGTCACCGGAGACGGCGGCGACGATATAGGCATGGACCAACTGGTGGGATGCGCTCTGCGCGATGACCCGTTCATCATGCTCGAATACGACAACAAGGGATATATGAACACCGGCGGGCAACTGTGCTATTCCGGCTTCAAGGGTCAGATCAACAGCAATGCCCATTACGGATCGCAGCAACGCGGCAAGACGCGCCACCACAAGGACATTATTGAGATTCTGCGCGGGGCGACGCCGTCTTATCTGGCCACCGCGTCCGAAGCGCATCCGGCGGATATGATCCGCAAGGCCCGCAAGGCACAGGCCGTCACCCGCGGCGGAGGATTTGCGTTCGTCAAGGTTATTTCGGTCTGTCCGTTGAATTGGGGCATGACCGAGCACGGCGGCGTGGAAACGGTGGAGGCCATCGTCAACGCCTGCATGCACCCGCTGTTGGAGATCGAACGCGGCATCACCCGCATCACCGTCGATCCCGAAAAAAAGGGAAAGAAGGTGGGCGTCGGCGAGGCGTTCAAACTAATGGGATCCGCCTACAGGCCGCTGTGCGAATCGAAGAACGCCGACCTGCTCGCCGAGATTCAGGCCGAGGTCGACCACCGCTGGGCGCGTTTGAAAGCCATGGCCGAGTCGCAGGTTCTGTAGCAGAAGCCGCCGGCAGGGTTCACGGTTCGGCTGAAGAGAACTGGCGACTGTTCAGCTATCTGCAGTTTGATGGTTACCACATTGACCATCGGACCCCACCGTGGGGCGGACTTCGCTCGCCATCTCTTCGCCCGCAGGGCGCACGATTGTAGCCAGGGACTTCAGTCCCTGGTCACCGCACCCTCCATTCCCTATTCTTCTTCGTTCTCGCCCGGAGGGCAAACGGCGGGTAAAACCCGCCCTACCCATGGGTCTAACGAGTGTCTTCGTTCTCGAGGCATTGCACTTGGCTGACCTGTTACGAGCGATGATCCGGGCAAACCTCGCTGGTCGCCAAGACGCCGCCCGTGCGGGGTCAGCCCAGTCGCAGTCGACCGCCGTTGATCAGCGGACGGACTCCTGATTCGTCAATGGCCGGTCGTGGATTGCGGCGAGACACGGACGAAGCGCCGTTTGCCGCGTTGCAGGACTGTGTCGGGTTGAATGTCGATCATGGCCTGCGCGTCGGTCAACGGCTCGCCGTTCAGGCGAACGCCTCGCTCCGCGATCAGGCGGCGGGCTTCACCGTTGGTGGCGGCGAATCCGCAGGCGACGACGAGGTCCATGGCGCGGATGGGCGACGGCACGGACATTTCGGGAATGTCGTCGGGCAGACCGGTGCGACCGGCGCCGTGGATGCGGAAGAACTCCTCGTCGGCGCGGGCGGCCTCTTCTGGTGAATGGAAGGCAGTAATGACGCGCTTGGCCAGTGCGACCTTCGCGTCGCGCGGGTGGGTCTGACCGGCGTCTAACGCCTGATCGATCTCGTTCCGCGGCAGACGCGTCAGTAGTTCGTAGTAATTCCGCATGAGTTCATCGGGGATGCTCATTAACTTGCCGAACATGTCCCCGGCCGGCTCGGCGACGCCGATGTAGTTGCCCAGCGACTTGCTCATCTTCTCGTGGCCGTCGAGGCCGACGAGTATGGGCATGATGACCACGACCTGCGGCGGTTGACCGGCGTTTTTCTGGAAATCGCGTCCGAGCAGGTTATTGAAGGTCTGATCGGTGCCGCCCAGTTCGACGTCGGCCCGGACCATCACGCTGTCCTGGGCCTGCATCAACGGGTAGAACAACTCGTGCAGAAACAATTCGGCGCCCTCGGCCAATCGCTTTTCAAACGTGTCTCGCTCCAACATGCGCGGAACGGTGACCTGCCCGGCCAAGCGGATCACGTCGGCGAAGTTCAGGGGCGCCAGCCATTCGCTGTTGTGGCGGATTTCGAGCTTCTCCGGCGACAAATCGAGCACCTTGCCGGCCTGATCCAGATAGGTCCGGGCGTTGGCCTCGACCTGTTCGGCATTCAACACCGGGCGCGTCTTGGTTCGGCCCGACGGATCGCCGATGCGGGCGGTGTAGTCGCCGATGATGAGGACGGCCACGTGACCCTGGTCCTGAAAATCACGCATCTTGCGCAGGACAACGGTGTGCCCGAGGGTCAGGTCCGGCGCAGTCGGGTCCATGCCCAGCTTGACGCGGAGGGGTTTGCCGGTCTTGTGGGCCCGCTCGACTTTTTCGCGCAGTTCCGGCTCGGAATAGACGCGATCGCAGCCGCGGATCAGCGACGGCATTTGTTCATCAGGACTCGGCATCGTGCCTTTTCGATCCAACCTGTTCGCCAATGACCACCCGTTCACTCGCAACGAATCGTACGGCGGCCGGCCGACGTCATCAACTTCCGCGATGCAGCAACCATTCCCACAGCAACGTCTTGGCATTGAACATCACGTGTACGACGATCGGACCGATCAACGAGCCGGATCGCAGGTAAAGCACACCCAGCAACATGCCCAACACGGTCAATGCCGGGACGACGTGCGGCGTCGGTGATTGCCCGCCGCCGGCGTGAATCGCTCCGAAGATCGCGCCGGCCAACGTGACCGCCAGCCATCGGGATCGGAAGACGTTGGCCAACGTCGTCTGCACGATCCCGCGGAAGAACATCTCTTCGCAAACCGGGGCGATCAGCGCGGTGCCCAGCCAGATCGCCCACATCGGCGTGTCCCCGGTGCGGAGCATTTCGATCACGCCGTGGTCGAGCAATGGATAGTCAGGCAGAATGGCCAAAACGACGTACAAAACGGCGTAGTACACCACCGGGCAAATCGACATCGCGGCCAGGAAATACCCGACGCCGCGACCGGCATCGACCGCTGGCGACGATCGGCCGATCAAAAATCGAACCGCGCCGCCGTCGAATGTACGTGCGGCCACCCACATGCAGGCCGCGGCGGCCGCGATCGCGGGAACGTGTCCGACCATCAGCTTGATCGCCGGCGATGTCGCCGCGCCCGCGTCGACACCGAATCCTACACCGTTCATGACTGTCGCCGCGATGGCCCACACGCACACCGGCAAAAGCATCGCATCCAACTGCATTCGGTTCGGGGCGAGCGCGAGGTCGTCCAGCAACCCGCGCCGCCGGAGGAACGGCCCGTGAATGATTGCGGCGACGATCAAAACCGCGCCGATTGCCAACAGGGCGAGGTCCGCCCGCTCGAGCGCCGCCATCCACGCGTTCGCCGTTTCAACTGGATGACCGATCGCGTCCCCGCCCATGACCGTCGACTATAGGGTGCCCCGTCATCGCCGTCATCGAGCCCGCGGCTATGCCAAGGCCCCGCGCCCGATGGCCCGTTCTCCCTGCCCAGTTCCCTCCATGGTGGAAACCCACCCCGAATGTCGCCACCGGCCCATCGGCCGATCACACACGGCGCCTCGAAAAACCCGCACGCCGCACCCCTCCCCGAGTGGCGGGAGCTGCGTGATGAAATCAGCCGGGAGCAACTGGCGGAGCACCGGGCGCGAGCCCGGTGACTTGCGTTATTGGCCCAACCGCAGGCTGGCGCCGCCGGTTGCCACAAAGGTAAAGTCATCCACCCGGAACGGACACGGACCTCGTGGCCGGGCGGGCAGGAGAACGGCCGCTTGCCACGATCTTGGTTTCGATTACCCTACAGCCCGGATTTGGATTCGCGAACCGCCCGCCTGATCCCGCGACGGCGCGATCGACACCCCGTGGATTTGATTCCGGGTGTGCATGGTTTTGCGAATCAACGGATGCAAACGGCAGGGCGATTAGCTCAGTTGGTTAGAGCGCACGGATCACACCCGTGAGGTCACAGGTTCGAGTCCTGTATCGCCCAGTGACATAAGTGCTGAATTCGCAACGACTTGCGATTACCCGCCAACGTGGCGGAGCGGCCGTGACCAAGGCGGATAGCGTATACCAGTATACGTTATCGAACTGGAGGCCGTTCCAATGGCACGTCCGAAGCCGGTGGTTCCGGGGTACAGGCGTCAACGAAAACGTGGTGGGGTTGATCTGGCGTTCGTCGAGGTCGGCGGGCGTCGGGTGTACTTGGGTCCGTGGGGTTCGTCGGAGTCGCGGCAGAACTACGCCCGCGTCACTGCCGACTGGAAGTCGGGGGCGACGACGCGAGCCGTGGCGAACGCCGATCCGACGTTGACCGTCATAGAGCTTTGCGCGGCGCACGACCGCGTGCTGGACGGCAACTACCGGCAGCCGGGCGGGGGGTGTCGAACGAAGCGGGCATGTATCGCGGGGTGATGAAGCTGCTGAACGAACTGTATGGCCGAACGCCGGTCTGCGAATTCACGCCGCGCGGGTTCAAGGCGATCCGCGAAATGATGATCGGTCGGGGCTGGAGCCGGGGGCACGTCAACGACCAAACCAGCCGACTGAAACGCATCTTCAAATGGGGCGTGGCCGACGGTCTGTACCTCAAGGCCGGGATCGGCACGGAGAAGGCCTGCCTGATGGTTCTGATCGGAGCGGACCGGGAAGGGCAAAAGCACCTGATTGCGTTACGCGAAGGGTACCGGGAAAGCGCCGAGAGCTGGGGCGACCTGATCCGCGATTGCCGAAAGCGGGGCCTGAACGAGCCGGCCTGCTGGATCGCGGACGGCGCCCTGGGGCTGTGGGCGGCGGTAAACGAGCAGAGTCCGCGTTCGGCGCAACAGCGCTGCACGAACCACAAGACGATGAATGTGATCGACAAGCTGCCGGTGAAGGAGCGGCCGGAGTACACCCAGCGGCTGCGTGCGGTCTGGCAGGCGGACAGTGAGCCGGCGTCGCGGAAGCTGGCCGCCGGTCTGGTTCGGGATCTGCGTGGGGCGGGCTATGAGCGGGCGGCGGCTTGCCTGGAGAATGATCTGGATCGCTGTTTGACGTTCTATCTGTTCCCCGAGGCGCACCGGTCACACCTGCGGACGACGAACGTAATCGAGTCACCCTTCGCGGCGGTCCGTCTTCGGACCAACGCGGCCAAGCGGTTCAAGAAAACCAAGAGCGGCGTCTACCTGGTCTTCGAGGTGATGGTGCGGTTGCAACGCACCTGGCGTCGATTGAAGTCGGCCCAACTGTGCGGCAAGATCCCCCTGCCGCCGGCGCTGAAGAAACGAAAGGCTCACGCGGCGTGAAGGCACTCAGAGATGCCCCAAGCAATTTCCACAGGATTTGACACTAACTCGTTTTGCGCTTTGCAACGCCTCTCGAAGATTGGGGTTTTGTACCCCTCAAGACAAAAGCCGTTAGCCATTGCCAGACGACCTCAACTTCCTCGGGTGTGGGTTCAAAAAGCGAAGGGCCGTGGCGATACCTGCCGATCATTAGGGTGTTCTTGATTTGGCCATCTGGCCCTGTCCACGAGTAGCATACGATGCTCGTTAGGCCGCTGAGCAATTCACCGCCCCAGAGCGACATGTTAGTTTCTGTTTTGGACGAAGACGCGGGGTCGATTTCTATCAAGCGAATCCGTTGACAGGCATCCGCGCCCTGCTCGCAGGCCGCGTTCAGAAACTCCTTGGCCGATTCCATGGCCCCATCTCGCGCAGGCCCGGGCGGCGGATAAACGAAGAATTGATGGATGCCGGCTTGCATGGCTTCGATGGCTACTTCGCCGACTTCGGACAAACCGCCGCCGTTGTCCATGAGCCTGAATCGCCTTCCCCCAGAAACGCGAAAGATTCGTGCGTCGCTGGCGTTCCTATAGAGCACGCGGTGGATTAATGCACGCAATTCGGCGATGCCCTCGCGTGACGTTGCGGGATACGCCACGTCCCTTAGCGAGGGATCGAAGAACCAGAGCTTGTTAGACTCCTTCGTGGATTCTCGTTCATCCTGAAACTGCCCTGGGCTAAAATCAAAAATGAAAGCCGAAATCCTAGAGGCGATGCGACGCTCTTCCTGTTCCGCGCCGGGATTTCCGTTTGACCACGCTAGAACGTGATCCAACAACATAGGGGCGTATTTTGTCCACGTCGTTTTTCCATCTCGCTTCCCGTTCAGAAAGTTGTTCAGGTTGTTTTTTGTAATTGGGTGCCGTTGTTCCTGAAAACGAGCGACAAGCGCTCTCTGTTTCAACTCCGAACCGGCACCCGCTGATCCACCGACCAGTTCGTTGCGCCTTTCGAGAAGGCGACCCATGAAACAGCCCAGTGCTTCGGTTGACCCGAGGTTTCTGCTTTCCCGCCACCAGGTCGGTCGTTTGCCAGCCCGGCAGAATTCATACTCAAGTTGAAGGAGGATCTCCTTAGGCAGGCTAGCAGGCATGGGGGTCGCTCCTTGGAGCCTTGGAAACAATGGAATCCCGCGATTCCCCGGAACGACGGGATTCTCCTACATCCTAGAGTTCCCGCCAAGTACACAAACACAGGTAATCATAAACCTTTTATGATGCGCGACTTATGGCAATCTCCGCCCCTTGTGCGTGGTATACTAGGACATGAAGACGCGCGAGATTGGCGCGACGCTCGCGTCGGATTGCGTCTGAGATTTTTGAAAGGAAACGTATGCTTGCGAGGGCTCTTTTGTGCTTGGGGCTGGTGGCCCTTCCCGCCAATGCCCAAGCCGGACAGATTGTGCTTACCGGCGGCTTCGGGATTCCGGCCTTGCGGTGGATCGGAGGTGGAGACGCGGAAGTGAATACCAAGGACGGTCGTGCCACGGACGCCTATTTGTGGGTTGGCAACGAACGAATCGTGGGCGCGACCCTTCAGTTCGATGTGTACTATTGGGTCCAGGAGGTTTGGAGCGACTATTCAACACTTGAAGGACGGCTCACGGTGTCGGTGCCTATCCCACCAGGATATCGGTTCGCCTCGGTCGCACGAAGCAGCCCGGTTCGCGTGTGGTCGCGTTTCGGCGGTCGCGACCATTCCTGGCACTCGGCATGGTCGAACAATTTTTCGACGAGCTTCCGCTTTGATGGTAACGGAAAGGACAACGCTGGCAACGCGGCGGTCCGCGGAACGTTCTCGATCGCGGTCAACGTCTGGTAATTCCGTGAGGCGAAAAGCGCAGTGAATTCTAATGATGCCGTCCCTCGGGACGGCTTTTTTTGTTGGTTACCAGGCAGGACGCCGCCACCCGGCCTAGCCCGCATTTCTCACCAAATTGTTGGATTGACGTTTTTGGCGGTGGTCTGGCGTTGGAATTGAATGCTGGCGAGGTGGCGGGGGCACACGGGGCGTGAGAGGGCTTCGGCGCCGGGTGTTGAAGGTGGTTTTTCGGGCTGTCTACCGCGATGGAGGCGGACGCCGGCCGCGGTTCGATTGGGTCTTGTACACAAGTGGGTGTTCGGTGGGCCGGCGCGAGTCAACAGCGTATCTGAATCGGGCGCACCCCGACGAGGTTCTCATAGACCTGTCGAAAGAGACCACGGTAAGGGCAACTCTCGGCCAGGGACACCCACACCTTGCGGAACGTGACCCGCACCTGCGCGCCGATCTTGAGCAGCTTCAGTCGAATCGTGTCGCAACGAGCCCTGGCCATCGACGTGTTTTTCAGGCCCAGACGAC
>JABFSN010000072.1 GCA_013140575.1 Phycisphaerales bacterium | reverse complement strand
GCGGGTGCCCCATCCATCGCGCGGCGATGCGGCTACGTATACGTCGCCGGGTCACGATGATTCGACCCGACAACGACGGCGGCCGGCGGGGGAATTCGATCGGTGCGACCAATCCACAACGCCTCGTGACGAGTGCAATCGCACGCGTTTCGAGCGTGGACGCGTGGGTGCCCCGTTCATCGCGCAGCGATGGGTGGGGCCTCCATGATTCGACGCCCCGACGACGGAAGCGGCGGTGGTATTCGATCACCGCGACCAATCCACAACGCCCCGTGACGAATGGAATCGCACGCGTTTCGCGCGTGGACGTCGCCGGCACCGCTCGATCATCGCGACCCCGCTTTCTGCTATCTCAGACGATGGGCCACGCGACCACTCGGACCAGGGCTGGCGCCGAATTTTCAGGATCCCCTGTTTGGGTCGGCTTGCGGCGCCGTCGGCGGAGCCGCCGTTGACGGCGGCGTTCCATTGCCGCTACAATGCATTGTCCGATGGGGAGCGCGGATCAAGTCATCAGCCATAGAGGGGCGCATGAGCCCGACGGTATTCCGCGAGGGCGGCTACCGGTTCTTTTTCTTTTCCCGCGAAGAGCCGCGCATGCACGTCCACGTGATCTGCGGCGACGGCGAAGCCAAGTTCTGGCTCACGCCCGACCTCGAACTGGCCAGGAACCAGCGTCTGTCGCGCGCCCAACTGAAGGAAATCGAGCGGATCATCGAGGAGCGCCGCGATGAAATCGAACGCGCGTGGAACGCCCACTTCGGCGGTTGAGGTGACCAACATCTCCCGTCACGGAATCTGGCTGCTGTCGGGCGACCGCGAACGGTTCCTGGCCTTCGACGACTTCCCCTGGTTCTGCGACGCCCCGGTCGGAAAAGTGCTCAACGTCGAAGAACCCGCTCCGGGCCACTTCCATTGGCCGTCGCTGGACATCGACCTGACCACCGAGATCATCGACCATCCGCAGCGCTTCCCCCTGCGGGCGAAGTGACGTAACGCGCCCGGGACCACGCGTGTCCACTCCGCGCTTACGCCGCACACACGCCCGCCTCGCGAACGTCATTTTCAGCGCCATCCACGCTACAACGACCCCGTCGGGGTCGGATTCTCCGCGGGCTGCGTTCCGGGGGTGTCGGTCGCGGTCGCGACCTCCACCCCCGGCTACGAACGAACAGGCCTTCGGCCTGAAGGGTCGCTCAATCGAGATGTACGAGATGATTCTCGGCCCGATAGAGGCCGAAGGCCTCCTCGTCCGTAGCCGGGGGTCAAGCGCAGCGCGACCCCCGGATTGGAAACGTGAAAACCAGATTCACCCCGAAGGGGTGATCGTAATTCCGAGCGCTTGGAAGCGCCTGTCGAACCACGCCCGCGTGCCCCATTCATCGCGCGGCGATGCGGCGACGCATACGTCGGCGGGTCACGACGATTCAACGCGACGACGCTGGGAACCGGCGTTGGTATTCCATCGGTGCGACCAATCCACAACGCCTCGTGACGAATGCAATCGCACGCGTTTCGCGCGTGGACGCCGCCCGCGCCGTTCGATCATCGCGGTTCCACGCTTTGCTATCGCAAAGAATGGGCTGCGCGGCCAAAGGCTTGGGGCCCCCTCCGCTGGATCGTCTCGTTAGCTGCTGCTGCCGGATATGTCGTCACGCTTTGCAATTGCGCTACGGGCAGCGGCTGGCAAATCATCGTACAACCCGGCGATCTTCTTTGGCATCGAGATCATGTATTCAGCGATCAGGTTTACGAGTGTGAACAGGTGGGCAACAACTTCTCCGTCGTCAACGGCGATCTGCCCAGGGTGGACCGCGTTGTTACCTACTACGCGAACAACATCGAGCGCCTGTTGCACGCGCTGTGGTAGGCCATTCTTCATGAGAAGAGCAATATCGTCATTGATGTTCTTTCCTTTTCCGCCCAAATGAATGCAGAGCTTCTGAATGGCTAATCGAAGAAGCGCGGGGGAGCCACGAGGTGACTGAGTGGAAACACCGGCCGCTTCCTCGTAGTCGACAGCAACCTCACACGGCATGTCGGGGTTTGGCGGAGGCGAGGCGCCTCTGTTTGGGTAAACCAATTGGTCGAAGTACCACAACGCGAGTTTCTCGCAGTGCTCACACTTGCTGACGCGGACTGGGTTTTGACTTTCGACGCCGTATTGGCTCCCGTCGAGTTTGCCGGAAGAGTAATAGTGGTACTGTCGAGCGATCACGCTGCAATGCGGACAAGTGAACGATTTGAGACCACTCTGTGGTGCGATGTATGGCATGAATAGTTGCAACTAACGTGCCGAATGAAGCGCAAGCGACAGCCGCGTCCGCGCGGCTGTCACTTGTCGCTCTCGATGCGATTACTCGGCTTGTCCTTGCTTGCCTCTGAGATTTCGCTGAGCATGTAGAACCAGCGATTCCTGTTTCTGTAGCGTGCCTCGATTACAGCACCGGCGGTTTCTTCAATCCCGCGAACATCGCCCGGGCGGTCTCCAGGTCGTATTGAGCCTGATCGGCCCATCGCTCCGCGGGCGTCTGCATTAGACGAATGCTCCAACGACCGGTCGTTCGGGCTGTGTTGCTTCAGTCGGAAATGGAGTTTTCGGCCGTGCGGGTTAGTGTGGTCCCGATCGGAGGAAAACGACATGA
>JABFSN010000134.1 GCA_013140575.1 Phycisphaerales bacterium | reverse complement strand
ACTTAGGCCGCATGACTGCCGACCCCTCGTCCGCCAAACATCAAACGCGCACCCTCGTCGCTCGCCTCGAACAACAGCACCCGAGCGCGGTCCACCGACAACGCCACGCGGTCACCCTCCCGCCAATCGCATCCCCCGGTCACGCGAACCACCACCTCCACGCCCCCGCCTGTCCGCGTGTGTACGTCCGTCCGGTCCCCCAATCGAACCACCAGCGTCACCGCCCCGATGAATCCCGTCTCGCCCGGCTCCGCCGTCGCCGTCAATCCCACCGCCTCGGGACGAATGCCCAGCACCACCCGCTCCCCGACGCGAACATCCCCTGGATTCGCCCATTCCGCCCCTAACCCAACCTGTCCGTCCGCGGAGACAAACCGCAACCCGCCCGCACCGCCCGCCAACGTCCCCCCGATGAAATTCATCGCCGGTTCGCCCACGAAACCCGCCACGAACCGATTCGCCGGCCGCTCGTAAACATCCTGCGGACGCCCCACCTGCTGCAACCGCCCGTCCTTCATCACCGCCACCCGATCGCCCAACGCCATCGCCTCGTCCTGATCGTGCGTCACGTACAACGCCGTCATCCCCAGACCCCGATGCCGCCGTTTTAATTCCACCCGCATCACCGATCGCAGCCGTGGGTCAAGGTTTGCCAGCGGCTCATCGAAAAGATACACCCGCGGTCGCCGCACGATCGCCCGACCCAACGCCACCCGTTGCTGCTGCCCGCTCGACAACTCATGCGGCCGGCGTTCCAGCAGCCCCTCGATCTCCAGCATCGCCGCCACTTCCCCCACCCGCTGTGCGATCTCCGCCTTCGGCGTCTTCCGCATCTTCAATCCGAACGCCAGGTTCTCACCCACGTTCAGGTGCGGATACAGCGCGAAATGCTGAAACACCATGGCCACGTCGCGGTCCTTCGGCGATACGTCATTCACCGGCCGTCCGCCGATCTCAATCTCCCCTCGCGTCGGCGCTTCCAAACCCGCGACCATCCGCAACGTCGTCGTCTTCCCGCAGCCCGACGGTCCCAGCAACACCATCAACTCCCGATCCGCCACGTCCAACGTCAACCCATCCACCGCGACAACCCGGTTCCGCTTCCCCCCGAACTCCTTTACGACGTTTCGTAACCCCACCGACGCCATAATCCAGTCCCGACACGGGGCTCCCGACGCCCTGTTCACGTTCCGCTTTGGAGCAGCGAACCCTCAATCACTGCCGCGGACGCAAGCCCGAGGATGACTGAAACGCGACGGGCCTCCAGTCTCTCATTCACCGCCCGTAGTCACCGCCCGTGCGCACGGGACATTGAGCGCTTTGGGCACACCCCCAATCGCAAACCCGTTACCCGAACAGGTCCGCAGCGCGCACGAAAACCGCAACGGCCGCACCCTCCGCGCGGCCGTACTTCCTGCGGCTGGGCATTATAGTTACGGCACCCGGCCTGTCAAACCACGCCCGCCAAACCGCCGGGTGGCTGGCGTCGCCGGCGATTCCCCGGTATGCTCCATTCGTTGCGGTGTTTCGGCGAACGGATTCGCCTCGGATCGGTGCTATCCATCATGGAGGAGCCAAATCATGTCGTCCCGAACCCTTTCTACCGCGCCCGTCGTTTTCATCACCGCGTGCTTGCTGGTCTCATCGCTCGCCTGTGACGGTACCACCGACATTTCCGCCTTTTTTGGCCTTTCCTCCGACAACACCCCCGACGACGCCTCATCCCAACCCATTCCCGACGACGACTCCGTCACCATCGAACTCGTCAACGCCAGCCCCCTCGCCGTCGATGTCGAACTCTTCCTCACCACCGACCCGGCCATCACCTTCCCCGAACTGCTCTTCCAGGAACCCAATGCCTACCGTGACGGCATCGGCTTCCTTTCCCTCGGCATCCTCGACATCGGCGAATCCGTCGATATCTCCCTCGACTGCCCCGATGCCCTCTTCGTCGGCACCACCGGCGGCCAATACCTCGACCCCGCGTCCGGCGACGTCCTCACCCTCGGCGCCAAACAACGCTGGGCCCAACTCGGACCCCAGTTCGACTGCGGCGACACCGTCACCTTCGAATTCTACTTCATCGATTCCGACGAACCCGACGTCTCCCTCCAAATCCCGTGATCCCCGTCTCCAGGCATCGCTACCACGCACACTCCCGCACTTTCACACCGGACGTCTCGCGCGCCGCCGCGGGCACACGCATCGCTTTCGATCAGAACCCGCCACCCAACTGACGGGCCTGACACGCCGCTGTGTGCGGAGCGCCCGACACCACTGCGCTATGACGATTCCGGTCACGTTCGGCGAAATCTGCGCCGTGGGGGCACTCGACCCCGCCCAGCCCCGCAGGGGCGGCAGTCAGTAGCCGGGGGTGTCGCCCGCGACAGCGGACGACACCCTCGGAATCGTCTACCCCCCAAACAAGCCCCAGCGGGGCGACAGAACGCATCACCAAGGACGCGCTCCTGGCGCCGTAGTACATCACTTCCGACATCCCCGATTGGGTTCTGAAAGCTGAAATTCGAAATGACCGCGAATCGCCCGATGCGATTCGGTGCGAACTGGATTAACGCTTCCGCCGCGGCAAACTCGCCCGCAATCGTTCCACGATCACCCCCAGAAGTTCCGCCGGCTCCACCATCCGCCCCACCC
>JABFSN010000050.1 GCA_013140575.1 Phycisphaerales bacterium | reverse complement strand
CCCCCACGTCGCGCACCAGCGACCGCACATACGTCCCCCGCCCGCACGCCATCTCAAACGCCATCGTCGGCCAGACGTACCGATCCAGTCGGATCGAATCGATCCGCACCGGCCGGGGTCGCGGGGCGACATCCTCTCCGCGCCGTGCCCGCTTGTACGCCGGAACACCGCCGATCTTGACCGCACTGATCCGCGGCGGCGCCTGTTCAATCGTCCCAACGAACCGCGCCAGCGCCCCTCGAACCTGGTCCTCGCTGGGTTCCGCCCCGACCGGAACCGGCGTCAACGGCGAATCGCTATCCAGACTCTCACTCGTCACGTCCAACCGCGCCGCAGCCCGATAAACCTTCGGCAACGCCATGATCCGCTCCACCAACCGCGTGGCCTTCCCCTGGCACACGATCAACACGCCCTCGGCCCCCGGATCCAACGCCCCCGCGTGCCCGCTTTTTCGCACGCCGGTGATCGATCGCACGCGATAAACCGCTCGCGCCGATGAAATGCCCACGGGTTTCCACAGGACGATGACGCCGTCGCTCGATGAACCAGTCGGGAGACACCCCGCGTCAACTGTTTGAAGATCGCCGGCCATCATTCCCGGCGCCGTAAACGAATGACCGCCGTGTCGGCCGCCGCCACATACCGCAACACCAACGAACCGTCCCAATCCGTTCGACACGTAATCTTCTGAACCTCGCCCTCGTCCGACGTCAACGTCAATGCAATGCCATTCCAGCCATAACGTCCCGTCGTCGTCGAGGTTACTTCGTCATTCGATTCGGTGACCGCATACCGACCGTGCTGGTCGAATGAAATCGCCGACACCGACGTGCCCGACGGCGTCCGCGCCCCCCGATCGGCCACCCAGTCCCCCGCCACCGTCACGCATCCCCCGGGCAACGCCGCGGCCGCGGCCAGCATCATCGACGACCCATGGCGACGAACCCCGGATTGCCCAAACATGCGTTCCTCCTCCGCCGAATCGCCCCGCCGGTCGGATGTCGCAATCCGAACCCGCCCGATTCCGGCCTTGCCGTCGCGGGCCGACCTTGCCGACGAACCGCGACGAACCTATACTGCGGCATTCTGGCGACTATGCGTGCGAATTGCACGAGGCTCAACCGACGGGTATCGACCTATGCCCATCTACGAATACCGTTGTCCCGAATGCCGTCATACCTTCGACGAGCTGCTCCGCGCCGGCGACCGTTCAAAAGTGTCCTGCCCGAAATGCGGTAACCGGCGTCCCGAGCCGGTTTTGAGCGTGTTTGCGGCCCACAGTGCAGCTTCAAAACCATCAAGCGCCACGGCCGGTTGCGGGCGCTGCGGCGATCCGAACGGACCGTGCCAGGCCTAGGTCCGCACGGAGCGAATTCATGCCCGACCCCGCCGCGACCTTGAAACTCCCGCTCATCGGCATTCTCGCTTGGTTGATTCCCGGCGCCGGACACTACGCCATCGGCGAGCACCGCCGCGGAATCATCATCTTCGCGACCATCGCGGCCACTTTCTGGGGCGGCGTCGCCATCGGCGGCGTCCGAACGACCGTCTATCCCGAAAAAAAAAGCCTGTGGTTCATGGGGCAGTTGTGCGGCGGCGGACACGCCCTGATCGCCTACGCCATCGGCGAATCGAGCCGGGACCGCCTGCTCGCCCAAAACCTGACCTCGTCCCAGGCGCGATCGATGTCCCCGGTCCAACTGGCGGAATTGACCGGGAATCTCGTCGCGACCAGTCAATGGGGCAGCGCCGAAATCGCCACCGTCTACACCGGCGTCGCCGGGCTCTTAAACATCTTGGTCATACTTGACGCATTAGTGCGCGGCGATGCCCCGCACCAGCGCCGCATCCGCCGCGCCCGTTCCCCAGCCGGAGCGATTCCATGAACGCAATCGGTGAGTTCTTCGTGACCCCCATCGAAATCGGAGGCATTCAGAAGGCCCTGCTGCTGTTGCCGTTGTGCCTCAGCATCAGCATCGTCTACAAGGTCACGCGCTGCGAACGGCTGGCCGACGTGCCCGCCGCGGTCGGCGCCTTGTGGGTCACCATTGTGGTGGGCATGTACGCCGTCGGCGTCGGCTTGTGGGTGGTCTATCTCCTTGTGGTCTGACGCCCGGCCCACATTCGCCGACGCCCATGCACCGACTGAATCGTCCGGTCCATCGCCCGTTGTGAATCCCATGTCCACCGCCCCGCAAACGCCCGGCAGGTTGGCGTCCGACGCCATGGACGACGATTCCGTCGTCGATCACGTCGCCGACGCGCGTCACCGTGCCCGCGACATGCTCAGCGGCGAGTCGCACCTCGGCGACGTCGACGACTGGCGGCAGGCCTGCGTCACCGCCCGCGACGCCGTCGTCCTGTTGTGGCTCTTTTGGGTCGCGTTACGTGGTTTCGGGGTTGTCCACCCACCCGGTCCGTTGCTGACCGCGGCCGGGCTGGGCGTTTCGCTCTATCTCGGTGTCGCCGCGGCCATCGCCGCGCGGGTCCGCCTCCGCTATCTCGAAAACGAACTGGCCCGCGAACGCCGCGAAATCAACGAGAACCCCCAGCACGAACGCGAGGAGGTGCGGGCCCTGTACGCCGCCAAGGGCTTTCGCGAACCGCTGCTTTCGCAGGTGGTCGACGTGATTTGTGCCGACGATGACCGGCTGTTAAAGGTGATGATGGAGGAGGAGCTCGGGTTGTTCGTCCAGCATGCCCACCACCCCCTGCTGGTCGGCGTGTGGAACATGATCGGCGCCGTCTGCGGCACCCTGCTGCTCGCCGCACCGCTCTGCGCCCGAAACCTCGGCGGATTGGGATACTGGGTACCGGCCATGACCACGATCATGATCGTGTGGATCGGACTGGTCACCGCCCGCGTCACCGGGCGCGCCCTGGTTCCCATGCTCACCGTGTGGTTGTTCACCGCCGCCGTCTCCGGCGGCGTAACCTATTGGACCGCGCAATGGCTGGCCGGCACACCCTAGACCACGATGCGTTCGGCCATTCCCACGCCCATCCGGCGGCACCGGAACCGCCGCGCCCCCACCCCTCCATCAGCCCGGCCCGTCGTGCCCTCAATCCCGTGCTCTTTGATTCGCCGGTCATCGACATGGACGGCGATCGCGCCAGCGTATTTCTGACGCCCGCTTCCGCGGTCATCGAACGCCGCATGCCCCTGATTATCGCGTTCAGCGCCGGTGTCTTGCTGGCCGTTTCGTTCATCGGATCGAGATTCGCCCTGCCCCGGCCGCTGGTCCATCTGACCACCATGCTCGCGTTCGCCGTTGCCGCCATTCCGGCGTTGTCGTCGGTTTGGGAATCGCTTCGCCGCCTGCGCATCGACATCGACGTGCTGATGCTGCTGGGCGCGGGACTGGCCGCGGTCATCGGCAGTCCCTTCGAGGGAGCGCTCCTGCTGTTCCTGTTCGCCCTGTCCGGGGCCCTCGAGGAATTCGCCCTCGACCGCACCCAGTCGGCCATCGTCACGCTGCACAACCTCGTCCCCCTCGACGCCATCGTCCTTCGCGACTCCGGCCCCGTCCGCGTACCGTTGAACCGCATCGCCCTCGGCGAACGCGTCCTGGTCCGCCCCGGCGACCGCGTGCCATTGGATGGCGCCGTCGTCGAGGGCGCCTCCTCGGTCAACGAAGCCGCCATCACCGGCGAATCCGTCCCCCGCGACAAGAACATCGGCGACGACGTGTACGCCGGCACTTCCAACCTGAATGGCCGTCTCGTCGTCCGCGTCACCAAATCATCGCGCGACACCACCCTGGCCCGCATCCTGACCCTGGTCACCGAAGCCCGCCACCAGCGCGCCGCCGTCCAGCGCCTCATCGACCGCATCGGACCGGTCTATTCCACATCCGTTATCGGCGTCTCCATCGTCGCCGGCGTCGTGCTGCACCTGCTTTTCGCCGTGTCCGGCCAGGAATCCATCCGCCGCGCCATCGCCGTGCTCATCGTCGGCAGCCCCTGCGCCCTCATCATCGCCACGCCCGTCGCCTACCTGGCCGCGATCGGCGCCGCCGCCCGCCGCGGCGTCCTCGTCAAGGGCGGCGTCTATCTGGAAGCCCTCGCCCGCGCCCGGGTCGTCGTTTTCGACAAAACTGGAACGCTGACCACCGGCCGCGTCCGGCTCGTCGAGGTGATCTGCGGCGATGGGCTGGACGAACGCGAGGTGCTCCGCCTGGCCGGCGCCGTCGAATCGTCCAGCAGTCATCCACTCGCGGCCGCCGTCATGCAGGCGTTGAACGATCGCAAGCTGGAACCCTATCCGGTGCAAGACCTGCAGTATGTTCCCGGCGAAGGCGCGTCCGCGCGATCCAACGGCCGGCGCTTGTGGATCGGCAAACCCAAATCCGCGGCCGACCACATCGCCCCGGCCCATTTGCCGCGGTTCCGCGATCGTGTCGATCAGGTTTATCGCGGCGGCCGTGCGGCCTCCGCGTTCGTGGTCGACGGCGTGCCTGCTGTTCTGGCGTTCGAGGATACCCTCCGCGACAACGCCCGCGAAACGATACAACGGCTCCGCGACGCCGGCGTGCGGCGCGTGGCCATGCTCACCGGCGACCACGAATCGGTCGCCTCCGCGATCGCCGCGCAGCTATCCGTGGACGAGTTTCACGCCGATTTGCTCCCCGACGCCAAGGTCAAGGCCGCCGAAGCGCTCCGCCGCAAACACGGTGCGATCATCATGGTCGGCGACGGCGTGAACGACGCCCCCACCCTCGCGGCCGCCGACGTCGGCATCGCCATCGGCTCCATCGGCGCCGACGTCGCGCTCGAGGCCGCCGACATCGTGCTCATGAACAACAATCTCGACGGCGTCGCCTGGGTGCACCGCCAGGCCCAGCGCACCGCCCGTATCGTCCGTCAGAATCTGACCCTGGCGATCGGTGTGATCGTCGTGCTCGCCTGCTTCGCCGCCGCCGGGCAGATTCCGCTGCCCATCGCCGTCATCGGCCACGAAGGCAGCACCGTCCTGGTCGCTCTTAACGCCCTGCGGCTTCTGCGTTCCAGCGCCGCGGGGAACTGAATGTTCCCGCCCGCCGCTCGGTGGTAGGGCCGCGGCCATCGGGTGGCATGGTCCACGCTTGCGTGGCCATGCACGCGCGCCGTGGACTCTTCGCCCGGAGGGCGCTCGATCGTAGCCAGGGACTTCAGTCCCTGGGTGCCCCCCCATATCGTTTCCGCCCGGAGGGCGGACGAATCGTGATGACCGACGCGCCGACGACATGACCGCGGGCGTGCGCGACAATGCCCAACCACCGCAAGCGTCTAACCCCAGACCGGATTGATCGACCAGCCCATGAACGAACTCACCGCGCCGGCCGGATCTCCAGCCGCCAGTCCGACGCCGTGGTGTCCAGCGCATTGGCCTGCATGTAGACCTGCGTCCGCGACGGCATGTGCATGTAGTGCCAGTCCGGGTCGTTTTCCAATGGTCGGCCGGCCGAATCATAGAAAAAGAACCGGTATTGTATGTTCAACTCTTCGTAATCCGTCTTGGCCCGCGCCGGAACGGTCACTTCCATGGGCGGCCCCGGATCGACCACCACGTCGCTGACCACCACCCAGTCCTTCAATCCCTCCAACGCCGTGACCTTGGGATATTCCGGCAATGGGTCGAACTGCGCCACGCCCGGCGCCTTGATCGGATCACACCCGACGTTAAAAACGGAAATGCCGACCACCGCAAACAGCAGACCACCGTATTGTCGCATTCTCATTGTGCCTCTCGCTGTGATGGTGCCCTCGACTTCATCGTACGCGTTGAGCGTCTCCGTGGGTTGCCTGCGACGGGCAGGCCTGAACGTAGCCCCGCGTTTCAACGCGGGGTACGCCGGAGACCCGATTGCGCCGAGTCCCGAAGGGACGGCTGAAATGCCGCCATCCGCTCCAGCCGTCCCTTCGGGACTAGGGATCCCTTGTGGCGCCGTCATCCCAGCACTGAAGTGCTGGGCTACATTCACAGCGTCCCCAAGGGACGCTAAACACACACACTTTATCCTCGCGTTAGCAGTCTTCCGAAGCCATCAATCCACGCGCGCCGCCGCACGCGATTCAGGCGGCGCGGCGACGGATCGCATCAATTCCCGCACCCGGTCCGACTTCGGCTTATACGGCCCATGTTCCTGACAAAACAGGCGCTGAAAACCGCCCGTCCCCGCCGACGGACAATACAAGACGTTTCCACCTTCCAATAGATGCAGACCGGCCCGTCCGCCGTTCTCGTCCAGTCCCAACTTGATCCCCTCGTCCCGGTACAAATTCTCGAGATCCGCCGTCGTGAAATCCCGCAGATATCCGGCCCGCTGATAGTGCTGAAGCGCCTCTTGCGAGGGCATGCGCGCGCATCGCCCGCCCAGAATGTACGGCAGTCCATCGCCGTCCACGGCGCCCCCGAACTCGTCATTCGCATAGACCAACGTCCCCGATATTCCCCACGCCGGCGGTCTGTACGTCGGCGTCATGCGCACATAGTGCAGACGCACCCGCTCCGGCGGTTGCGGCGGGTCAAGACCCGGCAGGACCATGCGCATCAACTGGCTATCGCCCACGCGCACGACGACGGTCGAATCCAGCGACGGCACGGTCACCGGCGCGATATAGACCCTTTGCGGCAACAAATCGCAATGCCGGATGTCGGCCGCCGCACTCGCCTTCATCGCCAGACCGACCCCGGCCACAATCAATCCCGCGACCTGATGCTCGCTTTCATGGCTGAACGCCGTGATCCCCACGCCCGTGGCCAGCAGTGCATTCCCCAGCACGCTCTTGGCCACCCGGACGTCTTCCATGTTATTCCACATGTGGTCGGCGGCCATGTTGTTCAGGTCGCACGCCACCGCGAACCGTTCGCCGGGACCGCCCTGGATCGAGACGTCGAGCGGCTCCTGTCCGCTGATCCACCCGTTCCGCGGTACGAACCGCGTGAACACGTCGTCCATCCCATAGCGGATCTTCTCCGGCCCCAGCCCGTAATCGACCACCAGAATCGTATTGTACTCTTTGGCCCGCAGCCGCCGTACGACATCCGTCAAGCCGCCGTTGGACGCCAGCGCCGCCGCGTAATGATCCTCCGCCTCTGCGTCCCGCCCCAGAACGGCGTTCGAGATGCCCGCCATCAAATGCCCGTATGCGAAATTACTCTCCCGGGCGACGTACCCGTTCCCGATATAGTCCCCGCCCTCGTGCGACGTGTCGTATTCCGCCGCCTGCCGGGCAATCTCTTCGGTCGTCTTTCGACGGCCCTTCGTTGCTTCGCCGAAATCCTTCAACAAAAACAGCGACGACCCCGCGGCCGCCCGGGCGTTGTCCCACTCGCCGCACGCCGCCTTCTGAATGGCGATGTAGACGTACATCATCGCCTGTTCGAACGGCTCGCCCTTCCAGAACTTGACGCTCTCATTGATCACCACCGACGCGACCGTCTTGTCGGCATTAATCCCCTGCGTCCGCAAAATCTCGTACGATTCATCCACCGTCCGCTCGGCCGAGCGCGGCACGCCGTCCGCCAGATCGACCAGGCACAGTTGCATGCGGTCCAGAAAATAAGACCGCTCGGCCTTGTCTTGGGTTAGATTCTTGAGCAGCACCTCCCGGCCGATTCCATATTCCCCGCGCTCCACGTGCTCGATCACCGACGGCGTGCTGCACCCCGTCATCACGGAAAGACCGGCTGCCGGAACGACCAAACAATACACTGCGCTGCCGAATCGTCGCATGACTGTGTCCGCCTAATCCCACGACCGCCCGTGCGCGGTCCGTTTGAACTCCACCGTATCCGTCCAGACCACTTCGCCGCTCGAAAGGTCCGTCAGTTGATATTCGCAATAATACAGATCGGTACGCTCCAGTCCGCCCGCCCGCGTGGCCGACAAGAATGTCGCCGTCATGACGTGCGTCGGGGCCCGGTCATTCGCGAAATCGTCTTCCACCGCCCCGCGCTCCCGCGCCTGCCGCAGATGCTCGGCTGGTATGACGAATCGGATGTTCTTGTCCCGCGACAACGCCGCCATCGGCAACGAACTTTTCACCTTCTCCATCAGGTACCATCGGGCGCTCTCCGGAATCATGTCGCTGGTCAGGTTGGAAACTTTCTGAATGGAAACAACCATCGCCGGCGATTCCCCCCCGCGTCCGGCAAACACATCGCTCGTCGCCAGCTTGCCCTGCAGCTTGCCGCCCATTTCGGTGGCGATGTACTGATAGTCCTCAACCGTCATCACCGACGACTTCGGCTGCGAGGCACACCCGCCCGCGCACGCAACGGACAGCGCCACGGCGATTCCCGATAATCGTCTTGAAAGTCCGCTTCCGCACATCATTGTGTTTCGTCTTCCGGTGTCGTTCCGCCCCCTTCGTCCCTGTGTCCCTGTGTCCCTTCGTCCCTCTATTTGTACTTCACCTCATAATCCTTCGAAAACACAATCGCGCCATCGCTCGCCCGGGTCAATTCAATCGTGACGCTATAAAAGTGCGTCCCACCACGATGAATTCCGTACACGTTCACGTTCAAATAAAAGACAAACTCCGGCTTCGTTTCACTCACCGCGCCGCTGCTCCCGCGGCCTTCTTGCAGCGGATCATCGTTCGCGCCGCCGGATTCCCGCTCGTTCAAACCCTCAATGCGCGCCCGCGTGTCCACGAATTTTACATTGGCGTACACATGCCCGCTCTGCATCAGCTTGCTGCGGATTCGCCCGATAAACGCTTCGAAGTCCGTCGTCGGCATGGTTCCGCTCTTGTTCATGATGTCGCCGAATTTGATAACCGCTCGTTTGCCTTGCGCCTCCTGGTCGACTATTCGGGCCACGTCCCCCGCCAACTGCTGCGCCACCGCGTCCGACGCCGACGCCAGGTCGCCGGTGTGCATCTGCCCCGACTCCCGCTCCCCCGGCGTCACCTCGTGTACCGACACCCGCC
>JABFSN010000046.1 GCA_013140575.1 Phycisphaerales bacterium | reverse complement strand
CCGCTGCGCTGGGCGGTGCGTGGGGGCGTGGGGCTGTTTTTTCACAGTTGGGTGCGGGTCGAGGCGAGGGGATTGGAACACATTCCGCGAGAAGGACCGTTCATCCTGGCGGCGAATCACTCGTCGCATCTGGATTCGGCGGCGGTGTTGACGGCGGTGGCGCCGGCGATTCGGGAGGCGGGGCGGCGGGTTTATATCGCCGGGGCGGCGGATTATTTTTTCAACAACCGGGTGAAGTCGTGGGTGTTCGGATCGCTGTGCGACACGATTCCGGTGGACCGCAACGCGGACGGGATGGAGGGGCTGCGGCGATGCGCCCAGACGCTGGCATCGGGGCAGGGGCTGCTGCTGTTTCCCGAGGGGACGAGGTCGCTGACGGGCGAGATTCAACCGTTCAAGCTGGGGGTGGCGGTGCTGGCGCTGGAGGCGAAGTCGCCGATCGTGCCGGTGCACATCGAGAACACGTACGACCTGCTGCCGAAGGGACGGGTGCTGGTGCGACCGGGCGTGGTGCGGGTGACGTTCGGCCGGCCGGTGCCAATGGGAGACATTTCTGAGCACGGTGATTTTTCGTCGCGTTATCAGGCGTACCAACAGTTGACGTCCACGGCGCAGCGGGCGGTGGAGTCGCTGGGCAAGCCGGGTGCATCCCGTGCCGCGTCGTGAAGTGCCGGGTGGGGCGATCGCGGCCGATGCGACGGGGCGGGAAGCGGCGTTTTTCGACGTAGACGGCACGCTGGTCGCGACGCACATCGTCCATCAGTTCGTTCATGTTCGCCGATGGTTGGCGGGGGGGGGTGACTGGCGGTTTCGGCTGTGGCTTGCGTTTTTCTACGCGCGATGTCTGCGTTATGCGTATCTCGATCGGGTTAGCCGGACGCGGATGAACATCGCGTTTTACCGGAATTATGCGGGTCTGGATGCGAAACGGGTGCGCGAGGCGGCACGGGATTGTCTGGAACGGGTGTTGCGTCCAAACCTATACCGCGAGGCGTTGGCGTGCGTCACGGATCACGTTCGACGGGGGCATCGCATTGTGCTGGTGACGGGGTCGATCGATTTTCTGATCGAACCGCTGGCGGGCCATTTGCGGGAAGTGTGCGGCTGCAAGGCGGGGATTGACGTGGTGGCGCGGACGCTGGTGGTTCGCGACGGGCGGTTCACGGGGGAGCTGGATGGAGCGCCGCTCGGCGAATCGGAGAAGGCGCGGGAACTGGCGGCGTATGCAGAGCGCGTGGGGATCGACCTGGCGCGGAGTTGCGCGTACGGTGACAGCGTGGCCGACGTGCCCATGATGGGGTGCGTCGGACACGCGACGGCGGTGAATCCGCGTCGGGCGTTAAGGGCGATCGCCCATCGGCGCGGGTGGTCGTGCGTGACGTGGTCGTTGCCGAGGAATCGCGGTTGAAGGCGATCGTGTTCGAGAAGAGCATTCCGCGGTACGTGGCGATGAAGGTTGCCGGGGCGGGTCGATGCGCGCGGTCGGCGACGGGCCGATGGGGCGTTTTGTGCCCGGTGTCGGTTCAAGATGTGGAGGCAAAGCCGCTGCCGAACGGTGAATGGGTGCGGGTGGCGCCGCGGCTGGCGGGAATCTGCGGGTCGGATTTGAGCGTGATCTGCGGGAAGGGGAGCACGTATTTTTCGCCGTTGACGTCGGTGCCATTCGTGCTGGGGCACGAGGTGGTCGGCGACGTGACCGAACTGGGCGGCGACGTGGCGAGGTATGAAACCGCGGAGCGATTGACGGCGTTGGCCTGTGGGGATCGCGTGGTTTTAGAGCCGGCGCTGGGATGCCGGGTTCGGGGCATACGGCCGATGTGCGCGGCGTGCGGGCGCGGGCAGGCGGCGTTGTGCCGGAACGTGACACGCGGCGTGATATCGGCGGGCATTCAGACGGGGTATTGCCGGGACACGGGTGGGGCGTGGTCGTCGAATTTCGTGTGTCACCGGTCGCAATTGCATGGGGTGCCGGACGCGATCCAGGATCGTGCGGCGGTGTTGACGGAGCCGCTGGCGTGCGTGCTGCACGGGGTGCTGAAGGCCGACTGGCGGCATGCGGCGACGGTGTTCGTAATGGGCTGCGGGACGATCGGTTTGTTGACCATCGCGGCGTTGCGGTTTCTGGGTAGCGGGGCGCGCGTGATCGCGTCGGCCAAGTATGCCCATCAGAAGAGACTGGCGACGGAATTGGGCGCAGATGTGGTGATCGATCCGCCGCCCGCAGCGCGCCATCGCAAGCGGTTTGTCGAATGGCTGGCGGCGTTCGACGCGGAGGCGCACTATCCGGAGCTGGGACCGCCGACGATCATGGGCGGGGTTGATCTGACGTTTGAATGCATCGCGACGTCTTCAAGCCTTGACATGGCCATCCGGGTCACGGCAGCGGGAGGCACGATGGTGCTGGTGGGGATGCCGGGCGTTCCGCGAGGCGTGGACTGGACGGCGATCTGGTTCAAGTCGTTGACCGTTCAAGCGGCGTACGCCTATGGGGCCGAACAGACGAATGGGTCGGCGGATGGTTCGCACCGTCCCAGTTGTGCATTGGCGTTGGACATGCTGGCGACGTGGGGCGAACGTCTAACGGCGTTGGTGGGGCGTCCGCATGCCGTGGAAGACTACCGCAGTGCGTTGCGTTCGGCGTTATTCACCGGCGGTAGCGGAACGGTCAAGTCCGTATTTGGATTCAACACGTGACGGCATCAATGACTGACACGCGCGCGGCAGACACGGCACGTCCGTCGATCGCGGCGAACGATTCGTCATTCATTCACCACGCAGGGCCGGATGATCCACCTTTTTTGTTTCACTGCGGAGAATCGTTTCAGACGCATCGACTGCCGACGGGGACGCGGGTGATCTATCCGCGGCCGCCGTTGCCGGGGATCGCGGACACGCGGGGCGCGGTCGCCCATGCGATCGATCACCCGTTGGGGTGCGAACCGTTGTCGGCCCATTTGAGTTCGGGAATGACGGTTACGATTGCATTCGACGATATTTCGTTGCCGTTGCCACGGATGCGCCGGCCGGACATTCGACAGACGATCATCGAGTCGGTGATGGAACGATTGGACGCAGCGGGCATCACCGACATTCATTTGATCTGCGCCATTTGCCTGCATCGGCGGGTGACGCCCGCGGAATTGAAGCGGATGGTGGGACCGCGGGTGTTCCGGCGATTCTGGCCGGATCGGTTGTATAACCACGATGCCGAAGACCCGAATGGCAATACACTGCTGGGCGAAACGGGTCACGGGGAAATCGTGGAGATCAACCGGCGGGCGGCCGAATCCGATTTGCTGATTTACGTCAATATCAATCTGGTGACGATGGACGGGGGGCACAAGTCGGTGCCGGTGGGTCTGGCGACGTATCGCAGCGTGCGGGCGCATCATAACGTGCAGACGTTGATGACGTCGCGGAGTTACATGGACCCGGCTACGAGCAGTTTTCACCGGTCGTGCGATCGGATGGGCGAGATCGTCGCGCAACACGTCAATTTGTTCACCATCGAGACGACGCTCAACAGCGACACGTTCGCGCATATGCTGGGTTTTCTTCAGAAGCGCGAATCGCAATGGACGGCGTACGATCGTTTGAACCGGCGCGTGAATAATGCGGTATTGGGATTATTGCCGCCGCCGATCCGTCGGAAGGTCTATCACGGACTGCCCGCGCCGTACGGTCTGACCGGCGTGCATGCGGGGCGAACGGGACCGGTACACGAGAAGACGCTGGATGCGGTACACCGACAACAATGCATACAGATCAACGGCCAGGCGGATATTGTGCTGGTGGGTCTGCCGTCGATCGGTCCGTACAGCGTCGATTCGATACTGAACCCCATTCTGGTCTATTGCATGGCGGCGGGGTATTTCTTCAATTTCTACCGGGGCAAGCCATTGGTGCGCAAGGGCGGCGTCATGATCGTAGTGCATCCGTTGGAATACAAGTTTCATTCAGTACACCACCCGTCGTACGCGGATTTTTTCGAGGAGGTTCTGCCGGAGACGCGCGTGCCCGCGGAAATCGAGCAGCGGTTCGAAAAACGATACGCGGAGAACGAACGCTATATCCACCTGTACCGCACGACGTACGCCTATCACGGCGTGCACCCGATGTATATGTGGTATTGGGGCTGCCACGGGATGGATCATTTGGGGCGGGTTATAGCGGTCGCGCCGCGCAGCGAGCCCGCGGCCAGCCGGATCGGTTTTCATACGGCGCCCAGTTTGAATCGGGCAATCGAGCAGGCGCGGGATTTTCTGGGGATGCCGGGCGATCAGGCGCAGATCACGTATTTCCATTGTCCGCCGATTCTGATGTGCGACGTGACGTGACACGGTTGCGTTGATGGGCGACGAACGGCGATTTGTCATTATTTACAATCCGGCGGCCGGCGGGCGGCGAGCGGCGCGGGCGGCGGAGCATGCCGTGCGGATTCTTCAGGAGGGGGATCGACACGCGGAATCGGTCGCGACACACGGGCATGGCCACGCGGAGGAAATCGCGGCACGATGGTCGGCGATGGACGGTGCGGAAACGTGCGTGGTGGCGTGCGGCGGGGACGGAACCGTTCAGGAGGTGGTGAACGGTCTGTTGTCGGCGGGAGCGGCGCCCGCGATATTGGGGATCCTGCCGGCGGGCCGATGCAACGACTTCGCGCGGGCGTTGGGCATTCCATCGGATTCAGCCGCGGCCGGGCGATCGCTGCTGGGCGGCGAGACGAGGTCGGTCGATTTGGGACGTGCGGGGGGGCGGTATTTTTGCACGGTGGCGGCCGTGGGATTTGACGCGGTGGTTTCGCGTTACGTGAACGACCACCGGCTGCCGTTGCGGGGGACGTCGGCCTACGTATTCGCAACGCTGCGTGCGTTGTGGAGCTATCGCACGGCGGAGATGGTGTTGTCGGGGGATTTCGGGGTCTACGAGGGGCCGGTGTTTCTGGCGGCATCGGGCAACACGTCGAGTTACGGCGGGGCGATGCGCATCGCTCCCGACGCCAGTCCATTTGACGGTTGGTTGCGCATTTGTCTGGTGACCCGGATTGCGCGATGGCAGGTGATTCCGTTGCTGCCGCGGGTTATGGCCGGCCGGCATACGCGGTTGTCGCAGGTGACGATGATGAACACGCGAACGATTCGGATCGCAACGGCGGAGGGAAATGGCCCGATGGAGGTTTGGGCCGACGGCGAGCCGATGGGGACGCTGCCGATTACGATCGAGGCGATCCCGGGGGCGGTACAGGTGATCATGCCGCGCGGTTCGAGCGAAGAATCGTAGCCGCTGGACGCGGGCGGACCGGCTGGTATTGTGCATGTCGTCGGAAGGCCGACGGGGAATCACCGGTGTCCACAAACGTATCCAATCACGTGCGACGGGAAATGGAAACGCTGATCACCGAGGCCCGGGCGCTGTTGGATCGCCTGCCGCGAAGCACGAAAACCGACCTGACCACCGTCGCGGGCTGGCACGTCTTGATGGAATGGTGTTGCACCGAATCCGCGGACGCCTACGCGGCGGATGTCGCGACGTTGAAACGGCTGGCAACGCGATGGTTTCGCCTGTTTCGGCGGTTGCGATTCGAGTCCGGTACGCGACCGGTGTGCAATTCCTGATTCGGGTTATCCTGCAGTGCCCGTGCATTCCTCGACAGCTACGCGTGAACACGAACGACCATGGTTTGGCCGGTTGACCCGTTGCCGGTGTGGACGACGGTCCGCACGAGGTCAGGTTCGACCGACTGAATAGCCGCTGCGAGACGCATGGCGCTTTCCGCGGCGAAACTGAAACCGACGCGCGCTGCAACGGAATAGGAATCGGGCGCCGCTGATCCGTCGTTCGACCATGTGGTGATGATGGCCCGCGAGTGCGTCGCGTCGATGCGGTCGGCGCGGCGGAGAACGTACAGGCACGCGCCCTCGGCCGGCGCCGGCGCGCCGGGGCCGCGGTGGGGTCCGGCGGTCAAACCGCGCACGATCGTGTCGGACAGGGTTTCGGCGCCGCCGGCGATGGCCACGTCGGCGGCGTCCTCGGCGAGCAGATCGCACGCCGTGCGGACGGCGCTCAATCCGGATGTTGGACCGTCGGCGACGGTCAGATTCGGGCCCTGGATTTTGAAGGCCCGTGAAAGCGCGCCGGCCACGTAGTTGCCGACGGTTTGCGGGAAGTGGATGGGGCTGACGAATCGAGCGGATTGTTGGCGAACTTCGTCGGCGAACTGGAGCATCCCCAACTGTCCGGAAAACGTGCAACCGATGACCAGGCAGATGCGATCGGGTTTGAATTGATCGAGCGACAGTCGGGCGTCTTCGCAGGCGTACAGGAGCGCGGCGGCCGCGATCCATCCGGCGCGTTCGCGTTTCAGTTCGTCGTCGAGGGATGGATATCGGTCGAGCGTGGAATCGGGAACGGGCCAGTAGCCCGATTCCGGGGGCTGCGGCGGCAGGCCGGCGCGTGACAACACGTCGCACGCGGGTCCGGCCGCGAACGGGGTCACGATGCCGCAACCCTGTATGGCGATTTCGGTATCGGTCGGCATGTGATCGGGTCACCCCATTGCACTTCGCGAACCGAATCTAACGCCTATGGAGCGGTCGGGTCAATTGGGCGGCGGCGTGGGCGGCCCGATGCGCGCCGGGTCGGACAGGTCGTTCAGCTTCGTGATGATATCGTGAAGGCGATGGGGGCGGTTGTGGGCGTTCCAGACGGCCGCGTATTCCTCGGCGAATCGGTGAACGTGCGAACGGAACGCCGCGGTCAACGCCGTCGCATCGCGGGAAACCAACGTGGTCGGGGCGGTCAGTTCGGTCGTTTTCGCGAAAAGAAGGCCGGCATCGAGTGCCACATTCCACTCGCGCCGATCGCCGGCATCGGCGACGGGCGCACGAGACAGCGCGGACCGGGCTCGTTCGACGGAATCGACGATGCGGTCGTGTTGGAACGACGCATGGATCCCGGCCCACGCGTCGGCGGTCCACGGTTGATACAGCAGTCGCCAGGTTAGGTGCCGGTCGCCGGGGCGACCGGCGTCGCGGATCAAATCGAGCAATCCGGCGGCGTCGGGACCGAACAGACAGTGCTCGATTCCGAAGTCAATGTCTGATGCGGACGAGCCGGCGTTCCAACCGAGGGCCGCCGCGCGGAGAATCGCGGGCATCGAACAGGCCAGGAGATTGAAATGACCATCGTCGCCCCAGTCGGTGACGACCATCCCGGCGGCGCGGTGTTCCGATGCCGTTTGGGCGGCGCGGGTGATGTTGGCGTCGGCGGTGTTCAGCCCGTTCAACACGCGATTCCAACCGCTGGTGCCGGGACAGACGATGACGTCACGTGCGACGCGTTCCGGCGATCGAACCGCAGGGAAATCGGATTCCGCGTCGTAGCCCCAGTCGAGCAGCACGGCATCGCCATCCAGTTCGGGAAGCAGATCGGGGTGATTGCGGATGACGTCGCCCCAAAACATGGCCCGTTTCCCGCGGCGGCGGCAGGCGTCGATCAGGAGATTCAAATGGTCCACGTAGAGCCGGCCACGGCCGACTTGTTTGCAGTAGTCCGCATTCCGACCCCGGCCGAGGTCGTGCGTTTCGTCGGCGTTGACGTTCACGAGGTCGGACGAAAAAAGCGGCAGGTATTCGTCCAACATGCATTCGATCAGACAACGGGCGTCGGGATTTCGGGCGTCGATGGTCAGGCCGCGAATTCGCGTCGGCCAGGGTTGCGATTCCCATGGTGCGGCGGCCGGGATTTCGGCTAAATGGGCGTACCGCGGCAGTCCAAGAATGCGGCCCATGTGGCCAAACGTGGCCAACGACGGCACGAGGTTGATGAACCTGTCGCGGCAAAACGCGTCGAGGGCGCGAATGTCGTCGTCGGTCAACGGTGAACAGCTGCGGGCGATGTCGGGGTCGAATTGGAAATCGAAGGTGTGTTCGACGTACAGTTGCAGGTGGTTGATCTTGACCGCGGCGAGGCGGTCGACGAGGCCGAACAGACGTTCCAACGTCGGGATTCTCCCGCGGGAAACGTCCAGCGACAACCCACGCAACGGCAGGTCGGGTTGGTCGTCGATGATCCGGCATCGCCAGCGGCGTCCATCGGTGCGGGAAATCTGGTGCAGCGTTTGGAGACCGTAAAACGCACCTGCCCGTCCGTGGCCGCGAATCGAGACGCCTTCCGCGTTGATCGCAAGTGAATAGGATTCCGCCGGCGACGAATCGTCGGTCACGCGGACGTGGACCGGGGTTCCGCCATGCGCGGGCCGCGGCTCGCCGGCTTGAGCCACGACGGCGGGAAACGGGGTGCAGCGTGCGGCGGCGCGGGCGACCCGTGGATCACGTGCTTGAACGGTAAACACGATCGGTTCGACGAGCTCGAGGTGGCCGTTGGTGGGGTTATCACGCGACGGCGCGGGGAGTAGCGAATTCGGAACCAATGTTGCCGGACCTCGAACGCGCGCCGGTCCCGGCCGCGGCACGGGATCGTGCCGTTGCGGGAACGGTCGCGGATGGCGTAACATAATCCGCTCGACCGGTCGTCGTCACGTTGCCCGTCGACCGGGGACGCCGCCGCATGCGGTTCGTGCCCGGGCGGCTGGGCGGCGTGGGGTGGGTGTTGGAATCGAAGAGGGGGTCATGCGATGCAGGGTTTGGACCCGTCCGATTTGTTCCGCGTTCGCGAGTTGTTGAGCGACGACGAACGCCAGGTGCAGGAGACGGTGGCTCGTTTCGTGGATGAACGGGTTCTGCCGATCATCGGCGAGGCGTTCGAGCACGACCGTTTTCCGCGGGAGTTGATTCCCGAAATCGCGTCGCTGGGATTGCTGGGCTGCAACATTCAGGGCTACGACTGCGCGGGTCTAAACAACGTCTGCTACGGGCTGGTCTGTCAGGAGCTGGAACGCGGTGACAGCGGGTTGCGCAGTTTCGTATCCGTGCAGGGCAGCCTGTGCATGCACCCCATCGCGTCGATGGGCAGCGAGGAGCAGAAGCGGCGATGGCTGCCGGCGATGGCCCGGGGGGAAAAACTGGGCTGTTTCGGGCTGACCGAGCCTGACGGCGGCAGCGACCCGGGCAACATGAAGACGATCGCCAAACGCGACGGAGGCGATTGGATCATCAACGGGGCGAAAATGTGGATCACCAACGGCGACCTGGCCGATCTGGCCATCGTCTGGACGATGACCGACGATGGGATACGCGGGTTCATCGTGGAAAAGGGCATGCCGGGATTCACCACGCGGGAGATCAAACGCAAATTCTCGCTGCGTGCATCGGTCACGTCGGAGTTATTTTTCGAAAACGTCCGGGTGCCCGACGCCAACCGACTGCCGCGTGGTGAGGGACTGGGGGCGCCATTATCGTGCCTGACGCAGGCACGCTACGGCATTTCGTGGGGCGTGGTCGGGTCGGCCATTGCGTGCTATCGCGAGGCCCTCGCCTACGCCAAGCAACGGGTGCTGTTCGGCCGCCCGTTGAGCCACACACAGACGATTCAACGGCGCCTGGCCGACATGTCCCGGCGGATTACGACCGCCCAATTGCTGGCGTTGCAACTCGGGCGATTGAAAGACGCGGGCAACATGCACCACGCCCAGGTTTCGATGGCCAAGTGGAACAACTGCCGCATGGCGCTGGACGTGGCCCGGGACGCGCGTGATCTGCTGGGCGCCGCCGGCATCACCGTGGAATGCTGCCCCATCCGGCACATGCTCAATCTCGAGAGCGTCATCACCTATGAAGGAACCGAGACCATTCACGAACTGATCGTCGGACGGGAACTGACCGGTGTGGCCGCATTCTGACATGCGCGCATCCCGTCCGAATCCGACCCCTCGAGCAGCACGGTCCGTGTGCAGCCGTCCGACGGCGGGAGTTGTTGACCTGATTCCACGCCCTTGTCCATCGGTCAGGCCATCATCAATGCAGAGCGGTCTGCCGCCGGACACGATGGCCGGGTTATAGAGGCGCCCATGCAAAGATTTAATCGGGCTGAGGCAATCGATCGCCAGTTCGTGACGACGGTGGCGCAATATGCCGCGCCGGTGCCTGAACCGATCGATCCGCGCATGCCCGTTCGGGCGGACTGCGCATTAACGGGAACGGACCTGGTCGAACTGTTGGAATCGCAAATCGTGTCGCGGCATCTGGATCTGATCGCGCGCAAGCTGCGGGCCGAAGAAAAGTCGTATTACACCATCGGCAGTTCGGGACATGAGGGCAACGCCGTTTTGGGGCGTCTAACCCGGCACACGGATCCGGCATTCCTGCACTACCGCAGCGGGGCGTTCATGGCCGAGCGGGCCCGGAAGCTGCCCGATCAGGACGTCATCCGCGACACCGTCCTGAGCCAGGTGGCCAGCGCCGACGATCCCATTTCCGGCGGCCGGCACAAGGTCTGGGGCAGCAAGGCGCTGTGGGTGCTCCCGCAGACCAGCACGATCGCCAGCCATCTGCCGAAATCCGTGGGCGCCGCCCTGGCCATTTCACGGGCGAAGCGCCTGCGTATTCCCCTGCCGATTCCCGAAGACAGTATCGTCGTCTGTACGTTCGGCGATGCGAGCACGAACCACGCCGTGGCCCAGACCGCGTTTAATGCGGCATGTTATGCCTTTTACTCCGGCCAGGCGATTCCCATTCTGTTCGTCTGCGAAGACAACGGCATCGGTATTTCGGTGCATACCACGCCCGGCTGGGTTCAGCACAATTACTCGCGTCGTGCAAGGTTGAAGTACATTGCGGGCAACGGACTCGACGTCGTGGATGCGTTCCGGACGGCAAGTGAGGCCATTGAACACTGCCGTCTCCATCGGGCTCCCGTGTTCCTGCATCTGCAGACGGTGCGTCTGTTGGGCCACGCGGGTACGGATTTCGAGCTTGAATATCACACCATGGCGGAGATTGAAGCCGCCGAGGCCATGGATCCGGTTCTCGCCACGGCCCGCACCGCTATCGAATGCGGAGTCTTGCGTCCCGGGGAGATCGCCGCGCGCTACGAAGCCGTTCGTCTATCTGTCGCGGCCGCCGCCGAGAATGCTCTCAAACGCCCGAAACTGACCAGCGCGTCGCAGATCATCGCCCCGCTGGCGCCCTATCACGCCGACGCCGTGTCCGCTGAAGCGTCGCGAGCGCCGGAACGCGAACGTCGCGTTCAGTTCTTCGGCGGCGAAGCGCAATTGCCGGAACAGAGCCCGCCGCGCCACCTGGCCGTGCAGATTAATCGCGCCCTGACGGATTTGATGATCAAGTACGATGACATGCTGATATTCGGCGAGGACGTGGCGCACAAGGGCGGCGTCTACTACGTCACGAAGGGTCTATTGAAGCAGTTCGGTCCGGCCCGGGTTTTTAATACGCTGCTCGATGAGACGACAATTCTGGGAATCGCCCAGGGATTCGGTTCAATGGGCATGTTGCCGGTCCCGGAACTTCAGTACCTGGCCTATTTCCACAATGCGGAAGACCAGATTCGCGGCGAGGCCTGTTCACTTCAGTATTTTTCGACGGACCAATACCGCAACCCCATGGTCGTGCGGATTGCGTCCTTCGGCTATCAAAAGGGATTCGGCGGACATTTTCACAACGACAACAGCGTGGCCGCGTTGAGGGATATCCCGGGATTGATCGTGGCCGCGCCGTCCCGCGGAGACGACGCCGCGGGTATGTTGCGGACGGCGCTGGCACTGGCGAAAGCGGACGGTCGGGTCGTGGCTTATTTGGAGCCCATCGCGTTATACATGACCCGGGACCTTTATGAACCGGACGATGGACTGTGGCAGACGGCGTATCCGTCCGCGGATTGGTTTGTTCCATTGGGTCAACCGAGGGTCTACGACGAGGCTGCGACGGACCTGACGATCATCTCGTATGCCAACGGCGTGCCGTTGTCGCTGCGCGCGGCGCGCACAATGCTAAATGAAGATCGCATCCGTGCCCGGGTTGTCGATCTGCGCTGGCTCAACCCGTTAAATCACGAAGCGATCGCCGCGCACGGGAGCGCCTGCGGCCGGGTCTTGGTGGTCGACGAATGCCGCCGGACGGGCGGCGTGGCCGAGGGCGTCTTCACGTCCCTGGTCGAAAATTGCGATCCGGTTCCGCGCATGGCGCGCGTGACCGGATTGGATACCTACACCCCGCTGGGACCGGCGGCCAGACTTGTGCTCCCCAGCGAGAGCCAGATCGTCGAATCCGCGCGTCTACTGTGCCGACGATAATGCTCGCGGCCGGGGCGGCGAACGGATTTCACGTCTGAACGCGCGGCGCTACGACCGGGACCGTCGCGACGGTCTTGCCCGCCTTGAAAAGATATTGGTGTATTCCCGGCTTGTTCTCGCCATCCACGCCCGCGAGAAGGCTCCCGGCCGCCTCAAGAGCCCGCAGAATATCGACCCGGCTGGTGCCCGGATGACGGCGTGTGTAGTCGTTGACCGCGTGAATGATCTCGTCGGCCAATCGATTGAACTCCTTGTGCCGGCGGATGATCTCGATCGCTTCCGTCGTGGGCGGCTTGAGTTCGCAGAGCCGCTTGGCCGCCACCAGAAGCGCGTAGTCCGTGTCGATTCGGCCCAGCTCGTCCAGGATCTCCGCGCGATCGACCAACCATTGGTACTCGGCACGCTTGCCCAGTACGGCCGCGGCCCGCTTGCGATGCACGTGTCTGGCGATTTCATTGGCTGTAATCACAACGCTTCTGCGCCTCCCTCAACAGTCCGTCGCGCCCCGGCTCGCGCGGCGCTCTCCTGACGCACGGCGCGGCCTCGCAACCGCCGATCTGGAATTCCACGTACTCGACGTGGTCCGAAAGTCTCCGTAATTTCCGGCTATTGCCCGGCCCGCGGCGTTATGTAGAGGTACACACCGACTGTTTGAAACCGCAGTTGCGAAGGCACACCGTTCTCGCGCAGGCCGGTACGTTGGCGTTACCTTCAAACTACGATATGTCTGCACGGCGGGTGCGACACTTGAGAAGAATGTCAGGTTTTCGGGAGATCCGATTTCGCATTGTGGCCTGCCTGCGACGGCGGATCGGCGCCCTGCGCGGGGGGCGCGGAATGATCGGACGATGCCGCCACCCGGTCGGATCGGGCCAAGCTCTCCTCCTCGTCCTCATAGTGAGCCCGATAGACGCGGGCCTTGAGTTTCGGACCGTCGGGATGTTCATGCACGTACATGTCCCGGGGCATTCGTCCCGCCAGCCAGGACGGATTCATCGGATAAACGCCGGGATTGAAAACGGTGCTGTAAAGATGCCAGACCACAATGGCGAGCGTGGCCAGCCACGCCTCATAATAGTGAATCACGGACAACACCGTCAGGACGCCCTGGGGAAGCCCCCAGCGTTGAACGAAGTAGTCCTCGAACCACAGCGGTATTCCGGTTCCGATCATGATGATGGCGCCCCACGCCAGCGCCCAGTACTCGCACTTCTCCATATACGTGAACCGACCGAATGACGGCAGCTCGTCTCGTCGGCCGAGAAAGAACAACGCGTTCTCCTTGACATTGGTGAAGTCCCGCGTGCTGAGAAGCATGTCACGAGCCCACCGTCGTCCGCGCTGCGTGAACAGATACACGATGTGCCAGACCGTGTAGATGATAAACACGACCCCGGCGACACGATGCACCGTCCCGCGAATCAAGAACCCCTGCCCCCCGCCCCATCCAAACAGCAGCTGAACCCACCATGCTTCTGAAAATCGCAACGAGAACCCCGATATGACCAGGACGATAAACGAAATCATCAACACCCAGTGCTGAATCGTCTCGCCCGCCGTCATCCGAATGACAAATGGTTGCATGCGCATGCGGCGCACTTTGCGGAACCAGTCGGCCATGTTGTGAAGCAGCATCAACCCGACCGTCACCCCGATCATCCATAAATAGAACACCGTGAAAAAGTGCGGCCAGCCGGTGTAGATGCCCGTGGCGGTCTCGTGAATGGGTGTCCCGGCTAATTCCGCGGAAATGCCCGGATGACATTCTCCGCAGGTGTTCTTCAGGTTGGCGGGATGAATGGAAGACGTGGAGTCGGTGTGCGGCAGAATCCGATGGGCGCCGTGGCACGAAGCGCAGTTGGCGACGTGAACATCACCCGCCTTGCTCTTGAGCCCGTGGTAACTGTCGATATAAGTGCGCAGCCGGCCCGCGGGTACGCCGTATTTCTCATTCAGCACCTGGGATTCATGACAAGGCGCGCACGTCGCCTCCGCCACGCGGGCGGCGCTGACCGGCGATCGCGGGTCGGACGGCGATATGATGCCGTGCTCGCCGTGACAATGCGTGCAGACGGGCGCGTCGACGCGTCCCGCGGCCACACGCTGCCCGTGTATGCCGTCCCAGAAGTCCTTGGTAACGCGATCGTGGCAGCGGCCGCAGGTTACGGGAATGTTGAAGTGATAGATCGACGAATCGGCGTCGGCCGCGCTGAAGATGCGGTGTGCCGTCCGCCGCCCGTCGTCGGCCGCCGCGGAATGACAGTCGTTGCACGTCGCCGCGACATAAAGCCCGCGCCGACTGGCCCGCGCGTGTACGCTGCTCTCGTACAGCTCAATCGGTTCCTGGCGCAGCATGTCGTGCTTCTTGATCAGATTGACGTTCGTATGGCACACACGGCAGGTGTCGGGCAGATTAATGGGGTGAACCCGCGACAATGGATCGCCCGCCGCCAGTACATCGTGCCCGCCATGGCAGCTCGTGCACGTCGGCAGATCGGGATCCGAGCCCACCGGGTGACGCCCGTGGCGCACGTAGGCGGCGGCCGCGTCTTCGTGACATTCGCCGCACTTCACCGGCTCTATTGCGGCGCCATGCGGACGTGCGGACGCCGGATCAATGTCTTCCATGACGATCGATTCATGGCACGCCGTACAATCCAGCGTGCGATGGACCGAACCGGTCAACAATTCCGCGGGCGCGGTCATCGCCGCCGTGCCCACGTGGCAGTCCGTGCAGGTGCGGGCCGGGGTGTCGGTCTGCCCCGGCGCCAGTAGAAGAATTCGCAGGATAATTAGGGCCAATTCACGCACGGCGTCTAATCCTGTTTGCGACTCGATTCTCCCACTGCGGCGTTTTGATCCGCCGTAGCCGCGCCGCCGGATCCGCCGCGAATGACCGCCCGCGCGGCTTCAACATTATGGTACATGCCCGCGCCCTTCAATTCATCGAGAATCGAGCGTATGTCGGAATTCGCCCGGTCGTAGGCGGTCTGCCACGACGGCTCCAGTTCGTCATGCCATTTCTGCAACATTCCGCCGTAAACGTCGGCCTCGTCTTCGTGACAGTCGACGCAAGTCGCGTCCATCGTGGCGACATTCAACGGGACGGACAAGTCGTGACAGCCGTCGCAGTTCACTGCGGCCGCCATGGGATCGGCCGCAATCTTGAACGGCTGGAATCGAACCGTGCTCCCCGCCCGCAACGCGGAGACGTTTTCGTGGCATCCGTCACAGGTCGCGGGCGGCGCGGCGCCGCCCGAATGACACAGATTACAGCGCAATGTCGCATGAATGCCTTCCAATGGCACCGGATGGGCGAACTCACCGATCGCCACCAGCGAAGACGTCTCGCCGTCCTGCGGCGTCAGAAACTCGTGGCACGAAGCGCAGTTGTGGCTGATCGCCGTGCCGCGTTCGTCAATGTGATTGCCCTCGTGGCAACGAAAGCAGCCGGGAAACAACTTGTGGCCGATGTTGTCGGGATACGTTTGCCACGAAACATTCATCTCCGGGAAAAAATTGGACTTATAGATTTCGGCCGTCGTTGCCGCGATCTCTTCGACGTCGTCGTGTCGTGCTCGCCACACTTCCGGCATCGTTTCCTGATAGAAACGTCGCAGACGGTGGATTACCCCGACGATGGCCTCGTCCTGCGACGGATAAGACGCCGTCAGTGCCGCCACCATCTCCCGTTTGGCGTAGGGCAGCGTCCGCAGGCTGGGATAAACGTTGAGCGCGACGTTTGCGGCGACGTCGGGCGCCCGGAAGATATGCGTCGGGCGATTGTGGCAGTCCATGCAGTCCATGGTCCGCTGGATGCCGGTCGGCGGCGGGTCCGTGACGCCCGCTCCATCGGAACGATAGATGGTCTTCCGTCCGGTGCCATGATCCGTCACCCGAACCCACGGAATCTCCTGCAGCAGATCGTCAATGGCCACGTATTCGATGGTGAAACCCAGCGCCATGTGCCAGTGAATGCCCGACGGCGGCCCCGTGGTCGGGTCGCTGCCGCCCGTGCGGATCAGCATGCGCAGATGCCGCGGACTGTTCGCTTCGTCCGATGCGAAATAGGTCTTGTGAACGAGTTGGTCGCCGTAGAATTTCGACGGCCAATGGCACTGGCGGCACGTCTCCGTCGCCGGACGCAACTCCCGGATCGCCGGCGGGATCGGACGCGGAAACGAATCCGTAGCGACGGCCAGCACCTGCCGGATGCCCGACAATTTCGACTTCACGTACCAGCTCGCCCCCGCCCCGATGTGGCATTCGGCGCACGACACGCGGGCGTGCGGCGATTGGAGATAAGCCGTGTATTGCGGCGTCATCACCGTGTGACACACCAGCCCGCAGAATTCGTTGGAATCTGTGTAGTGATACCCCTCGTAACTCAACAGACCGATGACCGGCAGGGCGACCGCCGTGGCGATGCCCACCGTCGCCAGCGCCCGGCGATGCCGCCGATTGTTCAGGTCGATTCGCGGATAGAATTCAGCCCGCGATTCGTCGCCGTGATCCCGTCGCAACCGTCGCCGCGCCGCCAGCAAACCGATCACAATCATCATTCCACCGATTACCGCCCCGCCGGGCAGAATCAGGTACGTGAACAGACCTAGGTAGGGACTGGGCGTAGGCGACAAGATGTCGAAAAAAAGAAAGCTGACAATGAACAAAACCGCCCCGGCGAGGATCACCGCGCCGACCAACGTGGTCGTGTTTCGCCAGAGTGCCAGCCTCGAACCGTTCATGTCGCGTGCTCCACATCCAACGGGAATCGGGCGCGGCTTCGTTTCATGGCCATTCGCTTCATGGGGATGATTCGACAACACGCCGAACGCGCCCGGCCCCGAACCTTACCAACATCGGAACTGCAAGCAATTCACGTGCCAGACGGACAACCGCCGCAACAACGTCGCCAGGATTCGACCAAATTAGATTTGGGAAGGCGGATTTCGACCGAGGTACTCGAACTCAATCCGGTGGTTTACTGACCAAACAGACCGTTGTTTCGCAGCGTGGACCGCGTCCGAAAAGTTCGTGTGTCGCCGGACGCCGCGGTCAGGTTGAGTTGGATCAGAACTGATGGCAAGGCAAGTACATCGGCAGGCGCTTCATAAGTTACCGTCAAGCCGGATACGTTTTGGGCCACGACGTTGCCGCCGAGGTCGGGATGCCATTCGTAAAGATCGGTGCCGTCCAGGTAATACACAATCGCATCGTGGCCATCCTCGTTGACAGCCAGATCGAGGTCATCGTCCGCGACGCCGACACCATCCATGTCCGTTCCGAAATCCTCGTCGACGCATCCGTCGCTATCGTCATCGACGCCGTTGAACGGATCCTCGTCTACCGCGCCGTCTTCGTCGTCATCCAGCGGCAACCCTTCGTCAACGGCGCCATCACCGTCGTCGTCGAATCCGGTAACGCCCCAGCTTGCGTCGGCCGACCCCGCCGGATCCTCGTCAAACAAACCGTCTCCGTCATCGTCGAATCGATAGGCCACCGCCAGAATGGAACGCGTCACGTTATGGGCGTTGGGAATGAACAACGCCGCCGCTTCCCGCGTGTGCGACTCCATTCGCAACAACGCGATCGTGGCCATGCGGTCCAGCCGCTGCTGCTCCAGCACCGCCCGCTGGGTCTGCAACACGCCGACGAGCAACGCCGACGACACCGCCGAAATCGCCGCCAACACGACGGCCGCTGCGATGACCTCGACCAGCGTAAATCCGCGGTGATGCCGCCGCATCGCGCTCATGACCCCCATCCCACTCGATTGATCACTTGCACGCTGATCGTGCCCACGACGCCCGTGCTGGTCACGATAACGTCCCCCGTGTCGTCCACCAGCGTTACGGTGTACGTGCCGCCGCCCAGCGATTGATTCGTGAATCCGGCACGCCAGGTGGGGTCGCTCTTCAATCGCATCATGGCGTGCTCGAATCCCGCGTCCGCCAGAAACGTCGCCTGCTCCCGATTCATGGCCCCTCGTTGAACGGCCGCGGCGCCCGTCGTCAATGCCAGTGACGACGCGATGATCAGCGAGGCCGACACCGCGAGGATGACGATCATGATGCTCATCGATGCCCGGCGTCGCGGTTTACGCATTTCCCGGACCCGGCATCGACACGCGATGTTGCCAGATACGATCATCGCCCGGCTATTCCTTCCAATCACTCCGGTAAAACCGAATTTCACGGTCTTCCAGCGCGATCACAATCAGCTTGAACGACGCGTCGACTGCCGCGTCGGCATCGTAGTCGGCCAGCGACACCGTCGTCGTCAGATCGGCCGACCCGCCCGGCAGGCTGATCGGAACCGTCGTGGCGCCAACGTTGATGTCGTCAAACGCCGCCGCCCGCAGCCCCTCGGCCTGTCGAACCAGTTCGCAACGCACAGACATGGCGCGGTAGTTCTGCATGCTTCCCCGCGACAGCGACGCGACGCCCGTCGCAATCGGCACGGTCACGGCCGCCAGCACGACCAGTGTCGCAATGGCGTCAATCAGTGACATACAACGGCATCGAGTCATGGATCGCTGAACTCCATCCGGCCGGTAATGGCCGACACATTGGTCCTTCTGGAATACCCGCTCAACGACACGGTGATGAACCCGCCGCTGCTGGGGCTGCCCAGTGAATCAAAAGTCACCGTTTCGGACGCGAACGTGCTGGCCGTGATGGAAATCCCCCCATGCCCGGGCAGCGTGTCGAAATCGACCGCATAAGAGGTCTTCTTCACCGGATGATTGACCGTCGGATAGGGCGGCGCCCCGACCACCTGAAAGCACCGCATCGTGTTCGCGCTCATCGACGTTTCGCACCCGTAACTCGTCCCGGTCTGAATTGACTGCGACTGCGCGAACTGCAGCGCCGCCAGTACCTCGTGGGCCGCGGACTGCAGGCGATACGTCCGATTTGACGAGGCCACGTCCGGCAGCACCAGCAGAACCAGAATCGCCATGACGAACAGGACGGCGGTCATCTCCACCAGCGTGAACGCCGACGACCGACCGGCGGCTCGCGCCCGGCGACCGCGGGGTCTTGCACACCGATCAACGCTGGGTGCCATGCGTCGTCCCCGCTCTAGAATTGTGCATACGTCGTCACGCCGTCCGAGGACGCCGCGCTCGAATTGCAGATCACTTGACCCGTCACGTAGCTGTATTTCCACGCGCTGGTCGGCGAGCCGTCGGCGCTCAACGCCGTGCCGCTATTGGTCACGCTAACCTGACTATTTCCAGCGAGCGGTCCGGCCGTCACGGAGGGTATACCCTGTTTCAGATACGGCCCGTAGGGGTACGACGCACTCTTCGACGCCGAGACGGCGCCCGCCGCGTTGGAGTACTTGGTCAACTGGGCCGTGAACGCGGCCTCCGTCCCCAGGGCATTGGACCCGTCGCCGGCCGCCGCGGGATACAGACCGTTGTGCTGATTGGCGTACAACTCGATGGCATTCCGCAGCGCGGCAATGTTGCCGCGAAGAGCCGCTTCACCGGTTGACGTGTTGACGTTGCCGATGAGCGGCACGGCAATCAGCGTCAAAATGCTAAGAATGACAATAACCGTCACGATCTCCACGAGCGAAAAGGCCAGTCCTCGCGGCCAAAGCACCCGGCAGGCACCATTGCATCGTCTATTCATAGCCCTCACCGACTCGCACCTCCACGATTCCCGTTCCCGGATCAATCACATACGGCGCGGTCGCGCCGAGCGACTCATTCAGTCCGACAGGAGACGTAAACGCACTCTGGCTGTCCCCGGGCGCCACCCACCGACCACCGACTAATCGCAGGGTCATCGGACCCACCCGCAAGAGACACGCCGGATCGTCGCCGGCCGATGATGATGCGTCCCCTGCACCAGTCGGTATGAATGCCACGGCATTCCGGTCGATTCGCGTAATGCGAAAACCGATCACCGTGTCCCCGACCCGGTGGATTCGCCCGCCGATTTCCGCGAACCACTCTCCTCCAGTCTCGAAACAACTGCGCACGGCAGGCGGCGGGCCTTCGATTACAGGCGGAGCAATGGGCGACGAGCGGTCGTCCTTCGCGGCGCCGCTCGCTCCCTGAACGGCACGGCGGATGCGGTCCGAAAGAACAAATGGATCGTTCAATGGCCGTGCATAGACGCCGCTGCGCGCCTCGACGAACTCTTCAGGCATGGGCAATCGCCACGCCTTGTCCATGTGCGGCGAACGGATCGTTTCGTAGGAAACCGTCGAACCGAACGGCGCGTCAATGCTCGCCGCCTCGGATACCGGGGGCGTTCCTCCGTCTTGCAAGCGATACACGGCGACCCCGACAAGAACAACGCCCGGCACGCCGACAAGCACCCATTGTCTTCGGCCACGATGCATTTCAATCGCCCGCTTCAGGTTCCCGATCAGTCGCGTCGGGCACTGCGGCGGCCGGCGCTACATACAGCTCGAGACCGACCGACAGCTCACAGTTTGGCTTGTCCGCTTCCGCATAGAGGCGAAGACCGGCCATCCGCCCCGCCGAAAAAGACAAATCGAGCGCCTCCAAAAAGCAAAGCGCGTCGCCGAAGTCGCCGGTCGCCACGATCTCCACCGGACGAACATCGTACCCGGCCTCCGATCGCGTGGGTCCGGGCGACAATTGCTTGATCGTCAACCGGCACTCTTCCTGTAGCCGCGACACAACCCCGAGATAGTCGCTGTTCGTCGAAGAGGTCAATGCCGCATGCTCGTAAGCCGCCAGACGCGTCTCCAAAGAGGCCGTTGCCGCGTCGGAAGTCTCAATCTCCGTCTGAAGGCGACTCAGCGCCGCCCGCTCGTTGTCCCGCTCGACGATTCGCTCCGTCAATTCCGCGATCTCTGCAACAGCCGGCGCATGCCACCGCCAGGCCGTTCCGCCGGTCACCACCAGCAGAACGGTGACGAACGCCCAGTCGGCGCCGGTCAGGCGCAATCGCGAAAGGAGCCTCATGGAGCCGCCCCCGGCCGTCGATCGCCGGCAAAGGCCAGTCGTTCGGCCGTTGCGGGCGCAAGCATCGCGCGCGTCTCGCGTGCGCCCTTCGCCGGGTCGACGACTGCCGCGATGGAGAATTCAAGCAAGGTTCCGTTCAACAGCGAACCGGTCCGAACCAGCTTCGGCTCCGCGCTTCGAATGCCCGCGATGTTATTGAGCCGCGACAGAAAAGATGCGAATTCCGAATTGTTGACCGCAAACCCGGACAGCACCAGCCGCGCCGATGGCAATGTGCTCTCCTCCGCCGATTCGCCTCCGACGCCGTTTGTAAACCCTGCGCCACTCCCCCCCCCGCCGGACGGCTTCGCGTCGTGGTGCAGTCGCAATTCCCACAACCAGATCGCGTCATCGGCCGCCCCGGCCACGCGGCGCACGACGTCGGACCAGTGTTTGCTTCGAACCAAATCATTCAGCGCCCGCTGCTTGTCCACGAACGCCGCCTGACGGCTCTTCAATTGCTCCGTGCGCACCCGGGCGCGGGCGAAGTCCTCGGCCAGTGTGTCACCGACCGCACATCGAGTCCGCAGCACCGCGGCGCGCGACTGCAACGCGAAACCGCTGCCCGCCAGGGAAGCCACGGCAATGCCCAAGAGCGTGCCCCAGCTCTTGGCGCGGTCGATCAAGAAGCGACGCCGGCGCATCTCCGGCGGCATCAGATTCAACGCCTGCATGGAACATTCACTCCCGACAGGGCGGCGCCGATCGCCGCGCCGTAGAGATCCGGCGGCTCCGCATCGGCGAGCTCCCGCGACGCGGTCGGCCAACGGTCAGGCTTTCGCAAAACGGCCGGGGCCGTCACGCCCAGCCGTAGCGCATCCTTGATGTATTCCGGGAGCCCCTTGAGACGCGCCCCGCCGCCCATCAGACCCACGCTCTGTATGTCGTTGCCGGTCTGCCCGCGGGCGTGATAGGCCAGGGATCGGCCGATCTCCAACGCCAGTCCCCGCAACGATTGTTCAATGCTGTCGTTGATGATCTGCTGCCGTGAATGCAGCGTTTTGCCGGTTGCGTTCGATGCGCCGCCGATCGGCCGCAGGCCCCATTCCTTTTTGATCTGCTCCGCCCCCTCAAAGTCGGCGTGAAGAGCCTGTCGGATCTGATCAGTCACCTGCCTGCCGCCCCACTTAATCACTCGGCAAAAGCTGATCCCCTCCGCACTCGCGGCGAATAGCAACGATCGGCGATCGCCGATGTCCACGTTGACCGGCAACGGTTCGTCGCCGCCGCCGTGGGCGTACGACAACGCCGTCGCCACCGCCGTCGCGGCGATGTCCACGCGGGTGACGACGAGGCCCGCCTTCTCCACTGCCCCCACCAGATCGACGACGCTCTGTCTCGGCATCGCCACGGTGTAGAGTTCCAGTTTTGTTTCACCGTGCTCGAGCCTGTCACCGGCAATCCAGAAGTCTACCACGAACTCGTGCGCCCGCTCGCCATGCCGCTCCGCGAGTTCCGACTGGACATACGTCATCAGGTCGATTCCCTCGGCCACCGGAACAGACGTGGGACGCACGTCGGCCAGACATGTCGGAGCAATAGCCACCGCCCGGCGGTTCCTGAATCGGCCGCGCCCCACCGCCTTCCGAACCGCGTCAACCAATGTTTCGCCCAACTGTAACTGATCTCCGTCGCCATTCTGCCACGGCTCCTGCACCAGTGCGCTCGGCGCCCATTCGTCATCCACGGCCACAAGCTGGGCCAATTTGACGCTGCTGGAGCCGACATCCACTCCGATGGGCGTGTATCGAGGCATGGCCGAAATTCGCAATCGTCCCGCTTAGTGAACGGCGCTGGACAGCCGGAAGAGAGGCACGACCACCGAAATGGCGATCAGCCCCACGCCGGCGGCCATCACCACGATGATCGCCGGTTCCAATAGTGTTATCATCGTCTTAATCAGTCCGGCCGTCTCTCTTTCGTGGTACGACGCCAGCGCCTCCAGAACCCTCGTCGTATTACCGGTCTCTTCACCAGTGCGGATCAGCGGCGCCACCGTCGGCGGGAAGAGTCCGCTGGCCTCGAATGTCGCGGTCATGCGTTTTCCGTCGACGAGATCCTGCCGCAGGGTTTCCAGGAACGCCCGATAAATCGGATTGCGAATCGTGCCGGCGGTCAGACGGATCACTTCCATGACCGGAAGCCCGCTGCGCCATAGTGTTCCCATCACGTGCGTCGATCGTGCGGTATTGGCGCTGCGGATCAGTCGACCAACCAGCGGAGTGCGCAGCAGACCGCGGTGTACCGCCATTCGCACCGCCGGAATGGTCAGCATCCATCGCAGCCCAATCGCGGTCGAGATGCCGCCGATCAACAACAGGTACTTGTGCGATTTGACGAATTCACTAAATGCCAGCACAATCTGCGTGATCTGGGGAAGTTCCGCCCCAACCTCCGCGAACACCTGCGCGAATTTCGGCAACACCCAGACGAACAGCACCAGCAACGCGACACCGGCCACGGACAGGAGTATGGCCGGATAGGCGAGCGCCGTCACAATCGAGCGCCGCAGTTGATCCTGCCGCAAGAGCATGTCGTGAATCGTGCCCAACATGCGGGCCAGCGTGCCGCTGGCCTCTCCCGCGGCGATCATGCTGGTGACTACCGTATCAAAGACGTCGTTATGTGATGACAATGCCGCCGAAAGAGATTCACCCGCCTTGACTCGTTCGCGAACATCGGCAATGACCGTTCGGAGGCGGGGATTGACGGTCGCCTCGCCCAGCACTTTCAGACCGTCGTCCAGACCCGTGCCCGATTCGATCAGCAGTTGCAGTTGAGCGATCATGTTCAGAATGTCGCGGGTTCGAACGCGGACCGCCGAAAACCGCGCCGCGCGAGTCGCGATCATGGCCCGCAGGCCGCGGGCCTCCGCGATGCTCACCACCCGCACCCCATCGCGCCGCAGACGCCGCAACGCCTCGCGCGCCGACGGAGCGTCGATTCGCCCGTGAAGCGTTTGTCCGTGGACCGATCGCGCCTTGTAGCTGAGCGTCGCCATACAACACGGTTGCCTTCGTGGTCACGCGCCCACGGCACACGCCAATCGACTGTCCGTCAGACGGCACAGCATTTCCTGTTCGGAAATCGTCTTGCGGGCCAGATGCTGTTCCAGTGAGTCCTGCAGCGTGTGCATCCCCACTCCCCGTCCGGTCAGAATCGCATTGTGGATTTGCGCGTATTCATTCGAACGGATCAAGTTGCGGATGGCCGGATTGACCAGCATGAATTCGGTCGCCAGCACCCGCCCACCCTCGCGCGTCGAGGGCACCAATTCCTGCGCCAGCACGGCCACCAGACTGTTGGCCAGTTGCACCCGTATCTGCGGCTGTTGATCGCCCGGGAACGAGTCGACGATGCGCGTCACGCACTGCACGGCGTTCTGCGCGTGCAGACTGGCCAGTACCAGGTGACCGGTTTCCGCGGCCGACACGGCCGTGGCAATGGACGCGCGGTCTTGCAACTCCCCGATGACAATGACGTCTGGAGACTGCCGCAGAACGTTTTTGAGCGCCGCGTCCCAGCTCAACGTATCGCTGTGCAGCTCCCGCTGTTCGCAGACCCCCTGCCCGTTGCCATGCACGTATTCAATGGGGTCTTCAATGGTAATGACGTGCGCTCGGCGCTTCGACAGAATGTATTGCACGATCGCGGCCAGCGTTGTCGACTTGCCGGAACCCGCCCGGCCGCAGACCAGAATCAAGCCCTGGTGCCGCAGCGCGGCTTCCGGCAATGCGCGCGGCAGTTCCAACTCGTCGATCGAGCGTACCGTGGGCCAGATGAGCCGAATCGTCGCCGCCGGCGAGCCGCGCTGATAGTGCAGATTGAACCGCAGTCGTCCGAACGGCGGCAGCTCCCGCGAGAAATTCATTTCCCTCTCGTCACGCATGACCGCAAGACGATCTTCCGGAATTAGGGACAGCACCGTCGTTTCGCTGTCAAACGCCGACCGATCGATCGACGGCACCGGCAGCCATTCACCCTCCACGCGCATGAACGGCGCGGATTCCGACACCAACACCACGTCCGACGCGCCGCGCCGTGTCGCCACCGCCAGAATGTCCTTCAACGTCGCCATAGGCTATTCCTTTCCGGCCGGCTCCAAATGCACCGGTGCGTCGACGGTAATGACCGAGAGGATTTCATTCATCGTCGTACGCCCCGCGGCCGCCAACGCGATTCCCTCCGCCGCGATTTCCGCCATGCCCGACCGCCGCGCCAGTCTCCGCAGGCTTTCCAATCCCTCGTCGCGGGCCACCGCCGCGCGCAGCGTCTCGTCCAGCACCAGCAATTCGTACACGCCCACCCGGCCGCGTAGTCCCGTTCCGTAACAATGGGGACAACCGGCGCCGCGCCGAAATTGGTACTTGCCGTTCGGATTCAGACCCCATCGGGTCAGTAATTCAGACGCCGGCGGATCGGGCGCTGCGCATTTGGGACACACCGTCCGCACCAGCCGCTGGGCCATCACCGCGTTCAGCGACGCCCCGACCATGTGTGCATCCACGCCGATATTGATCAACCGCGTCACCGCGCTGACCGCGTCATTGGTGTGCAGCGTCGTCAGAACGAGATGACCGGTCAGCGCCGATTGAATGGCCATCTTGGCCGTGTCCAGATCGCGGATTTCCCCCACCATGATGTAATCCGGATCCTGCCGCAGAATCGTCCGCAGAATCGACGCGAACGTCAGACCGATTGGCTCGTTGACCTGGACCTGATTGACGTATTCCAATTCGTATTCGACGGGGTCTTCGACGCTGACGACGTTGTGCGACACCCCGCGCAACTCGTTCAGCATGGCATACAGCGACGTCGTCTTGCCCGACCCGGTCGGTCCCGTCACCAGGATCATGCCGTTTGGTTTGGCCAGCAGCTCCCGCAACGTGACGCGAATCTGTTCGCCCATCCCCAACCGTTCGAAATCCAGCGTCGCGCTCTCGCGGTCCAGCAGCCGCAACGCCATCTTCTCGCCGCGGACCGTGGGCATGCACGACGCCCGCACGTCGATCTGCCGCCCCTCCACCGCGACCATCGTGCGACCGTCCTGCGGACGGCGGCGCTCGGCAATGTCCATCCGGGTCATGACCTTCAGCCGCGAAATCAACGCCGCGTGCAGCGACAATTTGGGCGTCATCACCTCGTGCAGCTCGCCGTCGATTCGGTAACGCACGCTGATGTGCTCGAGCCCCGGCTCCACATGAACATCGCTCGCGTGTTCACGAACCGCGTTGCACAGCATCACGTTCACCAGATTCACCAGCGGGCTGGCATCGCCGCCCACCTCGCCGACGTTGGCCGCTCGAAACGACGGGTCCGACAACGACGATTCCGCCGGCTTCTCGCCCACGGCCGGTGGTGGGCTTTCCACGTTTTCGTCGAATGCCGTTTCCGCGTAATAACGCGCGATGGCCCGCCGCACGTCCGTCTGCGACACCAGCACCGGCAGCAACCGCAACCCCGTTTCCTGTTCCAGTTCATCGATTACGAAAATGGCCCGCGGGTCGCACATGGCCACGGTCAGTTGGTCGCGGACGCGGAACAACGCCAACACCCCGTGACGTTCCGCCTTTTCCTGCGGTATGGTCGGCACCACACGGGGGTCGACCGACCCGTCCGACAGATCCACCCACGGTACGTTCATCTGCGATTCAAGCACGGGAAAAATTTGCGACGGGGTTGCGAACTGCAACTGGATCAACGTTTCTCCCAACGGCAACCCCAGCGATTTCTGCGACGCCAGCGCCTCCTCGAGCTGCGCCTGCGTGATCACGCGCTGTTCGATCAGCATTGCGCCGAGCGATTGGGTTTTCGTCGCCGTCATTGTCGCCATCAGCCGCCACGTCGCGCCGGTCAACCCGGCACGAATTCCAATTCCCGGTCCAGCCGGGTGATGCGCAGAATCCGTTCGATCTTGCCGCTGACCCCCGTCAACGTGCATCGGCCGCCCGCAGCGGCGCAACGCTCGTGACAGGCCAGCAGCGCTTCCAGCCCCGCGCTGTCCACAACGGCCAATGCGTGCAGATCCAATTCAATGTGCTGCCCGCCCTTCGCCACCACGGTCTCGACGGCATCGTGGACCGCGCCGGCGGCCTTGCCGATCAGCTTCCCGTGCAATTCCAGCCGTACGGGCGTTTCGTCGGAATGCGTCACGATCTTCATGCGGCACCTGTTCGTTCGAGCCGAACCGTTCCGGCCGATAACGACGGACGAGCCGATGCGTCGGCCCGTCGTCTGATTCGTCCGGGTAAACCCCCGCCTTTAGGAAGTTGTCGCAGTTATTACGGTCAATCGCCGACCCGCTTGACAGGCGCCGGTCGTGCCGGTATCGTGCGTGCATGTTGTATTGGACGACGCAACCGACCCGGGTGGATTGGCGCTGGCATCATCCTTGCGCCGATGGTCCGGGTTTCCTCGCGTCGTAACCAGCACACGGATGAACCCAAGCCCTCGGCGACGAACGCCGGGGGCTTTTTTTATGGGCGTTGCTCGTCCAAGGACCGGAATGCAAACGCGGACCGCAATCATCCAGGACGCCATCCGTGTGGTTGTTTCCGGACGTAGTCTAACCGCGAGCGACGCCCACGATGTCGCGGGCGAAATCATGTCGGGACAGGCGTCACCCGGCCAGATCGCCGGCCTGCTCGTTGCCTTGCGCATGAAAAGCGAATCCGTCAATGAAATCACGGGATTCGCCCGCGCCCTGCGGGCCCACGCCACCCCGCTGAACATCGACGGCGATTCGCTAATCGACACCTGCGGAACCGGCGGGGACGGTTCGGGGACCTTCAACATCTCGACGGCCGCGGCATTCGTGGCCGCCGGCGCCGGCTGCCGGGTCGCCAAGCACGGCAACCGATCCGTTTCCGGCGGATGCGGCAGCGCCGACGTGCTCGAAGCGTTGGGCGTGGACACGGCAATGCCCGTGGAAATGACGGCCGCCGCCATCCGCGACATCGGCATCGGATTCCTGTTCGCCCCCATGTACCATCAGGCCGCCCGGCACGCGGCCGAGCCGCGACGCGACATCGGCATCCGCAGCATATTCAACATCGTGGGTCCGTTGACGAACCCGGCCGGCGCGAAGAGGCAATTGATCGGCGTGTTCGACGAACGACTGACCGAACCGGTCGCGACCGTCCTGCACCGCCTAGGCGCCGTTCGGGGCATGGTCGTGCACGGCGAGGATGGTCTGGATGAAATCACGTTGTGCGGCCGAACCACCGTCGCCGAGCTGGTGGACGATCGGGTTCGGTCCTATCGGCTCGATCCGGCATCGTTGGGTTTGTGTTGTGCTGATCCCGCAGCGCTCCGCGGCGGCAGCCCGACGGTCAACGCCGGCATCGTTCAGGAGGTGTTGCGCGGCCAACCGGGACCCGGCCGCGAAATCGTCGTCCTGAACGCCGCCGCCGCCATTTACGTGGCCGGCGTCGCCCCATCGATTCGCGACGGACTGGAATTGGCCAGGCAGTCCATCGATTCCGGGCGGGCGATCGCCAAGCTGGACGCGCTGCGCGCCGGGACGCGGAGTGCCATGTCGTGACCCTTCTGGAAACAATCATTCGCCGCAAGCGCGAGGAAGTGGCCGCGGCCAGACGCCGTGCGTCGCCGGCGGCGTCGCGCGATGCGGAATTGCCGCCACCCCGCGATTTCGCCGCGGCATTGCGCGGCCCGGGCCTGTCCGTCATCGCCGAATTCAAGCGCCGATCGCCGTCCCGCGGCCTGATCCGTGCCGACGCCGATCCGGCGACCGTGGCGACCGTGTATGAACGCGCCGGCGCGTCGGCCGTGTCGGTCCTGACCGATTCCACCTGGTTCGGCGGCGTCGCCGCCGATCTGACGACCGTGAAACGCACGGTTGGTCTGCCCGTCCTGCGCAAGGATTTCCTGATCGATGTGTTCCAACTCCAGGAATCGCAAACCATCGGGGCCGATGCAGTATTGTTGATCGCCCGAATTCTCGACGATGCCGCACTCCGCGAATTCATCCACGCCGCGGCCGCGTCGGGCATGACCGCGCTGGTCGAGGTCCACGACGAGCGGGAACTGGACCGCGCCATCGACGCCGGCGCGCGCATCATCGGCGTCAACAATCGCGATCTCGACACCCTGAACGTGGATACCGGTACGGCCACCCGATTGCGTCCCCAAATTCCAATGGACTGCGTCGCCGTGGCGGAAAGCGGCATCCATTCACGCGAGGACATGACCAGAATGCGCGACGCCGGTTATGACGCCGTCCTGATCGGCGAAACGCTGATGACCGCCGATGACCCGGCCGCGAAGATCGCCGAACTGACCGGGCCGGACGTTCAACGCGCGGGGCGCTTGTCGCCCCGCGCCGACCGGCATGCGAATTCATGAATGGATAGGTGATGCAATTGTCGGTTTTGGTCGTTGTTGCGGCGCTGGACGTGCTGATTGGTACGCCGGTGGCCTATGATCGTTCGAACGATGGGAAATGTCGTGACTGAATCCACCGTGCCGCGTGCCGGCTATTTTGGATCGTTCGGCGGGCAGTTCGTCCCCGAAACGCTGATGCACGCGCTCGACCAGCTCCACGAGTGCTACGCGCGCCTGCATTGCGACGAGGCGTTCCAATCGCGCTTGAACCATCTTCTAAAGGATTTCGTCGGCCGGCCGACGCCCCTGCATTTCGCCGAAAACCTGACCCGCCACGCCGGCGGCGCGAATATCCACCTGAAACGCGAGGACCTGGCCCACACCGGCGCCCACAAAATCAACAACGCCGTCGGCCAGGCCCTGCTCGCCGAGCGCATGGGCAAACGCCGCGTCATCGCCGAGACCGGCGCCGGCCAGCACGGCGTCGCCACCGCCGCCGCCTGCGCGCTCCTGGGCATCGACTGCGTCGTCTACATGGGTTCCGCCGACGTCCGCCGTCAACGCATGAACGTGCTGCGCATGCACCTGCTGGGCGCGACCGTCGTGCCCGTCGATTCCGGCAGCGCCACCTTGAAGGACGCCATTAACGAGGCCATCCGCGACTGGGTGACAAACGTCGGCACCACACATTACATCATCGGGTCGGTCGTCGGACCGCATCCCTACCCGACCATCGTGCGTGATTTTCAACGCGTCATCGGTGACGAAACCCGTTCGCAGATCATGAAACGCGCCGGCCGACTGCCCGACACGATCATCGCCTGCGTCGGCGGCGGTTCCAACGCCATCGGCATGTTCCACCCCTTCCTGACCGACGACGTCGAGCTGATCGGCGTCGAGGCCGGCGGAATGGGCATCGAGACCGGCCGACACGCCGCCACGTTGGCCACCGGACGTGTCGGCGTGCTGCACGGCGCCCGCAGCTATCTGATGCAGAACGACGACGGGCAAATCATCGAAACGCATTCCGTGTCCGCCGGGCTGGACTATCCCGGCGTCGGACCCGAACACGCCCATTTGAAGGACATCGGCCGTGTGCAATACACCACCGTCACCGACGATGAAGCCGTCGACGCCGTCAAGCTGCTGTCCCGAACCGAGGGCATCATCCCCGCGCTGGAAAGCGCCCACGCCATCGCCCACGCCGTCAAGCTGGCCCCCGATCGCCGCCCGGACGACATCATCGTGGTCAATCTGTCCGGCCGCGGCGACAAGGACCTCGAAATCCTGGAGGCGCGGGCATGACGCTCGAATCCGTGTTTCAAACGCTGCGCCCCTGCGATGAAGCCGCGCTGATCGCCTACATGACCGCCGGTTTTCCCACATTGGACGCATCCATCGACAACATGCGCCGTCTCGCCGAAAACGGCGCCGACATTCTCGAAATCGGCATCCCGTTCAGCGACCCCATCGCCGACGGCCCGACCATTCAATTCGCCTCCAAAAACGCATTGGACCACGGATTCCGTTTGTCCGACCTCCTCGACGCGCTCCGCGCCGCCCGATTCGACCGCCCCGTCGTGGCCATGTCCTACCTGAACCCGCTATTGGCATGGGATCGCGACCGGCTATTCCACCGCATGCGCGACGTCGGAATCGTCGGCCTGATCGTCCCCGACCTGCCCATCACCGAAGCCGACGGCTGGATCGACGCCGCCCGCGCGTCCGACATCCACATCATTCACCTGGTCGCGCCCACCTCCACGCCCGACCGCATCCGCCGCATTGCGGATAAATCGACCGCTTTCGTTTACTATGTCAGCGTCACCGGCACCACCGGCGGCCGCGACCGCCTGCCCGACGGACTGACCGCCGCGCTCGACGCCCTCCGCGCGTCGTCGCCCGTGCCCGTCGCCGTCGGTTTCGGCATCTCGCGGCCGGAACAGATTCGTCAACTGCACGGCCACGCCGACGCCGTCGTCGTCGGCAGCCGTTTCATTGAGGCCGTTCGCGATCACGAACCGCTCGATGAACTGGTATCGTCGCTGAAACAGGCGACGCGGAGTGTGAACCATGCTCGTGGTCATGAAAAAGGACGCGTCTGAAGCCGACGTCGCCCGGGTGTGCCGCGCCGTCTCCGAAATGGGTCTGATGCCCCACCCCATTCCCGGACAGACACGCGTCGCCATCGGCATCACCGGCAATTTGACCCCCGTCGACCCCCAACGCCTGGCCATGCTGCCCGGTGTCGTGGACATCATCCGCGTCACCAAGCCCTACAAACTGACCAGCCGCGAAATGCAGCCGGAAGACACCGTCGTCCGCGTCAACGGCGTCGAGATCGGCGGCGAGGGCATCACCGTCATCGCCGGTCCCTGTTCGGTCGAATCGGCCGACCAGACCATCGACACCGCCCGCATCGTCAAGGAACTGGGCGCGGACATGCTCCGCGGCGGCGCCTACAAGCCGCGATCGTCGCCCTATTCGTTTCAGGGTTTGGGCCCGCCGGGCCTGAAAATCCTGGAACGCGCCCGCCGCGAGACCAACCTGCCCGTCGTGTCCGAGGTTATGGACGTGGAAAGTTTCGACCTCGTCGAGGCCAGCGTCGACGTCATCCAGATCGGCGCCCGCAACATGCAGAACTATTCATTGCTCCGCCGCGCCGGACGATCGCCCAAACCCGTTCTACTAAAACGCGGCATGTCCGCCACGCTCGAGGAGTTTCTGCTCGCGGCCGAGTACATCATGGCCGAGGGCAACCGCCAGGTAGTCCTGTGCGAGCGAGGCATCCGCGCGTTCAGCGACTACTCGCGCTACACGCTGGACATCAGCATCGTGCCGCAGATCAAGAAAATGTCCCACCTGCCCATTATCGTCGATCCCAGCCACGCCGTCGGACGGCGCGACCTGGTCATCCCCATGGCCCGCGCCGCCATCGCCGCCGGCGCCGACGGCGTCATCGTCGAGGTCCACCCCAACCCCGCCTGCGCCCTGTCCGACGGCCCGCAAGCGCTCACCCCGCCCATGTTCGCGGAGCTGATGGACGACCTCCGCACCATCGCCCACGCCGTCCGCCGCGGAGAAAAGGTCGCGACATGATCGAACGCGTTCCACGCGGCCTGCCCCCCGTGCACCGCCGCGTCCTGACGCGGGCCGTCCCGTTGACCGTCTTCCAACGGCTGTATCCCAACGAACCCCACGCGTTCCTGTATGAATCGCTGGAAGCCCACGGCGCCGCCGGCCGTTATTCATTTCTCGGCGCCCGCCCGTTCGCCGTTCTGAAGAGTAAACGCGATTCGATCACCATCGATGTCGGCGCCATGACGCAACGCTCCACCGGCGACCCGATCGCCGCGCTCCGCGACATGCTCGCCGTCTACAACGACGCACCGCCCATCGCCACGTTTCCCGGCGGCGCCGTCGGCTATTTCGGCTACGACGTCGTCCGCTGTTTCGAATCCGTTCCGCGAGACAAGCCCGACGACCTGAATCACCCCGACGTCTATTTCATGTTCCCCGGCGAAATACTGGTCATCGACCACCCCCACGAAGTCGTTCACATCCTGCTGTACGGCTGCGACCGCCCGCACGATCGCATCGCCGAAATCGTCCGCGCACTCGCCGATTGCGAACCCGGCAATGACGATCCGCGCGGTCCCGTCGACGAGCCGCCCGCCGCCGACGTCCCCTTCCAATCCAACATGACCGAATCCGAATTCATCCGCGCCGTCGCCCGCGCCAAGGACTACATCCTCGCCGGCGACGTCTTCCAGGTCGTCCTGTCCCAGCGCTTTCATTTCGACCTGCCCGTCCCGCCCCTCGATTTGTACCGCGCCCTGCGCGTCACCAACCCGTCGCCCTACATGTACTACCTGAATCTCGACGGCCTGAACGTCCTGGGTTCATCACCCGAAATGCTCGTCAAGCTGAACGGCCGCCGCGTCACCACCCGCCCGCTTGCCGGCACCCGCCCCCGCGGCGCCACGCCCGAACTCGATCGCGCCCTGGCCGACGAACTACGCGCCGACCACAAGGAACGCGCCGAGCACATCATGCTCGTCGATCTCGCCCGCAACGACATCGGCCGCGTGTGCCGCCCCGGCTCCATCGCCGTGACGGACATGCTCCAAATCGAACGCTATTCCCGCGTGATGCACCTCGTATCCAACGTCGAGGGCATGCTCCGCACCGATCGTGATGCGTTCGATCTGCTCGCCGCCACGTTTCCGGCCGGAACCGTTTCCGGCGCCCCCAAAATCCGGGCCATGGAAATCATCGCCGAACTGGAGCCCGTCGCCCGCGGCATCTACGCCGGCGCCATCGGCTACATCAGCTTCCTCGGCGACATGGACCTGTGCATCGCCATCCGCACCATGGTCCTCGACGGTCGCCGCGGCTGCATCCAGGCCGGCGCCGGCATCGTCGCCGATTCCATCCCCGAAAGGGAATACGCCGAAACCTTCAACAAAGCCCGCGCCCTGATGCGCGCCGTCCAATACGCCCGCGCCGACGCCCGCTCCCGCATGTAGTTCGACGACCGTGCCATCGCCCGAACCGCGTCCGGTTGACCAAGGGCGTCGCCACTACACCCAATGCCCCGGTCACACGGCGCTCTTGCTTTTTCGTCCTGAGACCCTCCCGTCGCGCCACGCCGGTCTCCAGTCTTGTCGTCCGGGTTTTTGCTCAATAAAGGCCCCAATCGAGTTCCGTCGTCGGGGGCGCGTAACTGTTCAGCCATCTGCAATGCCGCGGTCACCAGATCGCCCGACAGACCTGATCGTAGGGCGGGTTTCACCCGCCATCTCTTCGCCCGCAGGGCGCACGATTGAAGCCAGGGACTTCAGTCCCTGGTGACCGCACCCTCTATTATCTCTTCTTCTTCGTTCTCGCCCGGAGCCATCTGCAATGCCGCGGTCACCAGATCGCCCGACAGACCTGATCGTAGGGCGGGTTTCACCCGCCAGCTCTTCGCCCGCAGGGCGCACGATTGTAGCCAGGGACTTCAGTCCCTGGTGACCGCACCCTCTATTATCTCTTCTTCTTCGTTCTCGCCCGGAGGGCGAACGACGCGTACGAGCCGCTCTACACATCGGCATTACCGGTGTCTTGATTATCGCGGCACTGCCATTGGCTGACCTGTTACCGGGGGCGTTGGTGGTAGGGGCTCGCGCGGGTAGGATGCATCGATATGAAGCTGACCCTTGAAGTCGAGCAGGAGGACGACGGGCGCTGGATCGCCGAGGTTCCCGAGTTCCCCGGCGTCCTGGTTTATGGAGTTTCACGGGACCAGGCCATCGCCGGCGCGGAAGCGCTGGCCCTTCGCGTCCTGGCCGACCGATTGGAAAACGGCGAAACCATTCCGAGCCCATGCCCCGGAAACACGGCGACGACGACCACGGTTCGGTGTGGGTGAGCCGGTGGGTCGATTCGCACGCCGCCCACGACCGGAAACGCACGTGCAACTTCGCACCGCTACCCGGGCTGAACGCCGCGCGGCGTGAATCGGAAGCGCCCGCACTGCGCGAAAAAGCGCACCGGATTGTCATACACCACCGTGCGGATGGTCTCTTCATCGTGCCCGCGCCGCCGCATCTCGGCCACGAACTTGGGCACGGCCGTCGGGTCGCTGACCCCCCAGTCCCCCGCGGAATTGACCATGACCCGCTCGACGCCGTGTACCTCGATCATGTCCGCGGCCCGGGCCGGCGTGCACTTCGTCACCGGGTACAACGTCATCGCGCACCAGTGACCGGCCTCCAGCGCCGGGCGAATGGTGTGTTCCTCGACGTGATCGATGAGCACCCGCTCCGGCGGCATCGCCGTGTTCCTCGACAGCACATCGAGGATCATCCGCGTGCCCAGGTACTTGTCTTCCAGATGCGGCGTGTGTACCAGAACCAGTTCGCCGGCGTCGGCGGCGAGTGCCGCCTGTTCCGTGAAAATGGTCACTTCGTTCCGCGTATTCTTGTTCAGCCCGATCTCGCCGATCCCCAGCACATTGGGACGATCCAGAAACTGCGGTATCAGCGCGATCACTTCGCGGGACAGCGCAACGTTTTCCGCCTCCTTGGCGTTGATGCACAGCCAGCAGAAATGCTGCACGCCGAACTGCGCCGCCCGCCGGGGTTCATATTCGGTCAGTTGACGGAAGTAGTCGGCGAACGCCGCGGCCGATCCACGGTCAAAACCCGCCCAAAACGCCGGTTCCGAGACGGCCACGCAGCCCGATCGCGCCAGACGCTCGTAGTCATCCGTGACCCGGGACACCATGTGAATGTGCGGGTCAATGTAATCCATGATGCCGTCACGCGCCGGGGCGTCTTCCCGCGATCTCGATTGTACGTAGCTGTTCAGCGGACCGCCGTGCGAGCGTCACCCGATTGACCGTCGGACCCGACCGTAGGACGGGTTTCACCCGCCATCCCCTCGCCCGGGCCGTAGGGTGGGTTTCACCCGCCTCTTCCCACCGTAGGGCGGGTTCCACCCGCCATCTCTTCGCCCGTAGGGCGCACGACCGTAGCCAGGGACTTCAGTCCCTGGTCGATGCCGCAAACCTCTTCCGCCCGGAGGGCGGACGGACCGTGTCGGTCCCCGTCACCGCTGCCCGATGTTGTTCCCGTACACCAGGTACGCGTCACCCTGGTTCGGCAGCCGCCCGGTTTCGTTCGACGACCCGCCGCCCTGCGGAAAATCGGGGTCGATCAGATCGGCCATGCTCACGCCGATGGCGATGTCCCCGAAACCATCATCATTGATGTCCCCCAGAAACCCGACGAAATCGGTCGGCGCCTCATCCGGCGCGCCCGCCGGATAGGGGCTCAGGAAGATCATCCCCTGCACGCGATCGCCGACTTCCGACAATTCGATGGGAACTTCCTGCGTCTCCAGATGCGGCCCGCCGAACACCAGATAGGTCACCCCCATGCGGAGGCGCCCGTTGACATCCGTGCGCGTTTCGCCCGGCGCCGAAATCAGGATGTCCCCGAAACCGTCCTTGTCGAAATCGCCCGCCGAACTGACGTCGTAACCCGCCCGGTCGCCCGCGTTCGATCCGTAAAACGCCACGCCGCCGAATTCCTCCGTCCCCAACTGACTGATCACCCGGTCGCCTCGGCGGTTCGTCCCCCCGAAGATCACCCCCGCATACCCGTTGTCCACCGGGCAACAGTCCGTGCCCCCCGCCACCAGGCAGTCAAACACGTCGCGATCGTCGTCATTCACCACCCGGTCGTTGTTGTAGTCAAAATTCTTGCAGGTGTCGTCCATGAACACCTCGTCCATGTCACGACACGCATTGAAAAAGCCCAAGCTCAGCGCCCCCTCGAAATCAGGGTTTGAACATTCCGGCCGCGGCACGATGAAATCCGCGCTCGGCGACGAGAACAGCACGTCATCGATCCCGTCCCCGTTCACGTCGCTCACCGTCACCTGCCGCCACCCGATCTGATCGCCCGGTCGCTCCCCGCGCACACGCAGCATCGGCGCCCGCCGGTCCGGATCATCGGCCAGGTTTAAAAACACGCTCCCCACCGGCGATCGTCCGTAGATCACGTACATCGCCCCCGTATCCGCAAGGTCCACCGACCGGTCGTTCCGCGGCGCCCCGCAGATCATATCGGGCACGGCGTCGAGATTAAAATCGCCCGGCGAACTCGCCCCGCCCAGCAGATCGTCCGGACCTTCCGCGAAAATCTCCCACGTCCCGATCACTCCGAATCTATCGCAGCGCGACATCGTCGGACATTGCCCCGTCTCGCATCCCGTCGTATCGTTGGTGTCTCCCAGAAACGGAATCGAACTCGTCCCCGTCGTCGCCCCCGATTTGTCACGCAGCGTGTCCACGTCGTGGTCCCCGCCCGGGATCACCGTGATGCTGCCGTAGTGGATCCGCCCGGCCTCGTGCGTCGATCCGGGAATCGCCAGCGAATCTAGGTAATCGCGCTCGTTCCGCGGCGACGAAATCACGATCTCCGCGAATCCATCCAGGTTGATGTCCGGCATCCACGACACGTTCTGCCCGAACAACCCCTGCAGCGGCGGCTGCCCCTGGCGTTTGTCGTCAAAAAAATCGTACTGCCCCGGCGTCGCCCGCCACCCGCCCGTACGCCCCGCTTCCCGTCCGATCGCCGTCGCGAACGCCGCGATCTCGAATTCCAAGCTGTCCGCCGGCCGCATCCCCACCACTTCCAGCGACACCACCGTGTTCTCCAGCCGGTCGGGCAACGGCTCGTCCAGTCGTTCGGGATCCACCCGAACGGCCGCGTCGCGATTCGTGCTCGAAATCACCGTCACGAATCCCAGCGCTTCGAATTTCCGTTCGTTGCATCCGTTGTCCAGATTCATCCGGTCGGAAAAATTATTCGGAAAACGGTCCGGATAACATCCCAACGCCGACCCCAGCAGCTCCCGCTCGTACGAAATCTCGATCGTCGGGCGGTCGCGCTCGTCCAGCCCGAATTCCTTCGACGCCACCGACGCCGGGTTCATCGCCTCCTCGTCGTTGGCCGGGTCGCCCGGCACGAAGATCAGCCGAATCTCGTTGTTCGACGCCCCCAGCCCGCCGAACAGCAGACGCTGCAACAACTGTGCGATGTCCACCCGCGACACCGCCCCCGAATCGTCCGCGTTGATCGTGCCCAGTTCGTCCTCGTCGTAGTCGATGATCGGCACCGGCGCCCCGAACGAATTAAACGTATCTCCCGCCTCGTTGAAATCGCGGAACAACTCGTGAACCGTCGCGCGACCGCCCGGATCCAGCACCCGAAACGTCATATCCCCGCTCAGCTCCTGCACCCGATCCGGAGTATCCTGATCCGGGAACTGCTGCAGGACGTTCCGAAACTTCACCATCGACCAGCGCCGCGTCCCCGCGCCCGCGTTCATCCAGCTCAAGTCCGCCGATCGAAAATTCGTGTTCGGTTCGGCCTCGTCGATCACCAGGTCTTCCATCTGGAAATACGCGAAATCAATCTGAATGTCGTCCGGCTCAGCCTCCTCCGTCAATTCCGACGTGCCCTGCCGCAACGAAATATCCACCGCCACCGTCTCGTCGCCGGACGGCGCGTTATCCCCCGGGTCGTCGTCCCGCATCGTCGCCACCCCGTCCACGTGCGCGCAGCCCACCATGATCTCCGGCCGATTGTCACCGTCCAAATCGGGAATGAAGCTAACGTCCGTGATGCCTTCCGTCCGCGGAGTCTGCACGTTGATGAACCCGCCGCATCGGAACTCCTGCCGCGGCGGCGGCGCCTCGACGATGAACCCCGGCACCGAAGTCGACGTGCTGTTCACGTTGATCTCCCCGCCGAACCGCTGACCCGGCAAACCGTAAATCACGTACGCCTCGCCGATGTTCCCGAAATTCCGCGGGTTCCCGAAACGCGCCACCAGCGCGAAATCGTCCACCCCGTCCAGATCGAAATCACGGATGTTCAACATCCGCGTGGACAGGCGCGCTCCCGGATTGAACCCCCGGAACGTCGCCCCGCTCAGCGTCTTGCCCATCAACCGCAAATCCGTCGTCAGCGACGCCGCCGCCCGCACCACGTTGATCGTCCCCGCCGCATAGGTATGCACCGGCGGATTCTGACCGTCCGAAATCGTCGCCCGGATGCGATACGGCGACCCGTCCTCCCGGATCGGCACCCGGCTGATATCCACCGCAATCGAAAACGTCCGCGCCGCCGGATCCCCCAGCACGATCTCCTCGCCCGCCGTCCCGCCCACCAGCACGATCAACTCGTCCGCCGTCGGCGCGATCACGTTGTCGTTCAGCGGGTCGTGGTCCAGGTCCAGCGCGATGAACAACCGCGCCGTGCTGTCGATGTCGTAGGCGTCGTCGATGATCGGCCCGCGTTGCGGGTCTAAATTGGGATCACGGGACGTCGGCTGCACCCGCACCGTGATGACGTCGTCCTGCGATACCGAAAGGTTGAACGCCGGATCGCGCACGAACACCTGCGGCGGCAAATTCGAAATCGATGTGCCGCCCGATGGCACGATCCGGATCACCACCTCGCCCAGACCCGCCTGCCGGTTCGTCGCCACCGCCGACACCGCCCGGTTCACCCCGTCATCGATAGTCCCCCGCAGGTTGTACATCCCCAGCGGCAGCAATTGCGTGTTCACCGTGAACTGGTCCGTGCCCCCGTTCTCCTCGATGGTGTCCACCAGCGGAAACGAAACCGACGGGTCCTCCACACTCGTCAATCGGAACGCGATCCGCGCGTTGTCGTCCCGATCCGTATCGATCCACTCGATCACCAGGTTCGCCCCCTGGCTGATCGACAGGTTCGCGTCCGGATTGATGATCGTCAGATTGGGCGCGACGTTGTCCGTCACGCTGGCCCCGGTCACAAATTCCGGCTGGCTGATCGAATCACAACCCGCCCACCCCGCGGCCGCCGCCAGCGCCGCCACGCAGCTGCAC
>JABFSN010000262.1 GCA_013140575.1 Phycisphaerales bacterium | reverse complement strand
GCTGGGAACGGTACACAAGGAACAATACGACGTTTTGGGACCGGTGGTAAACCAAACGTCACGGGTGGAGGGGATCGCGAAAAAGGTGGGGGTGAACATATTGGCCACGTCGGTGGTGGCGGAGCGGGTACCGGCGAATCGCGTGCTGACGAGGCGGGTGGCGAAATTCCGGCCGGCGGGGATGCAAAATGAGATTGATTTGTACACGATCGACCGTGCGCCGCAGTCGGCCGAGGAGCGGAAGCAAATTGAGGAACGATTCGGGCAGCATGCGCGGGGGTTGGCCGCGTTTGAAAGCGGAGACTGGGAAGAAGCGTTCAAGGTGCTGCACCCGATCGTGGAAACGGATCCGGCGGCGTTGTATATCTACTCGCTGACGCTGGAGCATAAGCGGAAAGCGCCGGCGGGTTGGCGGGGGGTGGTGGAGATGGCGGACAAGTAGATGGGGGCTGTTTGTGGGCGTATTTGCGATCGCGCAGGCCGGGGAGCGATTTCCAATTTGAGATTTGAAACATCAGAGTCGGAAGAAGTCGCGGATTAGTGACACGCAATGGCAGCATCGAAACCAACGGATCAGCCGGCCGCGGGGTTTGACCAGACGGCGACGTTGCGTCAACAGGCGACGGAGGTGGCCGAATCGGTTGATCTGTCGCGTCGGGCGGCGGCGGTGCGGGGAGCGGCTGCCGGGGCGCCGAGGGTTCCGGGTTACAATACGGTGGAACTGCTGGGCAAGGGGGCCTACGGCGAAGTATGGCGTGCGGAGCAAGTACGCACGAGCAAGCAGGTGGCGTTGAAGCTGTTCGTGCAGCGGCAGGGGTTGGACTGGATTTTTCTGCAGCGCGAGGTCGAGCGGCTGGTCCGGCTGGACCGGCACCCGCACATCGTGACGTTGCTGGACACCGATCTGGCAAGCGAACCGCCATTCTACGCGATGGACCTGATCGAGGGCGGGTCGTTGGAGCAGTTTGTAGGCGAGGGGAAGCGCGTGCCGGTGGCACGGGCGTTGCGCTGGACCGAACAAATCTGCGACGCGTTGACGTACGTACACGGCAAGGGACTGATTCACTGCGATCTGAAGCCGGCCAATGTGCTGGTGGACGAGCAGGACAATGTACGCGTGGTCGATTTCGGACAATCGCGGATTTTTACGGAGTCGTCGCAGGCGCTGGGAACGCTGTATTACATGGCACCGGATCAGGCCCGGCTGGGCGAGAGCGGATCGCCGGTACAGCCGGACGTGCGCTGGGATGTGTACGCGCTGGGGGCGACGCTGTACGCGCTGTTGGCCGGACGGGCGCCGCACGCCCGAGACGTCAACAACGAACGGCTGAAGAAGGCCGCGGACCTGTCGGAACGGCTGGCGGTCTACCGTGACATACTGACGCATGACGCGGCGGTCGTTGCCAAGGGCGATCTGGAGAAGACCGTCGGCGTGGAGCTGGCTGCGGTGGTGGGCAAATGCCTGGCGGCTGAACCGGACGGGCGTTACAGCACGGCGGCCGAGTTGGCGGCGGACCTGAAGGCGATGCGGGAACGGCGTCCGGTCACGCCGCTGGCGGGAAGCGGCGTTTACCGCGCGAAGAAATTCGTTCAGCGGCACGTGGTGCACATCGGTCTGGCGGTGACGCTGTTCGTGCTGGCGCTGAGTTTCGTGGTCGTCATTCTGGACCGCGATGCGCTGGATCAGGAGAAGGCGACGGGCATTGCGAAGCTGTTCGTTTCGAGACCGGAGGCGGCGTTTACAAGCGTTGCGGGTGCGTCGCCCCGGGTTCGCGAGTACCTGTCCAACCGATGCCGGGAGTATCTGAATTCGACGGCGTTCACGGAGCGGATCGTCGGCGCGCGGACCGCGCCGGCGGTCGATCCGGATGCGTTTTGGGCGTCGGTGGACGGGGGTCTGTTGTGGCAAAACGGCGAGTGGCTGGAGATCGTGCATGTCCCGTGGAAGGAACGGGAGATTCTTCGAGCGGAAATCCGCCTGGGCGTTCCAGACGCGACCGACGAACCGACGTGGCCGTCGTCGGAAAAAGTGTTGAACGACATCGCTGAGCGGGCGCGGGAGGGCACAGATCAGCAGAAGTACGCGGCGTTCTGCCTGGTTGGTCAATTGGCCGGACAGGGGGGCATCACGACGAGCGACGTCAGCGAATACGCGGAGCTGTGCGTAAAGTCGGCCGGAGCGGAGACGTCGCCAGGTGTGGTCATGGCGGCCGCGTGGTGCGTGTCACGGCTGGGGCAATCGGTGGCGGTCCCGACGAGCGGGAATGTCGTCGTCGATATCGTGTCGGGACTGACGTTTGTGCGTCTACCCGGCGAAGATGCGTACATTCGCGGGGCGGCGACGGACGACCGGGACCAACTGCCGGATGAGCTGCGATCGGATTCAGCGGTTACCGTCAAGCCGGTTTTCCTATCGACAACCGAGGTGACGTACGCGGCCATCGAGCCGTTCATCAATTCGAAAGCCAGCGAGGGCGTTTTTGAGGAACCGGCCGCCGGGGGAAGTGTACGAAGCACCGTTCACGACATGTTGAGCACGATTCCGATGTCGGAACAGTCGCGGACGGCGTTGCAGTGGGTCAGCCTGAATGCGGCCCGGCGCTATTGCGAATGGCTGAACGGGCGGGCGGGCGATGGGTCGCCGAAGCGCCATTACCGAT
>JABFSN010000225.1 GCA_013140575.1 Phycisphaerales bacterium | reverse complement strand
CCCTCCTGAACCAACGCCACCGCCCGCCGGCGACGACGTTCCAACTCCTCGGCGCTTCCTTGCGGTCTCATGTACCCTTTTATCGTGCCGCGAAGTCATGTTTCTTTAATTAGGCGAAGATCAATAGCATCGGCATTTCAACCTTGGACGCCTGTTGCATTGTTCGTGTTTGGTGTGTCGTGGCTTATTATTTCGGTGCTGTTTACGCTGTACTATGTCAGGACCGTTGTCCGACGGAAGGTCCGACTGGAGATTTGGGAAAATGGTATACCCATTTGCCGTGAGTGTGGCTACGATTTGCGAGGACTGAGCGAATCACGTAATTGCCCGGAATGTGGAAAGTTGATTGTTAAGCCATCGTAGCTCGTTACTCACCACCTCCATCCGCGAATTCCGCGGCAATGGCCGGACGCGTTACATGATGCGCGACCGCATCATCAACCCCGGCCAGCCCAACGATTTGATGCCAAATTACGACACCGGCACCTGGACCAGCTACGACGGCGAAACGCCGACGAAGGATTGGACGCTGACCTGGACGACGGACCCCGCCCCGGCCCACTACGTCGGCTCCAACGTCGTCCGCTACCACCTCGGCCTGGCCCAATTCACCCCGGGCGCAACCACCGGCGAATTCGACGTGAAATACTTCCACGCCGACCACCTGGGCACGACGCGGGCCATGACCGACGAAGGCCAAACAGGCCCGCCGGCCATGCGCGGCGCGAGTGTCTGCGTGGGCGACTGGAGCGCGACCATGAACCTCGCCGCACGGTTGATTCGCGGAAATCGGACACCCCGGGGCGTCATTTTTCGGACTTCAATTGTGTGAAACTGTGGGGCGTTCGCTCAATTTGGCTTGGAATTCTGGTAGGATTACGGTACGCGATATCCGCGCTCGCCGGTGCGACATCGCTTTGGCAGGAGCCCGCCATGAAACACCCCATCCCATTTGGCGCAACATGCGTGGCAGTGTTCCTTACGGTTTGGTGGTTGCCGACCTCGTCCGACCTTGCGTTCGCGCTCGCCCGGCCGAAGGCGGCATCGGCCGCGCCCGACGAATCGCCACGCGGCGATGACCCACGCCCGGCCGCGCCCGGCGGTCCAAACGCCTACGCCGAGGGCGACACCGACGCCGACGGCATCGCGGACCACTTGGACAACTGCCCCGATGTCTCCAACCCCACCCAGGCCGATTGCAACGGTGACGGCGAGGGGGATGCGTGTGCCCTATTTTACGGCGCCGACGAGGACTGCAATCACAACGCCGTTCCGGATGCGTGCGACGTGCACGACGTCGTCAGCCTCGACGCCGATGCGAACGGCGTGCCCGACGAGTGCCAGGTCGGGCCGTGCGAACTGCCGACGCTGCCCGACCCCACGATTCCCGGGTCGCACGGTTCAAGATTCGGCGCGAGGGTCGCGGCCCAGGGAGACGATCTTGTAGTAGGGGGATCGCAAGTGTTCCACTACACATACAACGGTGTTTCGTGGGGGAAAGAGCGGCGGCTGTATGGCTCAGGCAACGGGATCCTCTCCAATTCGCTGGCCATGCATGGCGATGTCATCGTCGTCGGCGATTACAGGGATGGCACGCTGGGAACCAATGCCGGGGCCGCAAGCGTTTTTGCGCGCCATCAAGGCGGAACCGACAACTGGGGCTTCGTCGTCAAGCTGACGGCGTCGGGCGGCGGACCCAACGACGAGTTCGGCAGCTCCGTATCCGTCCGTGGGGACGTCATTTGTGTGGGCGCTCCCCGCGACAGAACTCCTGGCGGTTCCTACGTCGGCTCGGCATACATTTACCGATTGGACGGCGACGCGTGGATCGAGGAGCAGAAGATCGAGCCGTCGTCGGCCGCGAATGGGCTGGCAGGCGGTTCCGTGGGCTTGAGCGACCAGCGACTGTTCATCGGGGCGCCCGGAGTTCGCCGCGCCTACGTGTACGTCTACGACGACGACGCGACGGAGTGGGTCTTGAGTCAGACACTGGCCGCATCGGATGACGTCACCGGGAACCAGTTCGGGCAGAGCGTGGCCCTGTGGGAGGACTGGGCCGTTGTCGGCGCACCCGGCGCGCCGGGAATTGGAGGCGCCGCCAATAGAGGCGCCGCGTATCTGTTTCAGTTCGACGGCGCACAGTGGATCGAACGGCGGAAGCTGGTCGCGCCAGGCGGCGGCTCCGACGACAAATTCGCTTGGTCCGTCGCGCTGGACGGGGGTCTTGCGGTGGTCGGCGTGCCCGGCTCGGGCTATGGCGGTTTGGACACGGGAACGATGTACATCTATCGTTTCCAGGGCGCGACCGGAGACTGGCCGCTGGAGTCGAGGTTCCCGGCATCCCCGCTCCCGGACGGTAGCGAATTGGGATACGGCGTGGCGGTCCGCGGGCGCGACGTCTTCGTGGGCGCACCGGACAATTCCGGGAAGTTGCATATTTACCGCCTGATGACCGACGGCTTCGACATCGACGGCGACGGCTGGTCCGATGCGTGCGACACCTGTCCGGACGTGGCCAACGACCAGCGCGTCGATCTGGACGGGGACGGGGTCGGCGATACGTGTGACGACGACGCGGATGGCGACACCGTCAACGACAACGAGGACAACTGCCTCGGAATCTCGAACCCCAACCAGGCGGATTGCGACGGCGACGGTGAAGGCGATCCCTGCGAGGACGACTACGACGGAAGCGGTGTTCCCGACGATTGCGAGGGCTTGGTCGACTGTGATGACAGCGGCTTTCCGGACGTCGTGGAATCCAACATCGACTGCAACGGCAACGGCCAGGCGGACCGGTGCGATATCGCCTCGGGCATCAGCGACGATTGCAACGCCAACGGCCGGCCCGATGACTGTGAGCTTCAGGGCGTCCGGGAGCTTTATGTATGCAACCGGGACGGCGACAGCATCGCGGTGTTCGATGGAGTCACGGGCGATGCGCGTGGTTATTTCGTTCCGCCGGGCGGAGGGCCCGGTTTTGCCCTGGATTATGCCAACCACATTGTCTTTGGTCCGGACGGTTTCGCCTACGTCAGCAGCTCGCTGACTAATCGCGTCCTCGAACTCGACGCCGGTGGCAATTTCCGCCGGCAGGTTTCGGCGAATCAACCGGTCGGCCTGTTGTTCCGCGATGAGGACGACCTTCTCATCGCCCAGTACGCGTCGAATGAGGTGCGGATAGGACGACTACCGAGTCTGTCGATCGGTTGGTGGAGTCCGATAACGTCCCCTGCGGATCTCGTCTTGACGCCTTGGGGCACCGTTCTCGTGAGTAGCCAGGGCGACGCACGCGAAATCGGCGAGCGGACCGCGAACGGCGCTTCGCTGGGCGTCCGCATTCCGCAGTCGCTTCTGGGCGGCAACCCGATGGGTTTGCTCTTCGACGACAACGACACGCTGCTGGTCGCGGTCTACGGTCTCGACAGCGTCCGCCGCTACCAACGCGTCGAAGCCGGCGGCGCCGCGTTTGTTGACGATTTCATCGCCCCGGGCTCCGGCGGACTGGACGGTCCCGAAGGATTGGCCTGGGGCCCCCCGCCCCAGCGCAATCTGTTCGTGGCCAGCCGCGAGACCGACGAAATCCTCGAGTTCGATCGAGTCACCGGCGCGCCCGTCGATCACGATCCGGTTGCGCCCGGCGTGCAGGCCGCGTTCGCCTCGGGAGACACGCTCTCGGCGCCCACGTACTTTGAATTCCGCCCATTATTGACCATCTCCGACTGCCAATTCAACGGCAACTTCGACGCATGCGACATCGCCGATGGAACCAGCGCCGACTGCAACGCCGACGGCGTTCCCGACGAGTGCCCGGGGCCCGATGATTGCCAGCCCAACGGGATACCCGACGAATGCGACATCGCCGGTGGAACCAGCGCCGACTGCAACGCCGACGGAATTCCCGACGAGTGCCAGTCGCCCGAAGACTGCAACCGCAACGGCGTACCGGATATCTGTGATCTGGCGTTCGGCGTCAGCGGCGACTGCAACGTCAATGCTTTTCCGGACGAGTGCGACATCGCCTTCGGCGAGAGCGACGATTGCAACGCCAACGGCCGACCCGATGAGTGCGAGACGGATTGCAACGCGAATGCGACGCCCGACGATTGCGACACGGCATCGGGAACATCGTCGGACTGCAACACGAATTCAGTGCCCGACGAATGCGAACTCGACTGCAACGGCGACCACATACCGGACGATTGCGACATCGCCTTGGGGTATAGCTTGGACGTCGATGAAAACGGAATCGCCGACGAGTGCGAGCGTATCTGGTACGTCAAGGCCGACGGAACCGGTGACGGCACGAGCTGGGACTCCGCGCTGCCGCATCCCTACGTCGCCTTGCTGGCGGCCGACGCGTTCGATGAAATCTGGATCGCCGAGGGCGTCTATCAGTCCATCGAGGGATACCCGCTGGTGCTTTCCGGCGAGGCCGCGATCTACGGCGGATTCGTCGGCGGCGAGACGGACGTCGATCAGCGCGATCCCGCGAGCCATGTCACCACGCTGCGCGGGTATGGAAAGGACGCGGTTCTGGCCGGGTCGGGTCTGGACGGGTTCATTCTCGACGGGCTGACCATCGAACGCGGCAGCACCGGCATTCTTCTCGACCATTCCGACGCGCGGCTGGTCAACGTCACGGTGCAGGGGAACTACGGCGTTGCCAATCAAGGCCAGGACGGCTGCGGAGTCCGTTGCGTCGAAGACTGCCATGTGCGGATGTCGGACTGCACCATTCGGGACAGCCGCGGAAGCAAGGGCGCTGCGGAAAACGCCGGCGGGAATGGCATCAGCGTATACGTCGGCCCGGGCTCCACGTTGATCGCCGAGCGCTGCACCATGGGGAGTAACATCGGGGGCGAGGGAGGCGGGTCCACCCAGGGGCCCGGCCGGGCCGGAGGGAGCGCTTACGGCGTTCACGCCGTCGGTTCAATCTACATTCGACTGGACGCCTGCCATCTGGCGCAGAACCAGGGCGACTACGGCGGACTCGGTGGGGATTACCCCTGTTGCTGCTCCAACGACTGCGAAGAGCCTTATCCCCCGCGTTGCAGTTACGGCAGCGGTCCCGGCGGAGCGGGCGTTGGATTGTCGGCGGAAGGCGCCGGGAAGGTCGAATTGTTCGGATGTCTGTTCGAGGAGAATCGCGGCTCGAACGGAGGGGGAACCACCGATGGAGGTTCGGGAATTGGCGTACGCGTCGAACATTCGGACACGCTGGTCAAAGCGTGCCGAATCATCCGCAACACGGGGGGGCGTGGAGGCGTCACCGTTGAGGATGGACTGTGCTGTTCCTGCGCCGGTGCCGGCGGGTGGGGCGCGGGACTGGAACGTTTGGGTGATCGCCCATGCACCGTGACCGACAGCGTCTTCGTGGGAAACTACGGCGGTCGCAGCCTGTTCTCCGACTGCTGCGGCGACAACCGTGCCGGGAGCGGCGCCGCGATCTGGGGTGCGGATGGTGCGCAGGTTCGCAATTGCACGTTTGTAAACAACGGCGTTGGAATCGGAACAGTCGGCGGTGAATACGGAGGGGTGGGCGCGGGCATCTTCGGCGCCGCGAGCATCTCGAATTCCATTTTCTGGCAAATCGCCGGTCCTGCCGCGCCGGACACCGGGGATATCCGGTTCTCCTGCCGGCAGGGCAGTTCAATCGACTCCAACGGCAATTTCGGAGACGACCCGATGTTCGTGGACCTCGAAAACGGCGATTTGCGTCTGCTGCCCGGTTCGCCGTGCATCGACGCCGGCGATCCGCAGTCCGTGGACGGCTTCGGTGGTCGCGACGCCGACGGCCTGCCCCGCGTGCAGTGCGGCCGGGTCGATGTCGGGGCGTACGAATTCGGCATCGGGGACGGCGCCGGGGACTTCGAGTCCGACGGGGTCGTCGATCTTTTCGACCACGGGGCGTTTATCGCCTGCTACCGCGGACCCGATGGGGGCATCGTCGTGCCCGAGTGCGGCGTCATGGACCAGGACTGCGACCACGATGTCGACCTGATCGACTGGGCCTTTTTCCAGATCGCGGCGAACGCGAAATGAGTGCCACTGGGCGACGCTCACGTAAACCCATGAAAACCAAGGGCTTCTGCGACGCGCTGCGGCGTCACGCCAGCCCTTGCGACGACTACCCCCAACGGGAATCGAACCCGTGTCTTCAGGATGAGAACCTGAACACTCGGTTTGTAACTTATGAGGCCCTCAGCTCGACTTTTGCCGTTTTTGGGCGGTGTTTTCATGATCCGACGCTTATAAAAAATCGGTCTCCTTCGTATCTTCGCAGGTGTGTTGAGGCCGGCGAAGCGGAAAGGAGTCCGACATGGTTCGCATACCCAAGGCGGCGGAGCCGCTGGTGGCGGCGTTCTCGATAGCATTTACGCGCCCGACTTTCCAGCGCGTGGCGACGCTTTTTCTCGGCGCGATTCTCGCGCTGCGGCGGCGAACCGTGATGGCCATGCTGCGCGTGCTCGGGCCTCTGGCCACCGGGCACGGGAGCGATTTCCATCGCGTTCTCTGCCGGGCCTCCTGGGCGGCGACGGACTGGTGCCGGTGCGCTGGGTCTTTGTGCACGACGTGCAGGGAACGCACCTCTACGAATACTTCTACAGCACCGATGCGACCTTGCCTCCCGAGCGAATCGTCGGTCTCTACGCCGGTCGCTGGAGCATCGAAGTGACGTTTCAAGAGGTGCGGGCTCATCTGGGATTCACCACCCCGCGCAACGGGTCGAAGAAGAGCGTCTTGCGCACCGCGCCGTGTCTGCCGGGTCTGTTCCGTCTGGCGAGCCTGATCTTCGCCGGTCCCACGAAGCACCGGCCACCACGCCGTGGTACGCCAAGAGAGAGATCACGTTCAGCGATGCGATCACGTGCGTGCGTCGCCTGTGCTGGGAAACGGTTTTGAAACAGTCGCCGAAACATGGGGGTATCGCAAAACTCCCGACCGGTCTACGCCGCACGCTGCTGGACCACCTGAGTCAAGCCGCGTGAGGGCAAGGAAAAACGGCAAAAGTCGAGCTGGGCGTGCCGAAGGCGGGCGAAGTATCCGGCCGGGCGCCATCACCGGCAAGATTTTTCGCTCGCTGCGTCCCTTCGTAATGACAAGTGGTCGCGGTGGTCGCTCAGAATAACAAGGGGCCGGCGGGACGGGTCAAACGGACCCACTACGGGATCTTGGCGGCAGGTGAAACGCCGCGGGTCGATTGCCGATAAGTACCGACGGGCGGGGTGCGGTCGGATTGGACTCCATAAAGGACGGAAACCGGTGGCCGAATCAAGAACCAACATATTAGTGGAATCGGGGACGAACGAACTGGAGGTGTTCGTTTTTCTGCTGAACGGCGGGCGATTCGGGGTCAACGTGGCCAAGGTGCGGGAGATTCTAGGACCGGTGCCGTTGACCCGGCTGCCGCAATCGCATCCGGCGGTACGCGGGGTGTTTCGATTGCGCGACGGGGTGTTTCCGCTGGTCGATCTGCGGCGGTTTTTCGCCATGCCGGCGTTGGAGGACGAGCGCGAAGTGCGCACGATCGTGATGGAGTTCAACGATCGTCGGTTGGGGTTTCAGGTGGATGGGGTGGAGCGGATCCATCGGATATCGTGGTCGCAGATGGGCGAGGTGCCGCTGGCCGGCGAGCAGCAGGATGCCGCGATCATCGGAGTGTCGCACATCGCCGAGAAGCTGGTGCTGATGGTGGATTTCGAGCGGATCGCGTTTCGGATCGCGGGTCAGGACGCGTTGGAATCACTCGATGAAGAGACCGGGGCCATCGACCGCAGCGCGTACACCGTGGTGCTGGCCGAGGATTCTCCGACGATCCGGAAGTTGCTGCTGTCGTCGCTGGACACGGCGCGATTCGGCCGGGTGATGGTGTTCAACGACGGTCAGGCGGCGTTGGACGCGGTTCTGGAGATGCACGCGGCCGGCGAGCGCCCGGACGTAATCGTCACGGACATCGAGATGCCGCGGATGGACGGGCTGCACCTGACCAAGCGCATCAAGTCGCATCCGGGACTGAAGGACGTGCCGGTCATCGTCTTCAGCTCGCTGGTCAGCCTGGACAATTTGAAGAAGTGTGAGGCCGTGGGCGCGGATCGGCAGTTGACCAAGCCGCAGTTGATCAATCTGGTGAAGACCATCGACGAATTGCTGGCCGTCCCCGCGGCGTGCTGACGCCGGCCTGATTGACACCCCTCCGCGATCCCGCCCGGCGGGGGTGATTGGGTCCGCAGGCGAACGGACACACCTCCGAAGTCAGATCTTCCGCTTCCGACAAAAACAACCGTCTGACGGTAACTGCAGGGTGGAAATACCTTGCAACGGCCGTCCTGTTCGGCGACAATCGAGGGGTTCATCGTTGCGAGCCTACCTAATTCGAAGGGGATGGGGTTTCCGGCGGCCTGCGCGCGGGTGGGGGGGAATCTCCGAGATTCAACGGACGCATACACGGGGAGAATCATGCGACGGAATGTACTTGATCGGTGCGTGGCGGATTTGGCGGCAATGTTGGTTTTCGCGATTGCCGGCGTGGTGGTAGGCGGAGCGACGGTGCGCGGCGACGGGGGCGATGTCGGATCGTCTCGGGCGGCGAGGGTGTTTGGCACGGTGGTGGAAGCCGAGGACGGGACGTCGGCGCAGGTGGCGATTGAGGCGGACGGCTTTCAGGACCTGGTGACGGGGGCGGCTCGTCGCGTGTTGGAATTGCCCATTCCGGGATCGGCTGCGGTGTCGTTGGAGATGGAACGGTTTTCCGTCACGAACGGCGCGACGCGGTTTCTGGTGCAAACCAGGGACGGCGTGCGGCAGTTGCCGGCGCCGGACGTGGTGTTGATGCGCGGACGCGTTGCGGGCGAGACGGGATCGAGGGTGTTTCTGTCGGTCTCGGCGGGCGGGCGGGTGAACGGTTCGATTCAGCGGGCGAACGGGGAGGAGTTTTTCGTGGCC